>DATGJA010000770.1:0-15595 GCA_035295445.1 Polyangiaceae bacterium | reverse complement strand
GGCGAGCCGATCGGGGACCGCTCCGCTGTACCGCGCGCCGGGCGGCGGCTTGGGCTGCCCCCTGCGGATCCGCCAGCCGACGTCGAGGCCCGCCAGGTCGCCCGTCGCGCAGGGGCCCATGGCGAACCCGAACCGCGTCATCACTGCGTCGACCTGCTGCGGCAGCGCGCCCTCCTGGATCAAGAGCTGAGCTTCGCGCCCGTACATGTGGAGCATCCGGTTGCCGACGAACCCCGTGCACACGCCGACGAGGACGCCCACTTTGCCGATCTGCTTGGCGAGCTTCATGCTCGTCGCGACGACGGCCTTGGACGTCTTGTCGCCGCGCACGATCTCGAGCAGCCGCATCACGTTCGCGGGGCTGAAGAAGTGCAGGCCGATGACCTGCTCGGGCCGCGAAGTGGCGCGGGCGATCTCGTTCACGTCGAGCGTCGACGTGTTGGTGGCGAGGATGGCGTCGCGGCGGCAGAGCGTGTCGAGCTTCCCGAAGATTTCTTTCTTCAAGGCCATCTCTTCGAACACGGCCTCGATCACGAGGTCCACGTCGCCGAGGGCGTCCCAGGAGGTGGTCCCGCTGATCCGGCCGACGCGCGAGTCCATCTCCGTCTGGGAGAGGCGCCCTTTGCTGACGGTCGCGGCGTAGTTCTTCGAGATGATGGCGAGGCCCTTGTCGACGAAGGGCTGCTCGCGATCGACGAGGACCACCGAGATCCCGGCGTTCGCGAACACCATCGCGATGCCCCCGCCCATGGTCCCCGCGCCGAGGACGGCGACCTTGCGCACAGGGAGGGTCGGCGTGTCCGCCGGCACGTCGGGGATCTTCGAGGCGGTCCGCTCCCCGAAGAACACGTGCCGAAGCGCCTTCGACTCGGTGGATTCGACCGCTTCCTTGAAGAGCTCGCGCTCGCGCTTGAGGCCCTGCTCGAACGGAAGCTCGACCGACGCCTTGACCGCCTCGACGCAGCGCGCCGGAGCGCGCCCGCCGCGCCCGCGCGCGATCGCGTCCTTGGTGGCCTTCTCGAAGAGGCCCGGGATCTTGCGCGCCTCGTCGAGCGCCGCCGAGAGTTCCCGCGCACGGGGGACCGGTCGCTTGTCCGCGACGCGCGCCGCGAAGGCGAGCGCCGCTTCCACCAGGGAGCCCCCTTCGACCACTTCGTCGACCAGCCCGAGCGATTTGGCCTCCGCCGCGCCGATCGGGTCGCCGCTGACGATCATCTCGAGGGCCTTCGGCACCCCGATGAGGCGGGGCAGGCGCTGGGTCCCGCCGGCACCCGGCAGGATGCCGAGCTTGACCTCCGGCAGACCGCACTTCGCGTCGCGCGTCGCCACCCGGTAGTGGCACCCGAGCGCGACCTCGAGGCCCCCGCCGAGCGCCGTGCCGTGGAGCGCCGCGACGACGGGCTTGGGGCTCGCCTCGTAGCGGCCGATGACGGCGTCGAGCGCAGGCTCCCTGGGCGGCTTGCCGAACTCGGTGATGTCCGCGCCTGCGATGAAGGTCTTGCCCGCGGCGCCGAGGACGAGCGCCTTGACCTCGGCGTCCGCGAGACCCCGGTCGAGCGCGTCCGAGAGACCCTGGCGAACGGCCTGGCTCAGGGCGTTGACGGGCGGGCTGTCGACGAGGACGAGGCCGACGGAGCCTCGCTTCTGGAAGGTGACGACGTCGCTCATGGGACTTCTCCTGGTCCGCACGCTCGAGCGAAGCGAGAGTTCGGACGATGAACCCAAAACCGGGGACGAATGCCCCGGCACCGTGCCGGGCCCAGCCCCTTTTGACTGTCAAGTGGGCGACAATCTACCCATTTTGCCCACGTGTATCGAGCCGCACCCTTTACGGAGTTTTACGCGCCTGGGCCCGTCGGCCGGTTGCCGTCGCCGCTTGCAGAAAGGACGATGGTTCGGATGCGAGCCTGGGCTCTTGCCGCTGCGACGCTCCTCGCGGGATGCGATCGCAGCGGGCCTCCCCCCGCGGCGCCCGCGCCGTCGGCGTCCCCGCCTGCCCCGCCCGTCGCTGCGTCCGGCCCGAAGCTCCTTGCCGCGGCGGACGTCGACCTCCGGCTCCTCGGGGCGTGGCGCGCGGCGGGGGTGACGCCCACGGCGCCAGCCGACGACGCGACCTGGGTGCGGCGGGCGTGGCTCGACGTGGTCGGGACGATCCCTCCGCCCGAGGTGGTCCGGCGCTTTCTCGCGGACGGCGCGGCCGACAAGCGATCGCGCGCGCTCGAAGACCTCTTGGCCTCGCCGATGTGGGCGGACCACTGGACCGCCTACTGGGACGACGTCTGGATGGGCCGCGACGCCCGTCGGCCCGACGTGGATCGCGGGGCGTTCCGGGGATTTCTGCACGACGCCTTCGCGCGCAACGCGCCGTGGAACGCGCTCGTCACCGAGCTTCTGACCGCCACGGGGCAGAACAGCGAGGGAGGGTCCCATCGCGAGGCCGATGCCGACGAAGGGCGCGACGGCGGACGTGGACCGACGATCCGCGGCGCGGTCAACTGGACGCTCAAGTACCAGGACGCGCCGCAGGACCTCGCGGGCGCGGCCTCTCGCACCCTGCTCGGCGTGCAGATCCAGTGCGCGCAGTGCCACGACCACAAGACCGAGAAGTGGACGCAGCACGACTTCCAGGCCTTCGCGGCGGCGTTCGTCCGGACGCGCGTCGTCCCGATCGACGCGGGGAACGCGATGGGCATGGTCAAGCGCGTCGAGGTCCGCGACCTCGATCGAGCGGCGCCGCGCTTCGCGAAGATGGGCGATCTCGAGGCCGTCACCAAGGCGGTCCCCACGGCGCTCGACGGGACGCCTCTCGACGCAGGGGTGGGGGTTCGGGCCGCGCTCGCCCAATGGATGACGAGGCCGGACAATCCGTGGTTCGCGCGGGCGTTCGTGAACCGCATGTGGGGTCACTTCCTGGGACGAGGGTTCGTCGACCCCGTCGACGACCTGCGCCCCTCGAACCCGCCCGTGGAGGGTGACCTGCTCGCCGCGCTCGCCGCCGACTTCGTGGCGAGCGGATACGACGTGAAGCACCTGGTGCGGGTGATCGTCGGGACCGCGGCGTACGCCCGCTCGGCGGCGCCCCTCGACGACGCCACGACCAAGGCAGATCCCGAGGTGAAGCTCTGGGAGCGGTTCCGCGTGAGCCCCCTGGGACCGAGCGAGCTCCTCGATGCTCTCGTGGCGGCGACGGACCTCGAAGGGTTGGTCCGGGCCAACGGGCGCCTCGACCTCGCGCAGGTGCGGTTTCGTGTCCGAGAGCGCTACGGGTTTCTCTTCGACGTAGACGAAGAGACCGACGAGAAAGGATTCGAGGGGACCGTCGCGCAGGGGCTCGCGCTGCTCAACGGCAGCGTGGTCGCCACCGGCGCGAGCGATCTCCCCGGGGGCGCGCTGCGCGACGTGCTCGCGATGCCCGGCGACGACGCCGCGAAGCTCGAGGCGCTCTACGTGCGGGTGCTCTCGCGCCTGCCGACGCCGGACGAGATCAGCCGCTGGCGGCAATTCCTGGCGGCGCCGCCGTCGGGGGTGTCCGCCACGGTCGCGCGCGATGCGGGCAGTCCGGCGGCGAGGCGCGCGGGCTCGCCGCAGCCGCTGGGAAAGCGCCTTCCGCCCGACCCGCTGCGCGGGGTGGAGAATCGCGCGGCGGGCGAGCGAGTCGATGGGGTCGCCCGGGCGTACGAGGACGTCCTCTGGGCGCTGCTCAACTCGAGCGAGTTCGGACTCAATCACTAAACGTCATGGGGCGCCGATGAGCGAGCTGCGGTTGTGTCGTCGGAGCGTCTTGCGGATCGGGACGAGCGCCGTCTTCGGCGCCCTGGTCGCGAGGCATGCAACGCCCGCGGCCGCGCAGGAAGCCGCATCGCGCGCGAAAGCGCGAGGCTGCATCCTGCTTTGGCTGAACGGCGGTCCGAGCCATATCGACACGTTCGACCCCAAGCCGGGCCGCGCGACCGGTGGCTCGTTCAAGGCCGTCAAGACGTGCGTCCACGGGGTTCTCGTCGCCGAGCACCTGCCGAAGCTTGCGGACCGCATGGATCGCGTCGCGCTCGTGCGCAGCATGAGCAGCAAGGAGGGCAACCATGCGCGCGCGCAGTACTACGTGCATACGGGGTACGCCCCGAACCCGACGGTCGTGCACCCTTCGCTCGGTGGATGGGTGGCGGCGCGCGCGGTGGAGCCCCACGCGGAGCTTCCGCCCTTCGTCAGCATCGGCGGTCCGAGCTTCGGCGCCGGCTTCCTCGGGGTCGAGAACGGACCGTTCGTCATCCAGAAGGCCGGAGCGTCGCCCGCGGACGTCGATCTGGCCCCCGGGGTGGACGAAGCGCGCTTCGAAAGGAGGCGGGCGGCGCTCGACGCGCTCGAGGAGCGATTTGCCGGGATCACGGGGGACGCCAAGGTGCACGGGCGGCGCGAGATCTACGCCCAAGCGGTGCGCCTCATGCGCGCGCCGGGACTGGCGGCTTTCGACGTCTCGACCGAGAGCGACGCGACGCGCGCTGCTTACGGGGACACGGACTTCGGTCGCGGGTGTCTGGTGGCGAGGCGGCTCGTCGAGCGCGGTGTGCGTTTCGTCGAAGTCGTGCTCGACGGGTGGGACACGCACCAGAACAACTTCGAGAGGACGAAGGCGCTCTCGCAGACGCTCGACACGGCCCTCGCCGCCCTGCTCGACGACCTTCGTGCTCGCGGCGTGGTTGACCAAACGCTGGTCGCGTGCATGGGCGAGTTCGGGCGCACGCCGCGAATCAACGCCAACGACGGCCGCGATCACTGGCCGCAGGCGTGGACAGCGCTACTGGCAGGAGGCGGTCTTCGCGGCGGAGTGGCGCACGGCGCGACGGACGAAGACGGCGCAAAGGTCCTCGGAACTCCGACGACCGTTCCGGACCTGCTCGCGACGATGGCCTCGGCGCTCGGACTCGATCCGGGCCACACCGAGTCGACCCCCGCCGGCCGGCCCATCTCGGTGACCGACGGCGGTGCGCCCCTGCCAAACTTAATCCGGTGACTCTTACCGGTGATGTCCGCCGCCGCCCGTGTGGCCCGAACCGCCACCGTGGAACGACGGTGCGGCGCGGGAGGGGGCGGACGTCGATGGACGGATGACCGACGGGTGCGCGTTGCCCGTGCCCACGCCGGGCGTGCTGACGCTGTGGCTCTGCGCGGGGGCGGACGTTCCGGCGCGAAACTGGGTGGAGGGCGCGACGGCGGACGGCGCGGGGCGAGTCGTCGAAAACGGGGCGCGGCCGCCCGCTGCGGAGTTGATCGTCGGCGCGGCGAACCGGGTCGGAGACCGCGCGCCGAGGGTCGTCGCCGTCGAGGCGTGCGCGAACTGCTGGGCGCGCGAGAGCCCCGCGGAGGCGCCGGCGCCGTGGGGGATTTCGGCCGCGTTGTAGCCGAGGCGCGTCGGCGGAGGCCCGCCCGACGCCGCACCGACGTACATGTGCATGCGCGCCGCGATCGGCGCCGCGGCAGGGCCGGCGACGACGCGGCCCCCGATGCCCGGAGAGAAAACCGCGCCGCGAGGGCAGTACACCCAGCGGGGGCCGACGTAGACGTTCCACCCCACGGCGACTCCCCCGAACCAGAGGAACGCGGGGGCCATCGGGGCCCACCCGACGTAGCCGTAGCCGTCGTCGACGCTCCACGTCACCCAGGCGCCTCGGTAGACCCGGCCCGGCACCCATCCCCAGCCGCGGCCATCGATGAACACCCAGCGGCCGTAGTGAAACGGCGCCCACCCCCACGGGTAGTCGCTGACCCAGACCCAGTCGTCGTCGTAAACCCAATGACCTGCGGTCACGTAGGGCACGAAGTCCGGTCCCACGGCCGCCGTCGAGGGCATCCACACCGTGCCGTACACTCCGTCGTCCACCCAGCTGCCGTTCGCGTCGAGCGCGCCGTGGAAATCAGTCAGCGCCGACGGGTCGTTGTCCGAGTACGAGTCAGTGTCCTCGCCAATTGGGTACTCGCCGGCCGCATACCCCGCGTTCCCCGGGCCGGAGGCCGAATCCGCCTGTCCCTGCGTATCGGAGGGGCCCACGCCTCCGGGAGAGGTCCCAGAGGGCGGCGCCGCGGGGGGGGGAGGAGGAACGTCGGCGGCGGTCTGGGGCGCGGGCCCCTCCTGTGCCGGCTCGCAGGCGACGAGGGCCGCAAAAAGTACAAAGACACCGAAGGCCGCGAGATGGGTGTTCATCGTTCGGTGAACCGTTCACAGCATGCGCACGATTTCCGCTTTCGTCACGTGTCTGCGCCTAAGGTGCGAGACGCCGCTGAGCCGCGCGTCGTCCGCCCGGGCAGGCTAGAATTTCCGCCATTCCTCGAGGAGGCCTTATGTTCGCGCGTCGGATCCGCCCTTATCTCGCCCTTGCCGCAGGGATGGCGGTGGGTCCGGGCGTGCTCCCCAGTTGCAGCAACACCGTCGGGTCCCGGGGCTTCGTCGGCGGTGATCCTGCGTCTTCCTCGGGCGCCGCCGTGTCCGATGACGATGCGGCCGCTTCCTCGGGGACGGTGCCGAGTTCCGGCTCGGCTTCGACGGGCGTGCAGTCCGGGAGCACAAGCGGCTCGGGAGCCGCGAGCAGCGGGCATACGGGCGCTACGTCGGGCTCCGGGTCCCCGACGTCGGGGTCGAAGAGCGGGACGGCGGACGCGTCGACGGGCTCTTCGGGCTCGGCCACGCTCGACTGCAGCGGGGACATGCCCCCCAACTGCGGGGCGCAAGCCTCGGCGCAGGTATGTGACCTCAAGACGAACACCTGCTGCATCGACGGGAACTTCAACGGCACTTGCCTTTCGGGGGCGAGCACGACCTGCCCCAACCCGACCGCCACGGCCGCGTTCCACTGCCTCCAGGCGTGCGACTGTCCGACGGGACAGGTCTGTTGCGGGGTCGTAGTCAAGGCCACAAATAACGTTTCGACCCAGTGCCAGACGGTTGCAAACGGCGGCTCGTGCATGCCGGTCGACACGGCGAACCAGGGCTCGGCGCAGATTTGCGCTTCGACCGCGGAGTGCAAGAACGGCCAAGCATGCATGATGCAGACGTGCACGCAGGGCGCGATGCTCAAGCTCTGCGGCCTTCAGAGCGGCCAGCCCTTCATGTGCCACTGAGGACCTCCATCGCGGGGATCGGGAAACGCCCGCGCCCGCGCTCCTATTGCGGATCCGTCACCGTTATGGGCACGCGCATCGCCACGTCGCCGCTGAGCGTCACGGTCAACGTCGCTTTGCCCGGCGCCACCGCCCACATGACGAAGCGGTTGTCGTTGGTGACGGGGGCCACGTGAAGGATCGATCCATCCGACGTCTGCACGCCGATGTCGCTGCTCCCCTGCTCGTGGGTGCCCCAGAGGTCGTGCGTCCAGACGCGCGGCTTGAACGCCGCCGCGATGCCCGTGTGAAGCTGGCCGCTCCCGCTCGAGAGGATCGAGGTGTCCGGCATGGGCGTGACGTTGTCGAGGATCCCGTGATCGATCCCGGAACAGCCGGAGGCGAAGGGGAACGCAAACACGATCATCGCGCGCAGCACGCCGCGCCCCCCTCCTCCCGGTCCGACGCTGTGCCCTTCAGCCATTGGTCCCTCCGTCCGCCAGCGGCGGACCGCTAACCGTGAACGGGATGTCGACGACGGCGCTGGCGCACGTCACGTGTACCGTTCCGGTCCCGCCGCCGACCCCCTGCACGCTGGCCGAGCGGCTCGTCGCGTTCGGGTCGACCGTGACGGGCGAACCGCCCGGCGCATACCACGCGCAGGGAATCTGACCGTAGAGCTTGGCCGCGTTTACGTCGAACGGTTCTACCGTCACGACCATGCTCTCGCCCGGACCGAGCGACACCGGCAACGGCAGGGGCCGACCCTGCGAGTCGCTCGGCTTCAGCCTCGCGATCGTCGAGAAGCGCAGGTGGATGAAATCGTCCACCGTCGACTTTCCGACGTGCTCGGCGAGCAGCGCCACGAGCCCCTCCCGCTGCGCGGCGATGGTGTCCCCCGTCGTCGTCGCGAACTCGGGCGACGCGGCGATGATCTCGTACCCGGTCACCCCCTCGACGACCCCGCCCGACGAGCTCGAGTTGGGCGAATACGCGATTTGAAAACTGGCTCCCACGGCGAGCGCCGCCGGCAGATCCACGTCCGACGCGCCTGTGCACGCCTCGTCGGTCGATTCGCTCGAGCAAAGGTAGCGGAACGCTCCATTGCCCAGGACCCCCGTGTCTTCGTTGTTGCTGCACGAAGCGACGCACGCAAGGAGTGCGGCGCTCGCGACGGCCATTCGGCGCGACCCCATGAATCCACCCCCGTGCAACCAGTATACCGCCCTGACAAGCCCGCTGCAGGCGTGCACGAATCCCAATTCGTCCGACGTCGGAACGCGCCGCGCGCCCCTTGACCCTGATCCGCACGTCAGGCTTCCTACGTCTGGGGGTTCGCTAGTCCGATCTCTCGCTTCGCTCGAGCGTGCGGACTAAGTCGTTTGTTTCGTCCGATCTCTCGCTTCGCTCGAGCGTGCGGACTAAGGCCCCCGTGCGCGCCGCTCAGTACAGGATGCGCGTCTTGATGCTCGTCTCGAGGCCGGCCATCGCGTTCTTGACGTCGTGGGAGACGTCCTGGTCGATGTCCATCACGAGGTAGCCGATGTTGGGGTCGGTCGCGAGGTTCTGGCCGGCGATGTTGGCGCCCTTCTCGCTCACGATGTGGTTGATGTCGCGCAGCACGCCCGGGACGTTCTTGTGGACGTTCAGGATGCGGTGCTTGCCCGGCGTGGGCGCCACGTCGACCTGAGGAAAGTTCACGGCCCCGCGCGTGACGCCCCCGTTCACGAAGCGGATGAGCGACTCTCCTACCTCGCGGCCGATCGCCTCCTGCGCCTCGGCCGTCGAACCGCCGATGTGGGGTGTGAGCAGGACGTTGGGGACCCCCCGCAGCGGGGTCTCGAAGCCGTCGCTGTTCGTCTCCGGCTCCTGGGGAAAGACGTCGATCGCCCCGCCCGCCAAGTGACCGCGAGTGATGGCGTCGGCGAGCGCGGGAACATCGACGACCGTGCCGCGGCTCGCGTTGAGCAGGTACGCGCCCGTGCGCATCGCCGCGAGCTCCTTGGGTCCGATCATCCCGCGCGTTTGCGGCGTCTCGGGGACGTGAAGGGTGACGAAGTCGCTCTGACCGAGCAGATCCTCGAGCGTCTTCGTCGAATGGTTATTGCCCATGGGCAGCTTCGACACGACGTCGAAGAAGACGACGCGCATGCCCAGCGCCTCGCCGAGGACGCCCACCTGCCGTCCGATGTGTCCGTAGCCGACGATCCCGAGCGTCTTGCCGCGCACTTCGAACGACCCCGTCGCGACCTTTCGCCACTGGCCGGCGTGCATCTCCCGAACCCGGTCGCCGAGACGCCGGGCGAGGAACACGATCTCGGCCATGATCATCTCGGCGACGCTCCGCGTGTTCGAAAAGGGCGCGTTGAACACGGGGATGCCGCGGCGGTTCGCGCCGGGCAGATCCACTTGGTTGGTCCCGATGCAGAAGCACCCGAGGGTCAGCAGGCGGCGCGCGTTCGACAGGACGCGGTCGGTCACGCGGGTCTTGCTGCGAATGCCGAGGACGTGCACGTCCTCGATGCGACGCGCGAGCTCGTCCTCGCCGAGCGCGCCCGGGACGGTTTCCAGGTGAAACCCCTCGCTGCGAAAGAGCTCGTTCGCGCTCGCGTGGATGTTCTCGAGGAGCAGGACCTTGATGCGGTCCTTCGGAAAGGACGTCGGCCGATCGGTGGTCACATGCCCCGTCTACCGCGGCGGGGGCGGCGGCGCCACCTTCAGGTACGGCGTCGTTCCTGTTACGCCTTACGTCCCGTGAGCCGATACGCCCCCGTCGCCGCCGTCTGGTCTCTTGGCTTCGTCCTCGGCGCCTGCGGCGGCCAGCCCGACGTATCGGTCTGTCCCAAGCTGCCTCAAGCGTCCCCGGCGTCGAGCTCCACCCTCGACCGCGTCCGGCCGCCCGGCCCGACGGTTCAGGAGGCTGCTGCGTTCGTCCGGGACGTCGAAGACACCCTCCGGCAGCTTTGGGTCGCCCGCGACCGGGCGAGCTGGATCAACGAGAATTTCATCACCGACGACACCGACGCCCAGGCATCGAAGGCCGAGGAGGCGACGGCGGCTTACGTCGCCGACGCGATTGGGCGCGCGCGCCGCTTCGACCGCGTCCGCTCCGATCTGCCGCCCGACGTCGCCCGTAAGTTCGCGCTCCTCTCGCTGGCGCAGGTGGTCCCGGCGCCCAGCGACGCCGCCCGTCGCGAGGAGCTTGCGGGCATCGAGACGTGGATGACCAGTGAGTACGGCAAGGGCCGCTACTGTCCGCCGCCCGGATCGCGGATGCTCAAATACAGGAAGGCCGAGACGCCGGACGCGAAGGGCGGCGCCGACACGGCCCCGGTGTGTCTTCACCTCGACGACCTCTCGCGCGTACTCGCGACGAGCCGCGACTTCGACGAGCTCACCGAAGCGTGGAAAGGATGGCACGCGGTCGGCGCGCCGATGCGCGACAAGTACGCGCGCTACGTCGAGCTCGCCGACGAAGGGGCGCGCGCGAGCGGCTTCGCCGACGTGGGCGCGCTCTGGCGCGCCAGCTACGACATGTCCGCGGCGGACTTCGAAGCGGACGTCGAGCGCCTCTGGGCCGAGGTTAAGCCCCTGTACGAGGGCTTGCACTGCTTCGTGCGCGCGCGACTCCAGGCGCGGTACGGCAAGCAGAGGGTCCCCGACGGCGCCCCCATCCCGGCGCAGCTCCTGGGCAACATGTGGGCGCAGGAGTGGAACAACGTCTACGACTTGTCGACGCCCTACCCCGGCGATTCTTCGCCCGACGTGACGCGCGCCCTAAAGGCCGGCCGCTGGGACGCGAAGCGCATGGTGCGGCAGGGCGAGCACTTCTTCACGGCGCTCGGCTTCGATCCGCTGCCCGAGACTTTCTGGCAGCGATCGCTCTTCGTGCGGCCGCGCGATCGCGACGTCGTGTGCCACGCGAGCGCGTGGGACGTCAGCTGGAGCGGCGACCTGCGCATCAAGGTGTGCGTCGAGCCGACGGAAGAGGACTTTCTGACGATTCACCACGAGCTCGGGCACGAGTTTTACTTCCAGAGCTACGACAAGCTCCCGATCCTCTTCCAGCAGGGCGCCAACGACGGCTTCCACGAGGCCATCGGCGACACGATGGCCCTCAGCGTCACGCCGGACTACCTCAAGGAGGTCGGCCTCCTCGGGGGACCGTCTGCGGGCGCGAGCGCCCACGCACGTATCGACAAGCAGCTCAAGATGGCGCTCGAGAAGGTCGCGTTCCTGCCGTTTGGTCTCCTCATCGACAAGTGGCGCTGGGACGTTTTCTCCGGGAAGATCGCGCCCGGCGGGTACAACGCGGCATGGTGGAAGCTCAAGCGCGTCTACCAGGGGGTGGCGGCGCCCGAACCGCGCGGCGAGGCGGACTTCGACCCGGCGGCCAAGTTCCACGTCGCGTCGAGCACGCCGTACATGCGGTATTTCCTCGCGCGCATCTACCAGTTCCAGTTCCACCAGGCGCTCTGCCGCGCCAAGGGGGACTCGGGCCCGCTCGACGAGTGCTCGATCCACGACGACAAGCGCGCGGGCGACAAGCTCCGGGCCATGCTGTCGCTCGGCGCCAGCAAGCCCTGGCCCGACGCGATGGAGGCGCTCGGCGCGGGGCGCAAGGCCGACGCGAGCGCGCTCCTCGAGTACTTCGCGCCACTCTCGCAATGGCTAGCGACCGAGAACAAGGGTCGACAGTGCGGGTGGTCCCCGTGAACACGTTCCGCGTCGCGACGCTCAACATCTGGAACCGCTTCGGCCCCTGGGAGCGCCGGCTCGAGGGTATCCGCGCCGGGGTCGCCGCGATCGCCCCGGACCTGCTCGGCCTGCAGGAGGTCGTGCGCCTCGAACCGGGCGACGGCGACGGCCTCGACCAGGGCGCCGCGATCGCCGAGGGGTTCGGCTACCACGTCGCGTACGCCAGGGCCCACGACGAGCGATGGTGGGGCAACGCGGCCCTGTCGCGCTGGCCGGTCACCCGGTCGCGTTCGTTCGAGCTGCCGCGCGTCGGGACCGACGAACGACGGACACTCCTGTACGCCGACGTCGCGGCGCCGTTCGGCGCCCTTGCGTTCTTCGTGACGCATCTCAACTGGAAGTTCGAGGATGGGCACGTGCGTGAGGCGCAGGTGCGCGAGATCGTCGCGCGGGTCGAATCGCTCACAAGCGCCGGGGGCCTCCCCGCCATCGTCGTGGGCGACTTCAACGCGGAGCCCGACTCGGACGAGATCCGCTTCTTGCGCGGCCTGACGTCGCTCGGCGGGGGCACCCGCGTCTATTACCAGGACGCCTTCGCGATCGCGGGCGACGGGTCGCCCGGGTTCACGTACGCGCGCCGCAACGACTTCGCCGCCCCGCTGCGCGAGCCGGATCGGCGGATCGACTACGTCTTCGTCCGCGGGCGCGACGCGCGCTTCCGGTGCGAGCCTCTCGAGGCCCGCGTGTGCTTCGACGAGCCCCACGACGGAACTTTCCCGAGCGACCACTTTGGCGTCGTGGCGACGCTCCGGGCACCCGGAGTGTAGGCACCCGGGAATAACCTTCGGGGCCGCCTGTTTTTGGCGGCGGCGCTCGTGGTTGACAGGGCTATCCCCGTCGCTAGGATGCGCCGCGCTTTTCCCCCTGGTTTTCGCTTGCTTTTCGCGAGGGAACGGCGCGCCCGCAGGGGGAAACCTCGAGAGGTTGCGGGCGGTTTTAGGTCGCGCTTCATGCCGTTGCGCCACCCTCGTCTCCGTCGTCCGCTACCGAACTCGTCCGGGTCAAAGACATGGCAAACGACGTAATGATCTCCGCGAGCGACCTGTCGAAGAGCTTCGGGTCGTTCCGGGCCCTCGACAAGATAAGTTTCGAGGTAAAGCGCGGCGAGATCGTCGGCTTTCTCGGCCCGAACGGCGCCGGCAAGTCGACGACGATGCGCATCCTCACGTGCTTTATCTCCCCCACGTCGGGCTCCGCGCGGGTCAACGGGCACGACGTGTTCGACGAGCCCCTCGAGGTCCGCAAGTGCCTCGGCTACCTCCCGCAGCGCGCGCCGCTCTACCTCGAGATGTCCGTCCTCGAGTACATGCGCTTCGCCGCGGACCTGCGCCACCTCGACGAGGAGACGTTCCGCAAGCGGGCCAAGAGCATCGTCGAGGTGTGCGGCCTCGGCCAAGTGCTCGGGAAGGAGATCCGTCACCTGTCGCACGGCTATCGTCAGCGCGTCGGGCTCGGACAGGCCCTCATCCACGACCCGCCGATCCTCATCCTGGACGAGCCGACGAGCGACCTCGACCCGAACGAGAAGGCAGAGTTCCTCGACTACTTGAAGCAGATCGGCCAGGAGCGGACGGTCCTCCTATCGACGCACAACCTGGCCGAGGTCGAGTCGGCGTGCGCTCGCGCGATCATCGTTTCCCGGGGGCGCATCGTCGCCGACGGGCCGCTCGACGAGATTCGCGCGAAGAGCGGCCGGGTCCGCTACGTCGTCGCGATCCAGGAGTCGGCGGGTGAGGCGCAGTACCGCGGACGCGGCGCGCCCCCCAAGAAGGGCGACGTGGAAGAAGCGCTCGGAAAGGTCGTGGGCGTCAAGAAGGTGAGCGAGCTGCCCACCGACGAGCGCGCGCACGCGTACGAGCTCGTGAGCGAGAAGGAAGTCGACCTCCGGCCGGATCTCTTCAAGCTCATGGTCGACAAGGGCTGGGTCCTCCTCGAGCTTCGGCGCGACGCGCAGACGCTCGAAGACGTCTTCCGCAACCTGACGATAGGCGACGAGCGACGCAACCGCCGCCTACCGTCCGCGAGCGACGGCGTCGACGACGACGAGGGGGAGGACGAGGATGAGGGCGACGAGGAGGACGACGACGAGGGCGACGACTCGGAGGCCGGCGAACGGGACGAGAAGGCCGCCAAGGTCGGGAGCTGATCGATGAGAAACATCTTCATCATTGCGAAGCGCGATTTGCGCGCCCAGTTCAATTCGCCGGTGGCCTACGTGGTGATCGGCGGGACGCTGCTCCTCCTCGGGGTGCTGCTCTTCGTCATCCAGCACACGCGCGTCGGCAACGTCTCGGTGGGCGGTTTCTGGGAGATCGATCGCGCCACGATGGACCAGATGTTTCTCTATCTGCCGCCGCTGATGAGCATCTTCGTCATCCCCGCGGTGACGATGCGCTCTCTCGCGTCGGAGAAGGGGTCGGGCACGCTCGAGCTTCTCATCACGATGCCCGTGCGCGACAGCGAGGTGATCCTCGGCAAGTACGTCGCGTCCTGCACGATGGTCCTGGTGCTCCTCGGGCTGACGCTGCTCTACCCCATCGGCATGTTCTTCTTTCCATGGCACCTGGGCGCGCTCGACTGGGGGCCCGTATGGTCGGGATATCTCGGCTGCGCCTGCTTCTCCGTCGCAGCAGTCGGCGTCGGGATGATGTTCTCCAGCCTGACCGAGAGCGACGTCATCGCCTTCTTCCTGACGGCGGGCGCGCTCTTCTTCCTCTACGCGCTCGGGGGGCTCGTCACCTTCCTGTCGTCGAACAGCGCGTGGGGGGTGCTGAGCGACGGGCTGGCATTCGTATCCTTCCAAACCCGATACGAGTCGTTCGCGCGGGGGATCATCGACACGCGCGCGATCGTCTACTTCGTATCGGTGGCTACCCTCTGCCTCTTGGTGAGCTTTCGCTCGCTCGAGAGCCGAAAGTGGTCCTGACCCATGGAGAAGCGTAAGAAGACCGCCGTCGAGAGCGGCGTCCTGATCCTCATCGTCGCGGGGATCCTCGTCGCGGTGAACGCCCTCTCGGCGCTCGGCGTCTACAGCCGCAAAGACGTGACGGCGAACGAGAAGTACACGCTGTCAAAGGGTAGCGGGAACCTGCTCCGCTCGATGAAGCAGCAGCTCGTGGTCGACGCGTACGTGACGCGCGGCCTCCCGAAGCTCGACGCCTTCGTGCGCGACCTGCGCGACCTCTTGCAGGAATATAAAAACGCGGGCGCCGGCAAGTTCGAGTACTCGATCATCGAGCCGAAGGACGACGACACCAAGAAGAAGGCCAAGGACGCCGGCCTGCTCGAGCAGCCGTTCGGCGAGGCGAGCGACACCGACGAGAAGGCCGCGGTGACGCAGGGCTTCATGGGCCTCGTGTTCAAGTACGGCGAGCAGCAAGACGTCATCAAGTTCTTGCCGCCCGACCGGACCGACGGCCTCGAGTTCTGGATCACGAACAAGGTGCGTGAGATCCGCGACAAGGCGGACGGCATCAAGCACAAGATCGGCGTCCTCACCGGTCACGACGAGCTGAAGCTGAGCGACGCGGACCTCGTCCCCTCGAACATGGGGAAGCCCACGCTCCAGCAGATCATCACGCAGAACTTCCCCTTCTACACGTTCCAGGACGTGGACCTGAAGGGCGGGGACAACGAGGTCCCCGACGAGCTCGATGGTCTCATCATCACGCAGCCGGCCAAGGAGCTCAGCGAGAAGGAGCTCCGGCGCATCGACCAGTTCGTGATGAAGGGCAAGAGCCTCGCGGTG
>DATGJA010000769.1:0-2770 GCA_035295445.1 Polyangiaceae bacterium | reverse complement strand
CCACGCCGTTCTCGACGAGGAGGGCGGCCTCGTAGCAGCCGAGCGCCTCGCCGCGCGCCTCGAGCTCGGCCGCCCGGGCCGCGGTTCGTCCCGCGATGAGCGGGTGAAGGATCGAGTTAAGCCTTCGGCGCGCCGCGTCGTCTGCGAATACGATGCGCGCCAGCGCCTGCCGGTCGAGCGCTCCGCTAGGGTCGACGAGGCCCGCGCCGAACGCATCGAGGACTGCGCGCAGTCCCTCGCTGCCGGGCGCGACCACCTCGCGGGCAAGGAAGTCGGCGTCGATAACAGGCAGACCTCGAGCACGCAGGCGGGCCGCGACGGTGCTCTTGCCGGATGCAATTCCGCCGGTGAGGCCGAAGAGGCGCATGCCTTGTGCGCTATACATTCGCTCGCACCGCGATGCGAGGGACGAAGCTTGTTTGCGAGGAGAACGGCGAGCACGCGCCTCCGGCACCCGGGGTGCCGCAGAGGAAGCTCTCGAGGCGTAGGATCCTTGCGGCGTCGTCCGGCCTCGTGCTGGCCGCCGCGCTCGGGACGGCGATCGTCCGTTCGCGTGGATACGCGATCGCGCCGGACCGGAAGCTCCTGACGCTGTCGCCGTGGCAGTTCGTCGTCGTCGAGCATGCGGCGCGCCGAATCGCTTCCTCCGACCGACCCGGCGACGCGTCGGTCCCGACCGCGGACGACCTCGACGTAGCCGGGTTCGTCGACGCGTGGCTCGCCAATATGAGCGACCATATCCGGCGGGACCTGGGCCGGTTCCTCGCATATCTCGAGCATCTCGCGCCCGTCGCCGTCGGCTTCGCGTCGCGCTTCACGCGTCTAGGTCCCGATGACCAGGACGCGGTGCTCGCGTCGATCGAATCGTCGCGCCATGACCTTTTGCGCTCCGGGTTCGAGGGCCTCAAATCGCTCGTCTTCGCCGGCTACTACAGGGATCCGAGGGCGTGGTCTCTCCTCGGCTACGATGGGCCGCTCGTGGGGCGGCCTCCGGCCGGCTGGCGATGAGCGGCGCGTTCGTCGCCGGACGGACGTTCGACCGGGACCTGGTCCTCGACGTCGACGCCGTGGTCGTCGGCACCGGCGCGGGGGGGTCGGTCGCGTTGCGGTCGCTCGCGCGCGCCGGTCTGAACGTGGTCGCCCTCGAGGAGGGTCCGCACTCGAAGCCGGCGGATTTCGACCAGCGCGAGGACCACATGTTCCCGCGGCTCTTCCAGGACGCGGGTGCGCGAACGACCGAGGACCTCGCGATCCGAGTGCTGCAAGGTCGCGGCGTGGGAGGGAGCACGGTTCACAACACCAACCTTTGCAAGCGGACCCCGGCGGCCATCCTCGATCTCTGGGCTCGAAAGTACGGAGTCAGCGGCGCCACTGTGGGCGACCTTGCGGCGTCGTTCGAGGCGATTGAACGGGACCTGTCGGTCTCAGAGATCGCCGCGCCGCTTCGGAACGCGAACAACGAGATCCTCCGTCGCGGGTGCGAGGCGCTCGGCTGGCGCGGGGCGCCTTTGAGTCACAACCGATCGGGGTGCCAGGGCAGCGGCTTCTGCGAGCTCGGGTGCGCCTACGACGCCAAGCAGAACGCGTTGAAGGTCGTCCTTCCTCAGGCGGTCGGATCAGGAGCGACCGTGTACTCGGACGTGAGGGCGACCCGCATCGTCCACGACGGGACCAGGGTCTCGGGCGTGCGTGCGATCGCCTTGGACGAGCACGGCCAGCTGTGCGCGCGGGTCGCGATCACGGCGCCCGTGGTCGTCCTTGCCGCGAGCGCGGTCGGCAGCGCGGCCCTGGCGCGTGCGAGCGGCGTCCCGGACCCTCACGCGCAGCTCGGGCGCGGACTGCGGTTGCATCCGGGCGCGGTGGTGGCCGGTCGGTTCGAAGAGCGGGTGGAGGGTTGGCGCGGCGTGCCGCAGAGCTACGAGTGCACCGAACATCTGTCCCACGAAGAGGGGAGCGATCGACGCACGTGGATCGTCACCGCCTTCGCGCACCCGGTCGGCGCCGCCTCGACGCTCCCCGGGTTCGGCGCGTCCCACATGGCGGCGATGCGGTCCTATCCCCACCTGGCGGTGCTCACCGCTATGGTTCACGACGAGACAAGCGGCGAGGTTGTCGTCGACGGCGACGGACGCCCGGGCCTTCGATACGCGATGAACGAGGGGGATCGCGCGCAGCTCGCGTCGGGTCTCGTGGCCTGCGCGAGGTTGCTCTTCGCCGCCGGCGCGAGGGAGGTCACGATCCCGGCCATTCCGGCGCAGCGATTCACTCGGCCGTCCGACCTCGACGGGGTCGACGTATCGGCGCGATCGCCGGTCCTGCGTCCCCACTCCGTGTCGATCACGTCGGTCCACCCGATGGGAACGATGCGCTTGGGGGACGACGCGCACACGAGCGTGGTGCGCAGCACGGGCGAGCACCATCAGCTGCGTGGGCTCTTCGTGGCAGACGGGTCGCTCTTTCCGACGAGCATCGGAGTGCCGCCGCAGCTCAGCATCTACGCGTTCGCGCTGCACCTCGCACCGAACATGGTGGAGAGGGCGCGGCGCGGGTGAGAGGGCGCGCGCGCAAGTTCGCGATCGAGCCGCGTCCCGGTGCGCTCGCTCGGATCGATACGCTTCTCCCCACCGGGAGGTCGATGCGATTGGCGTCACGGAAAGCACCCAGCAGAACGAGCTGTTGATAACGCGGCACCCCATGTATTCGGCTGCCAGGTAGCCCGCACCCGCCGCGACCCCTGCACTTTCCCCTTCGTTTTTCCCCGGGTATCCCG
>DATGJA010000768.1:0-4014 GCA_035295445.1 Polyangiaceae bacterium | reverse complement strand
ACGACGCGAGGTGGACCGGCTCGCTGTCCACGAGCACGCCGTCGAAATCGAAGAGCGTCGCGATCACGGTACGTCGGTCTTCTACTTGCGCTCGGGCCCGAGGTCGAGGGACACGATCACCGCGCGGCCGTAGCTCGCCTCGAAGGTTCGGGTCTCGGTCGGCCGGCGGCCGTGCCGAAGGGTGACCGAGTGGATCCCCGGGGCAATCTCGATCGAGAGCGGCGTCGGGCCGAGGGTCTCCTTCGAGTCGAGGGTCGCCACGGCGCCGGACGGGGTCGTCGTCACGATGAGGACGGAGGGTCGTCCCCGCAGGGCTCGCACCTCGTGCTCCGCCTGGGCCCGCTCCTGAGCCGAGAGATCATGGCGACCGAGGTATTCGTCGAGGGCCCCGGACGCGCCTTCGGGATCGTCCATCCGCTCTCGCGACCGCGCGATGTTCCAGAGCTCGCTCGACGGGCCGCCGAGATCCAAGGCGGCGCGAAAGAAGCGGGCAGCATCCGTGAAACGGCCCTCGCGGAACGCGCGCACGCCGGCCTGGTCGAGCTCTCGTGCGCCGTCCACGTTGGGACGCGAACCTGCGGCGGCTCGCTCGTCGGCGAGCGGTCGCGAGGAGGGGCGCGTGGGGGGTCTCACGCAAGCGCTCAGCGCGACGAGCCCGATGGCGAGAGCTCCGCGCATGGCCACGCCGCAGGTTACTACGCGGCTACGAGCACGATGCGGGTGACTTCGGGCGGCGCGTCGACCCTCGTCGGGGGACCGACCGTGCCGAAGCCGCTGTTCACGTAGAGCGTCGTGCCCCCGACGGAGTAGGGGCCCGCGACGTATCGAAAGAGGAGATCGGCGAACCTGAGCCCGGCGGGGTTGATTTGACCGCCGTGCGTATGACCAGAGAGTTGAAGCGCGGCCCGTCCGGGCCATCGATCGACGGTGTGCGGCTGGTGCGACAGAAGGACGCGGGGGATCTCCGGCGGGACGTCCTTCAGGGCCCGATCGAGGAGCGGGCCGTCCCCCCGATATCGACTCGCAGCCAGATCGTCGACCCCGAGGAGGGCGAATCCGCCGCCGTCCCCCGGCCGAATCACGCAGCCCTCGTTGACGAGCATGCGCAGACCGGCCGCACGCATCGCGGCGGCGACCCGCGCCGCACCGGTGTAGTAATCGTGGTTGCCGAGTATGGCGGCCACTCCGTCTCGCGACGGGAGGTCGGCCAGCCTTCGTGCGACGAGAGGCGCGTAGGTCGAATCGAAGTCGACCAAATCACCCGTCACGACGACGAGATCCGGTCGGACCGCGCGCACGAGCGCGAGCCCTTCGTCGAGCTCGCGCTCTCCGACGTAGATGCCCGTGTGGATGTCGCTCACCTGCGCGATCACGTAGCCGTCGAGCGCCCGCGGCAAACCCGCGATGCGGACGGGGAACTCGCGGAGCTGGAAGGCGTGTCGGCCGCGAATCGCCCCCCAGCCGAGGAGCGATCCGGTCGCTCCCCAGAGGGCCAGGCCCCCTGTCCCCTCGACGAGCTGTCGCCGCGTCAGCCCGTCGGGCGGCACCGTGGAGGGGGCGGGCGGGCGTCGGGCGCGTCGAGCCCTCGCGCACGCCCAGGTCAGCGCTCCGAGCGCGGCCAGGGGCACGGAGGTCAGGTCGATCGCAGTAAGCACCAGGATGGCGACGATCTGGGGGTGTCCGGCCACCGCTCCGAAGCCGCTCACGACGAGCGACCGGAGGACGGCGTTCGCCACCAGGCAGCCGACCAGCAGGCAGGCCATCCACTTGGGCCGACGCCCCAGCCAGGGGAACGATCGGTTCGCCCAGTGGTAGGTGACGAGCATCGGAAACACCGTGAGCAGGGTGCCGATGACGTACATCACGCGGGCTTCAGGGAGCTCTTAGCACGGCGCTCACCACCCGCTCGATACGCCCGTAGTCGCGCCGGATTTCGACGTGGTCGAAGCCTGCATTCTCCATCCGCGCTGCGATGGCGGTCGATTCGCCGGCCCCGACCTCGACGGCGAGGACTCCGCCGTGGCGAAGGCGGTCGGCCGCGCCCGAGACGACGCGGCAAAGAATCGTCATGCCGTCGTCGCCGCCGTCGAGCGCGGCGCGAGGCTCGTGGTCTCGCACCTCGGGCTGGAGGTCCGCTATCTCGCCCGACGGAACGTAGGGAGGGTTCGCCGTGATGAGATCGAACCGCCACTCGCCTGGAACGGCGGCGTACAGGTCTCCGGGCAAGAATGCGACGTTGTAGGCGCCAAGTCGCTGGGCGTTGTTCCTGGCGACGTCGATCGCGGCGGCGCTGACGTCCGTCGCGACGACCCGCGAGGTCGGCCGCTCTCGCGCGATCGTGATGGCGACGCACCCGCTCCCCGTGCATAGGTCGAGCCCGCGGGCCGACATGGAGAGAGACCGGGTTCGTTCGAGCGCCACTTCCACGAGCGCTTCCGTGTCCGGCCGGGGGACGAGCACGCGCGGGTCCACCCGGAACGTGCGCCCGTAGAACTCGCGCTCACCGAGGATGTACGCGATGGGCTGGCGCTCGCGCCGGCGCTTGACGAGCTCCCGAAACGCCCCCAGCTCGGCCGCGTCCAGGACCCGCTTCGCGTCCACGATGAGCGCTATCCTGGACGCTTGGAGCGCCCGCCCGAGAAGCAGCTCTGCGTCAAGCCTCGGCGTGTCGATCCCCCGCGCACGAAAGTCCGCCGTCGCCCACGCGAGCACGGCCTCGACGGTCCAGGCGGCGGGCGGCGTCGTCGGGCTCGTCACGCCGGCCCGGCGCTGAATCGCGCGCGCGCGTCGGCGACCACCCGCTCGACCTCGGCTCGGATGGTGTCTCGCCGCGCCTCGCTGGTCGCTTCGAAGCGCATGACCAGGACCGGCCCGGTATTGGATGCGCGTACGAGTCCCCACGCGGGTTCGTGCTCGGACCCGAAAGAGATCCTCGCCCCGTCGATGTCGATGACCGGCAGGCCCGAAGAGCGGAAGTGGGAGCGGACCGCGGCGACCACGTCGAACTTGATCGCGTCTGGACAGTCCACGCGCAGCTCCGGGGTTGCGAAGGTGCGCGGTACGTCCGCGAGCATCTCCGAGATGCTGCGGGGATCGCGCGACAGGATCTCGAGAAGCCGCAGCGACGCGTAGATGGCGTCGTCGTACCCGAAGTAGCGGTCCGCGAAGAACAGATGGCCGCTCATCTCGCCGGCCAGGAGCGCTCCCTCCTCCTTCATCTTGGCCTTGATGAGCGAATGACCGGTCTTCCAGAGGATCGGGCGCCCACCGTGCTTCGCGATGTCGTCGTAGAGGGTTTGGGAGCACTTGACCTCGCCGAGGATCGCCGCGCCGGGGTGCTCGGCGAGCAGTGCCCGCGAAAAGAGGATCATGAGCTTGTCACCCCAGATGACGTCTCCGTTCGCGTCGACGGCGCCGATCCGATCGGCGTCCCCGTCGTAGGCGATCCCGACGCGCGCCCCCGTCTGCGCGACGCGCGCCACCAGGGCGTCGAGGTTCTTGGGTACGGTCGGGTCGGGGTGATGATTGGGAAATCGGCCGTCCATCTCGCAGAAGAGCGCGTCGGGGCGGAGGCCGAGATGCCGCATGCACGCCAGGCCGAGGGGGCCGCCCGCGCCGTTCCCCGCGTCGAGCACGAACTTGATCTTCGCGTCGGCGATGCGGATTCCTTCGGTCACCATCTCGACGTATCGCGCGCTCATGTCCGCTCGCTCGACGCCGCCGCGGGTCTTGGGAGCGGCGAAGCGGCCCTCTTCCACGAGCTTTCGGAGCGCCTGGATCTCGGCGCCGAAGAAGCTGGCCTTTCCCCGCATCATCTTGAAGCCGTTCTCGTCGGCAGGGTTGTGGCTTCCGGTGATCATGACGCCGCCGTCGGTCGAGAGAGCATGGACCGACGCATAGAGGAACGGCGTCGGGCCCACCCCGACGTCGACGACGCGCGCGCCCGCCCCGGTCAACCCCTCGGTCAGCGCCGTCATGAGCCGGTCGCTCGACGTCCGGCAATCGCGCCCGACC
>DATGJA010000767.1:0-8496 GCA_035295445.1 Polyangiaceae bacterium | reverse complement strand
ATCGTCCACGGCCGCTACGACGTCGTGTGCCCTCTGGAGTCGGCCTGGGCGCTGCACCGGGCATGGCCCGAGGCGACTTTTCGACTCGTCCCCGACGCCGCCCACGCCGCGAGCGAGCCAGGCACACTGCACGAGCTGATCGAGGCGACGGACCGCTTTCGGTGACCATGGCTGATCCGCGTGCCATCGTCATCCCTTTCGGCGTGCCGGCCGAGGGGCGGGGCTTGGGCCTCGGGCTCGCCGCCCTCGTCCATGCGTTCGTTCAAGTGGACGGAGACGGCGTGGGGTTGGCCCGGCTCCAGTCGGAGGGGGCGACCGCGCCTCGCAGCGATCCGCCCGGTCCGGTCGAGGCGTTCGTCGCGCCCTCCGCCTGGCTGGACATCGCAGGCGGGAGCGACAGTCCGCGGAACGTATCGCTCGTTCTGACGGGCGCCTTCGAGCCACCGACGGAGGGTCAAGGCACGATCAAGCTGCTCGTCTTCGACGCCCGGAGCGGAAAGACGAAGGCCACGCTCGAGGCGCCCGTGGATGAAGCGGCGGCCGGCGCCACGCTCGTCGGCGCATTCGAGCAGCTTTGGTCTCGCGTCGGAGGAGACATCGGTGCGCTCCAGGGCTTGCGCGAGCTGGGGTGGGACGCCTTGCAGAGCGTCCTCATGGCAGAGAGATGCGCGCTCCTCGATCCGGTCAAGGGCGCTCGGCACGACCAACTCGCCGCCATGCTCCACCTCGGTCGGGCGATCGCCGATGCGCCGCTGGCGCGGTATCCGGCGGCGCGTCTCGCGGCGATTGCGCTCGAGACGGCGGCGACTCGCGAGCTGGATCCCAAGCTCGCGTCGGCCGCGGCGCGCGCGCTCCAAAGGGCGGCGGCGGACGCGCCGACCCAGGTCGAGCTCCCCGAGGGGCTTGCCGCGCTCTTTCTGCGCCTTGGTTCGGCCGACGACGCACGACGATGGGCACAGGCTGCCGTGTCGATCGCGCCACACCGACCCAATCCCCATGCGCTCATGGCGCGCGCACTGCGAGCGGGGCACGACACGGAGGGGGCACTGCGTGCGTTGCAGCAGGGACTCTCTGCTGCGGGGGAGAGCGCCACCCTGCAAGCGGAGCAGGGGGAGATCTTCGCGGAGCGCGGGGAAAGGGACGCCGCCGTCGCATCCTGGCGTGCTGCCCTCGCCTCCGAGCCGTTGCAGCCCGCGGCGTTCGAAGGCCTCGCGAGCCACGCGCTGCGGTCGAACGACCTCGCGATCGCGCAGTGGCTGGTCGACGCGGCGCTCGCCGTCCCGAGCACGCACCCGGACGTGACCCGGTGGGCGGTTCGCCTCGCCCTGGGGAGCGAGACAGAGGGGCTGGCGCGCGCCTCGAGGCTCGCGACCCTCTGCACCCGCGTTCTCGAGCACTCCCCCAACGACGTCGAGGCGTCCCTCGTCCTTGCACGTTCGCTCGCGGTTCTCGGTCAGAAGCCGCGCGCCCGCTCGATTCTGACGCACATCGAGCGGACCGCTCCCACGTCGCTCGCGGCTGCGGAGGCGCAGGTCACCCGGCTGGGGTTGGATGATGAGCGGGCGAGGGTCGAGCTCGACAGCGTCTTGCGAGCCGCCGCGGGAGCGCCGCCGGCGTCGCTCGCCGACGTGGCCGCCCGGGCTCGACGCCTCGCGACGCACCACGGATCGTGGCAGGGGTGGTTGGCCGCCGGCGTCGCCGAACGTCGAAGGGGGCGTCTGGCCGCGGCGCGCGGAGCGCTCGAGGCGGCGCTCGAGACGGCGCAGGGGGCAGCGGCCGTGCACGCCGAGCTCGTCGAGGTGCTCGTCTCCTTGGGAGAAGCCGCGGCGGCCGTCCATCACGCAGAGCGTGCGCTCGCACTCGAGGGGGAATCTCCGCGGGCCTTCGCGGCCCTCGCTCGCACGCTCGCCGCGGCGGGTCGCCACGCCCACGCGCGCGCGGTAGTTTCGCGCGGGCTCCAAGTGCACCCGCGCGACGAGCGCCTCGTCGCGCTCCTCCTGGCGCAGACCGAAGGGGGCGACCCCTCGTCACGGGGTCTTCGCGGCGCTCTGGCGAGGCTCAAGCTCCGCTTCGGCCGCTGAGGGGGTCTCCTTGTGACGCACGCGCGATCCAGGTGACGAGGTCGTCGACCGGCACGTGGCTGCCTGCGCCGGCCCTGCGAAGCAGCAGGAGGCTCGAAGCGCACGCCGTCACGATCCTGCCTCCTCCGGCCTGGTCGTGCGCCGCCACGCGGGCGGCCGCGATCGATCGCGCCACATCCGGCATGGTCGACGGGAGAAGCCCACCGGAGCCGGCGCAAATCGCGTGCTCCCGAACATCGAGGAGCTCGTCGGGGGGCCTCCCCAGGATGCGACCGAGCACCGCTCGGGGTGCGTCGTACAGTCCGAGGACCCGCCCGAGCTGACATGGATCGTGCCAACGGACGAGGCCGCCAAGATCGCCGACCGCAGCGAGTCCGGAGACCCGTTCCGCGGCGAGCTCGACAAGCACTTGGGTGCGCGCGGCGACGTAGTCCGCCGCACCCCGATAGTGCCTCCGCAGTGTCGACGCGCATCCGGCGTCCACGACGAGGATCCGAGCCGCGCCCGCGACCGACCTGGCGACGGTGGCAACCTGCCGCGCAAAGCCCTCGGCGTCTCCCGCGAGTAGGAGAGGCAGGCCGCAGCAACGTCGAACGAGCTCGACGGGGCGGCCCGTCAAAGCCGTCGTCGCGCTGACTGCGTCGAAGGCCTCCTCAGGCAGCCGGCGGGTATAGCTACAACCGATGAGAAGGGCGTCCGCGCCGCCAGGACGAGCGCGAGGGTGGTTCATGAGCGCACGGGTCGAGTCCTGCGTGGCTGCATCATGTTGGGGGAAGCGGTCGATCACACGGCGAGCGGCGGGCGGTGCAAGCCCTCTGCGGGCGAGCGCGGCGCGAGCATCCAGCAGCACGTCGGCGACCGGGTTGCGGTGATCGCAACCGGCGCGACAGTGCCAGCACCCTGAGCAAGCCCATGCCGACGCGGCGTGCACGGCGTCGAGGGGCACGTCGCCGTGGGCGGCCATCCAAGCGCCGCTCATTTTCCCCCAGGGCGTGATGGTCTCGCGTGGCTCTGCGTTCGAGACCGGGCAAGTGCTACGGCACAGCTTGGGGCAAAAGACGCATTTCTCGAGAGCATCGCGGCGCGCCTCGAGCACCGGCAAGGCGCGCATCGGGCGGAGGCCGGGCCGTCGCATGCCGAAAGTCCGGCCAGAAGTCCGCCAGCCCCTGCGCCTCAGCGGTACGTGAACTGGATGTCGTGGTCGCAGATGCGAAAGACGTCTCCCTCGGAGATCTGCTTGCGCGCGATTCGTTGTCCGTTGTAGGCGACGCCGTTCGTCGACCCCATGTCCACCATGAAGTAGACGCCGTTCTGAAACTCGATGAGCGCGTGCTGCCGAGACACGTTCGGATCTTTGAGCGTCAGGTCGCTCGACTGCTTGCCCCGACCGATGACGAAACGGTCTTTTGTGATGGTGTGGCGCTCGCCGTTGTAGACGAGCGTGAGCGTTCCACCATGCGCAAGAGAGCCGTTGGTGCCCGCAGCGGCGATCGCGCCGGCTCGCGCCGTCCGCGGCAAGGGCGGCGGAACGCTGCGCGTGGCTGGCGGCGGCGGCGCGGGCGGCATCGACCGAGGGGGAGGCGGGGGCGTCGGAGCGGCGGACCGCGCACCGGGCGGGGGCAGCCCCGGCAGGCCCCCTCGGGGAGGAGGCGGAGGCAGGGGACCCGGCCGGCCCGGAGGCGGCGGGACGCGGCTCGCCGGCGGCATGAGACCCCCCGACGGACGGGCGGCAGGCGCCGGAAGCGGCGAGTTTGGCCCCGTCTGGGCGACGGGCCCGCTCTGCGAATCACCGGAGCGCCCGCTCCCCGGCGCCCGCGCTCCGCCGTAGCTGCGCTGGCGGGCGTACTGCTTCATCGCTTCGTTGACCAGGTAGTCCACGCTGCACTCGAGCTCGCGAGCCATTTGCTCGAACGTCTCCCACAGGACGTCGCGGCATTGGAATGTCCGGGCGCTTTTCTTGTTGGGGTCCGCGCTCATCGCCTTTTGCCGTGGTCAGCAGGGGGACGATGCCCTTCCGTGCTTCCCTCGTTTTCTAAACTACCGCCGCTCGGGCGCTTTGCACAGTGCCGTACCGGGTACGCCTCCGTCTCCGCTACGGGCAAGAGCTCGTGCGCCGTCATTGGAGCGATGGCTCGATACACCACCGGACGAATTCACCGACGGTCAGTATCGTTTTCGTCTCTTTGTCTTGGGACCCCGGGGCCTTCGGCACGTCGCAGCTCCATCCGCATTGATCCGCCGGGTCGCACTTGGGCAGCGCAGCCCGGTCGTCCACGAGAGCGCCGACCGCCGCCGCCTCGGACTTCTTGCGCGTGTAGTACGAGCCGGCGGCCGTGAGCTTCGCCCCGAGGTCGCTGGATTGCAGGAATGCATTGAGGGCGTCCCGGGGCTTCGGGCCAGTGCCGGGATCCATCGCCATGATGAGGGTCCCGTAGGTAATCGGCTCGCTGAGCGCCATCTTCGATTTGTCATTCGCCGGCAAATGTCGCATGAAATCCGGCAGATCCTTCGTGGTGATCATCCTCAGAACCATCTGCGCTGCGTCGAGTCGGACCTGCCACTTCTTGTCGAAGAGGGTGTAAAGTTTTGGAATAATCATCCCCTTGGGGAGCTCGCCCAGACGAGCCATCGCCACCCCTCGAACCTTGTCAGGGTTGGTGTCGTCTTTGACGATGTCAAAGAGGAGGTTGACGTCCCCTTCGACGTTCTTGTCGACGCGGTTCTCGAGCGCCGCGAGGGCGTCCGTCCGCATCTTCTCGCTCTTGGCCTTGTCGTGGGCGTAGGCCAGGCAGTACTCGACCGAGGGCCGCCCGCCGACGCGCTTCAGATTCGCGAAGACCTTTTCCAGCTCCTGCTCTTGGTATTGCTTGAGCTGATCGTTGGTCTGCTGCGCTGTCGCCGTGATCTTGGCCTTCTGATTGGCCTCGAGGACGAGCGCGCGCTGCTTCTCCAACCAGTCGGACGAGTCGATTCGCTTGCCGAGGGTCACGAGCGCCTCGCCGGCGCGGCGCTTGGTGTCGTCGTCGCCGATGTCCGCGACGAGTGCGCACGCCCGGTCCACCTTGGTCGACTGCTCGTTGATGGCGCTAGGCAGCGTCTTGACGCTCGGAGCGCCGATGAAGCGCATGATCTGTTCGACGCCGTACTGCTGGGTGCTGTTGTCGATGCGGGATTCGAAGTCCGTCTGCACCCACTGGGTCAGCGCCGCGAGGAGATCCGCCTTCGTCTTCTCGGTACCCGCGAGCGGCGGCTCGTGCGAAAGAAGCGCGAAGGCCGCGTCTTTGTAGGGGATGCTCGGGTCCGGCGTCGCGGTCCCGTCCGCCGGCTTGGGCGGGGGCGGCTGCTGCATGGCGTCCACGAGCTTGGGCGTGACGTCGTCGACGATGCGGCGTCGCGCCTCTTCGCTCAGGACCGCGAGGGCACCCTGCACACGTCCTGCCGGGGTGTCGTAGCCGACGACCAGGTGCTCGAGCCCGATGCGCTTGCCGTTGCGCGGTCGCATCCGCACGAGCGATAGCGCTGCCTCCGCGCGAAGGGGCCACGCGAACTTGTCATGCGTGACGATGTTGTAGAGCTTCTCGGGGCCGTTCTCGGTCGTCTCCCAGCGATGGACGTCGGTTTCGCTCACCGCGCATCCGCTCAGCCCGGGTCCCACCCCCAACACGAACATTCCCCCCAAGAGGGCGCCGAGCGCGCGACCCGCGCCCGCGGCCCTTGCCAGCCCAGCGAGCCATCCTCCCATCGTGGTCTTCTTCTCCTGCCGTGCGAAGTCCTGGGTGTCCCTGCACAAAGGCCCGAATCGGCGGCCCCTTGGGACCGGGATCCGGCCAACCGCGGCACGATGCTACGCCGGCCGACGCGCGAGCGGAATTGTTTCGGGAAGTTGACCCCATCGCCGAGCCCAGCGTAGCGTTGCGTGTGGGACAACGTAAGTATGAGCCTTGCGGGAACGGCCCTCGGCGATCGCTCCGCCCCGGCGACGGGCCCTGCGCCCATTTCCGGTCCGTCGGGGCGTGGTGGCTCTCCGCTGCCGGCCAACACGCGGCTTCCCACAGTCCTCGGGCGGGGCGCGGCGGCCTTCGGACGGTCTCGCGAGGTCGGTGCTCTCGTCCTCTGGAGCCTCTCGCTCTTTTGCGCTCTTGCGCTCGCCTCGTACCAGGGGGGGGGCGCAGGGGCGGCTCCGGCGACCCCAGTTCTGCCCGGACCTGATTGGGTCGGCCCGGTAGGTTCGTTTTGCGCGAGGGCCGTCGTCTCCCTCGTCGGGCTCGTGGCGTGGGGCCTGCCCGTCGAGCTGATGCTCCTCGGCATCCCGCTCGTTCGAGGGAAGCCGAGCGAGGCGACCCCGGGGCGAATCTCGGGGGATCTCCTCCTCGCCGTGGTCACCGCTGCGTTGATTCAGGTCGGTGGCCCGGGACGAACCGCGTTTGGCGCGCACCCGGCCGGTGGGCTCGTCGGTGAGATCTTCGGAGAGCTCGCTCGGTCCCTCTTCTCGACCGCCGGATCCTTCTTGGTCGGCTTTGCTTGCCTGGGTTTGATCTTCATCGGGCGCGCGGCCTTCTCCTTCATCGCGTTCGCCCGCGCCGTCGCGTCCTTCGGTCGTCGCCTCTTCGCGCGCGCTCGAGCGGCCGGGCGTGCCGTCGCCGCGGCGTGGCGGGAGGCGCGCGCGCTCGAGCGTGAGCGACGCGAGATCAAGCGAATCGTCGCCGAGCCGAACATCGACACCTCGCCGCATGACCAAGCCATCGTCGCCTCGCTGCCCCTCGACCTCGACGTGGAGGGGTCCGACGGGGTCGCCGAGGTCCCAGCGTCCCGACGCAAGTCCCGAAAGGCGCCTTCGCCGCCCTCCGCAGAGCTGCCCGCGGCCCCTCCCTCCGAGGTTGCGGGACAGACCGAGGAATCGCCCGGCGCGCCGGGCGACGAGCTCGCGCCGATCGGCCAGACCGAGCCTCCGGTCGCCCCCGACCCGGACGGCGCCCCACGCGCCAGGCGATCGAAGAAGCCGCCCACGATCGTCGATACGTCTTCGGCGCTCGCCAAGGAGACGGGCGCGGCCTCCCTGGCGGCTCCCGCCCGCCCGTCGTCCTTCGAATTGCCGAGCGTCGACTTCCTGGTGGCCGAGCGCATCGACCCGAGCCTTGCCGTCGATCGGGACAAGCTGCTCGCCAACGCGAACAAGCTCGTGGAGACGCTCGCCCACTACGGCGTGCAGGGCAAGGTCGAGGACATTCTTCCCGGGCCGACGGTCACGACCTACGAGGTCTCGCCCGCCGCCGGGACGAAGGTCTCCAAGGTGGCCGGCCTCGCCGATGACCTCGCGCTCGCTCTCGCCCGCAAGGTGCGCATCGTCGCGCCGATCCCGGGCAAGAACCGCATCGGCTTCGAGCTGCCCAACGAGCGGCGCGTGCGCGTCGTGCTGAGGGATCTCGTCGAGGACCGGCGGTTCCAATCGCTGGACGTGCCCCTGCCCGTCGTCCTCGGACGCGACATCCTCGGCAATCCCGTCTACGCCGACCTGGCGAGCATGCCGCACGTCATCGTGGCGGGCGCCACGGGAGCCGGCAAGAGCGTGGGTCTGAACGTCATGTTGCTCTCGCTCCTCTACCGGCGCTCGCCGGACGAGTTGCGGCTCCTGATGGTGGACCCCAAGGTGGTCGAGCTCGCGCCCTTCGATCGAATTCCTCACATGCTGCTGCCCGTGGTCACGGACATGAAACAGGCCGCGACGGCGCTCAAGTGGGCCGTGGACGAGATGGAGCGCCGGTATCAACTCTTCGCCGACGCGGGTACGAAGAACGTCGCCACCTACAACGCGTGGGTGCAGCGGGTCACCCGAGGCGAGGCGAAGAACCCGAACGCGCGCGTCGTCGTCGCAAAGGATCACAACGGGTTGCCCGAGGAGATTCCTTCCGAGAAGGGAACGAGCGAGGGCGAGGCTCCGCTGCCCGAGAAGCTCCCGTGGATCGTGGTCGTCGTCGACGAGTTCGCCGATCTGATGATGCAGCAAGGCAAGGAGGTCGAGGCCGCCGTCGCGCGTCTCGCTCAGAAGGCGCGCGCCGCCGGCATGCACGTCATCCTGGCCACCCAGCGTCCGAGCACGGACGTCATCACGGGCACCATCAAGGCCAACTTCCCGACCCGGATCGCCTACCGCGTCGCGCAGAAGGTGGATTCGCGGACCATTCTCGACGAGCAGGGGGCCGAGCACCTGCTGGGGATGGGCGACCTGCTCATCAAGCTGAATGGGACTGGAGAGACCAAGCGAGTCCAGTGCCCCTGGGTGAGCGAAGAGGAAGTCCAGCGCGTCACCGATTTCCTGCGAACCCAGGGCGAGCCGGTGTACGACGACAACATTCTCAAGCCGCGCGACGACGAGGACGGGGCCGCGGACGAGGCCGACGCCGAGCAGGACCCCCTC
>DATGJA010000766.1:0-14840 GCA_035295445.1 Polyangiaceae bacterium | reverse complement strand
GTCGGCGGATACGCCGCAGGACCGGTCTGCCTCGCGGCTGCCCTGCTCGGGGTCCCCCTGGCGGTGTTCGAGCCGAACGGCGCCCCCGGGTTGGCCAATCGTCTTGTCGGTCCGTTCGCCCGGCGCGCCTACCTGGCGTGGCCCGAGGCGAGCCGTCCTTTCCGCCGCGCCGCGATCCGGCTCCACGGCGTCCCGCTCCGCGCCGGGTTCACCGCGCGGCCGTACACCCCGAACGAGGTCGCGCGGGTGCTCGTCATGGGGGGCAGTCAGGGCGCGGCGGCGCTCGACGAGCGGCTCCCGGAAGCCATGGCCCGTCTCGGTGACGCGGGGCGGCGGGTCGAGGTCACCCACCAGGCGGGCCGCGGTCGCGAGACGGCGGTGCGCGACGACTACGCGCGGCGGCGCGTTGCGGGGGTCACGGTGGTCCCCTTCATCGACGACGTCGCCGCGGCCGTCTCGGGCGCCGACCTCGTCGTCGCGCGGGCCGGCGCTTCGACGATCGCCGAGGTGACCGCGATCGGGCGAGCGTCGGGGCTCGTGCCGTTCCCCCACGCCGCCGACGATCACCAGGCGCGCAACGCCGAGGCCCTCGCGTCTCGCGGCGCCGCGGTGTGCCTCCTGCAGCGCGACGCAGACGCGGTGCGCCTCGCCACCGAGATCGGCGCGCTCCTGCGCGACGATCGCAAGCGCACGGCCATGGCGGACGCGTCGCGCGCCTGCGGCCGGCCGGAGGCGGCGAGAGAGGTCGCGATCGACCTGCTCGGGCTCGCGTCGGTCCCCCTGCGCGCGGCGGCCGCCCGCGGCGTCGGCGGCGGGCGCGGCGTGCGGTCCGACGTCCGGAGGTGTGCGTAGTGTTCCGCGGGCGCGTCCGGCACGTGCACTTCGTGGGGGTGGGCGGCATCGGGATGAGCGGCCTGGCCGAGGTCTTGCGCACCCTCGACTTCGAGGTGAGCGGCTCGGACCTCAAGCCCAACGAGAATACGCGCCGGCTCGAATCCCTGGGCGTGCGCGTCTTCTTCGGCCACGCGGCCGACCACGTGGCCGGAGCCGACGTGGTCGTCTTCTCGAGCGCGATTGGCCGGGACAACGCGGAGATCGCCCGCGCGCGGGCGCTCGAGATCCCCATCATTGCGCGCGCCGAAATGCTCGCGGAGCTCATGCGAACGCGCTACGCGGTGACGATCGCCGGCTCCCACGGCAAGACGACGACGACGTCCCTCGTGGCGACCGTCCTGCGTGCAGCCGGCTTGGATCCCACCGTCGTCGTCGGCGGCAAGGTGAACGCCCTGGGCAGCAACGCGCGCCTCGGCGAGGGAGACCTCTTCGTGGCCGAGGCCGACGAAAGCGACGGTAGCTTCCTCAAGCTGACGCCGACGATCGCCGTGGTCACCAACATCGACCCCGAACACCTCGACCACTACGGGACGCACGACGCGGTGAAGGAGGCCTTCGTCCAGCACGTCAACAGCGTCCCCTTCTACGGCCTTTGCGTCCTCTGTCTCGACCATCCGAGCGTCCAGGAGATCCTCCCCCGCATCGAGCGCCGTCACGCGAGCTACGGCGTCTCTCGCCAAGCCGACTATCGCGCTCGAAACCCGCGTTTCGAGGGCCTCGCCACCCACTTCGACGCCTCGAGGCGGAGCGAGTCGCTCGGCACGTTCGTGGTCCACATGCCGGGCGCCCACAATGTCCTCAACGCGCTCGCCGTGATCGCCGTGGCCGACGAGCTCGGCGTGCCGCTGGACGTGACGCGCGAGGCCATCGCGGGCTTTCACGGGGTCCAGCGGCGGTTCACCGTCCTTGGCCAGCCGGCGTTCGCCCGAGGGGGCCGGCGCGGCGACGTCATGATCGTCGACGACTACGGCCACCACCCCGCGGAGATCGAGGCGACGCTCGACGCGGCGCAGCGGGGGTTCGATCGCCGTGTCGTCGTCGCCTTCCAGCCCCACCGCTACACGCGGACCAAGCTCCTCTTCGAGGACTTCACGCGCGCCTTCAACAAGGCCGACGTGGTGCTCGTCACCGACGTGTACCCGGCGGGCGAGAAGCCCATCGAAGGGGCGAGCGGCGCGGCGCTCGCCGACGCCATCCGCGCGCACGGGCACCGCGCCGTGACGTACGTCCCGGGGCGCGCGAACGTCACCGCCGCGTTGCTCGAGGTGGTCGAGCCGGGCGATCTCGTCGTCGCCTTGGGCGCCGGCGACATCAACGCCAGCGCGCGCGAGCTCCTCGCTGCCCTGACGGAGGAGGGGCGCCGATGACTCCGGGGAACCGGCGGATTCGAGCGGTTCCGGAGGTGACGGCGGTGTCCGAGTCAACGGAGCCGCCCTCGCCGCCGCGCGGCCGCGTGGTCTCGGCGTTTCGGACGGCCGCCGGCCTGGCCCTGGTGGTGTCGACGTCGATCGGCGTGGCCTGGGCGGCGAGGAGGCACGTCCTCGGTAGCCCACGCTTCGCGATCATGCACGTCGAGGTGACCGGGAACGACCGCCTGCCTGGCGAGTCGGTGGTCGCCGAGAGCGGTCTGGCCCTCGGGTCGAACGTCTTCGCCGCGGACCTGGACCTGGCGCGCTCGCGCATCCTGGCCGACCCGTGGGTCGCCGACGCGCAGCTCGTGCGCCGCCTCCCCGGGACGATCCTCGTCCGGGTCACCGAGCGGCGCCCCGCGGCCATCGTGGCGATGGACGAGACGTATCTCGCCTCGGCCGACGGCGAGCCCTTCAAGCGGCTGGAGCCGGGAGACCCGATGGACTTTCCTCTCGTCACCGGCTTGCGAGCGGAGGCCCTGGCGGAAGACCGCCCGGGGGCGCTCAGGACCGTTCAGCGGGCCATCGACCTGGCGGCGGAGTTCGAGCACGGCGCGCTCGCGAAGCGGGCGCCGCTCCAGGAGGTGCACTTGGGCGCCGACGGATCCTTCACGATCATCGTCGGGCACGCCGGCATGGAGCTCGTGCTCGGTCCGCCGCCGTTCCGGCGCAAGCTGGATCAGGCCGCCCGCGTCGTCGCGGAGCTCGAACGGCGTGGCGCGAAGGCGGACGCCATCATGCTCGACAACGACACCCGTCCCGAGCGCGTCGTCGTCCGGATGCGCTGAGTTCGTGCACGCCGCCGAAGATTTGGCCCTCCCGGGCCGAGCGTGCGATTGCCCAGAGGGATGGGCACCGCAGGATCGCAGGGCGAGATCGTCGTCGGTCTCGACATCGGAACGACCAAGGTCTGCGCCGTCGTGGCGGAGGTGGAGGGGCGCGACGGGCTCACGATCCTCGGCGTCGGGATGGTCCCCTGCCGCGGGCTGCGCAAGGGGATCGTCGCCAACATCGACTGGACCGTGCGCTCCATCCGGGACGCGATCGAGAGCGCGCAGACGATGGCGGGCGTCGAGATCCGCACCATCTACGCGGGAATCGGCGGCAGCCACGTCCGATCGTCGGGGAGCGACGGAGTCGCCGCGATCGCCTCGGGCGGGGAGGTGACGCGGGGGGACGTCGAGCGCGTCCTCGAGGGCGCACGAGCGATTCCGGTCGACGCGGACCGGCAGATTCTCCACGTCTTGCCCCGCGAGTACACCGTCGACAGCCAGGACGGCATCCGCGACCCGATCGGCATGGCCGGCGTGCGCCTGGGCGTGAAGGTCAACCTCGTGACGGCGGCGACGAGCTGCGTGCAGAACGTGATCCGGTGCGCGGAGCGCTGCGGACTCACGGTGGCCGACGTGGTCCTGCAGCCGCTCGCCAGCGCGGAGGCGGTCCTGAGCGACGACGAGAAGGAGATCGGCGTGGCCGTCGTGGACATCGGCGGCGGGACCACCGACCTTCTCCTCTACGTCGACGGCGGCATCGCCCATACGAGCGTCATCCCCGTGGGCGGCAACAACATCACGAGCGACATCGCTGCCGGTCTGCGCACGCCGATGGCGGAGGCGGACCGACTCAAGCGCCTGTCGGGCTGCGCCCTCGGGCGGATGGTCGGCGAGGACGAGGAGATCGAGGTCCCGGGCGTCGGGGGGCACGCGCCTCGCAAGACAGCGCGTAGGGTCCTGAGCGACATCGTCGAGCCTCGCGTCGAAGAGATCTTCGCCGTCGTGCGCAAGCGCATCGAGGACACGGGTCTCCTCGAGCAGCTGAGCGCAGGCGTCGTCCTCACGGGTGGCGCTGTCCTCCTGCAGGGAATGGGCGAGTTCGCCGAAGAGATCCTCGGCATGCCCGTGCGAATCGGGATGCCGACCGGCATCAAGGGGATCACGCAGCTCGTTCACGGACCCGAGTACGCGACGGGCGTGGGGCTCGTGAAGTACGGCGCGCAGGCGGTCTCCGCGGAGTCGTCGCTCTTGCCGGGTGTGGCCTCGGTCCCGCCGCCGGCGCACTCGCAGATCCGGACGCCGTCGACGGCCGACGTGCCCGTGCCGCGTCGCTCCGGTTTCTGGGAGTGGATCAAGGCCGCGTTCTGATTTGTCGACGCAATGTCGGCGAGTGCGAGGCGCTCCCACGAATCGGAGAAGAGAATTTGGCAGTGACGGCGCCGTTGCCATAGACGCGTTCGAGGGGGCGCGACGTCCGCGAGGCGGCCGCAACCTGGAGGATCAAGGCGATGAGCTTCTCGATCGAGTTCGCAGACGAAACGCAGGCCTACGAGGCTCGAATCAAGGTCGTCGGCGTCGGCGGCTCCGGCGGCAACGCCGTCAACACGATGATCAACTTCGGCCTCGAGGGGGTCGAGTTCATCGTCGTCAACACCGACGCGCAGGCGCTGAACGCGAGCGCCGCCGCGACGAAGCTCGCCATCGGCTCCAACATCACCCGCGGCCTCGGCGCCGGCGCGGACCCCGAGAAGGGGAAGAAGGCCGCCCTCGAGGACGTCCAGCGCATCAAGGAGCTGATCGGCGGCGCGGACATGGTCTTCGTCACCGCCGGCATGGGCGGCGGCACGGGCACCGGCGCCGCGCCGATCATCGCGCAGATCGCCCGCGAGGAGGGAGCCCTGACCGTCGGCGTGGTCACGAAGCCGTTCCTCTTCGAAGGCCGGCAGCGGGCCCGCCGCGCCGAGCTCGGCCTGGCCATGCTGTCCGAGCACGTGGACACTCTCATCACGATTCCCAACCAGAAGCTCGTGCTCCTCGGCGACGACGACCTCACCTTCATCGACGCGTGCCGCAAGGCCGACGAGGTGCTCTATCAGGCCGTCAAGGGCATCAGCGATCTCATCACGCAGAGCGGGATCGTGAACGTGGACTTCGCGGACGTGAAGACCGTCATGAGCCACATGGGCCGCGCGCTCATGGGGACCGGTGTCGCCAAGGGGCAGAACCGCGCGCGTCTCGCCGCGGAGATGGCGGTCACCTCGCCTCTGCTCGACGACATCAGCGTCGAGGGAGCCACGGGGGTCCTCATCAACATCGTCGGCGGTCCGGACCTCAAGATGAAGGAGATCCAGGAGGCCGCGAGCCTGGTGCAAGAGCAGGCGCACGAGGACGCGAATATCATCTTCGGCGCGAGCATCGACGAGACGCTCGGCGAGAACGTGAAGGTCACGGTCATCGCGACGGGGTTCGACCAGGTCGATCGCGACGTCGCGCTCGAGGCGCCGGCGGCGCGGGTGTCCATGGCGCCGCAGACCGTGTCGTCGCCGCTGGGGCGGTCGATGCCCTCGTCGGCGCATCGCTCGGCGGGCGAGCTCGCGGCGAACGTTCGACGGCCGTCCTATTCCCAGCCGACCTTCGGGTCCCGCGTGGACGAGGGACACCCGGCGCGCTCGGCGCCTCCCGCGATGCCGCCTCGCTCGGCGGTCCGCGCCATCGCCGCGCAGGACGCCTTCCCGAACCTCGACCACGACTGGGACGTGCCCGCCTTCCAGCGCAAGCAGCGCTGACGTGACTCCATTCCTCAATCCCCCGCTTCTCGCATTGGCTTACGCCTCCGGCGGTACTCCGCGCGGGGGCGTGGTGTTTTCCGGTCGTGGAGTGTGAATCGCGTCCGGCGCCGACCAGTCTCACCAGAAACGAAAGGGGGTCCGATGCGACTCCGGCTCTTCCCGGTTGTTCTGGCTTCGTTGTCGGTACCCACGACCGCTTGGGCGGGGGGCGGCGCCTTCGGCGGCGCGGGCCAGCTCGCGATCACCGACGACCAGCCGCTCGGCGCCATCGTCGCGGGATCGCCTCTGGCGCCGACGCCGCCGAGCTCCCTCTCCCCGGCCAGCTTCGAGTTCGGCAGCGTGAGCGACAACGGCGGTTCGGGGACCGCCTTCGCGCTCGCCCCGTCGGTCGATTACTTCCCGATCAACGGCCTGTCGGTCGGCGCGAGCTTCGTGGTCGGCGTCCTGAACCCCGCGGTGGCGAACGGCGCGTCCGGCGGCACCGAGACCATCTTCGGAATCGTCCCCCGGGTCGGCTACGACCTGCCGCTGTCGGAGTTCGTGTCCTTCTGGCCGAAGGTCTACTTCGGGTACGTCACCTACTCGGTGAGCGGTGGCTCGGGACCGGTCAGCGTGAGCGGCGGCGGGAACCAGTCCGCGATCGGCCTCTTCGCCCCATTCATGTTCGAGCCGGCCCGGCACTTCCTCCTCGGGATCGGCCCGAGCGTCTCGACCCAGCTCGGGAACAACACGACCACGCAGACCAGCACCAACGGGACGATCGTCAACGGCAACGGCAACACCAGCGTGAGCAATCCCAAAGTCACCCTTTTCGGGTTGCAAGCCACGATCGGCGGCTGGTTCCTCGGCGACTAGGTCCGCACGCACTCGCGAAGCGAGAGTTCGGACTAGGGACACCCCCTAGGGCAGCAGCAAATTAACGTCGCGGCGGCGAACCATGTTACTTGCCGGGGCGCGTGTATGGGCCGATCGGCCGCCGCCGTGCAGTGCGCGCGAACTCGCCTGGGGTGGGCCGGCGCTGAGTCCCATCCGCCAACGTGGAGGCTTCTCGATGATCTCCCGAAGACGAACCGCCCTCGCGGCTTTCGGACTGCCCGCTCTCGTTGCGGCCTCGGCCGTGGAGCGAGCCGCGCACGCGCAGGCGCAGCCTTCGTTCGCGCTCGATCGGTACAACCCCGCGGAACGCGGGAGCGAGTGGTTCGTTCTCGATTCGCTCGACCTCCGCGGCAAGATTCGCGGGGGTGCGGGGGCGACGCTCGACTACGCCTGGCGCCCCGAGACGTACGGGACCACCTTCGACAGCACGAAGATTCGGGCGGTGACCGATCAAGCCTTCGTCCACGTGGGCGGTTCGCTCGTCTTTCTCGACCGGTTCCGCGTGGGCTTCAACCTCCCGCTCGACTGGCTCAACCTCGGCAACGGGGGGTACGTCGGAAACGTCCTGTTCCGCGGGCCGGACGGCGGCGGTCTCGGCGACCTTCGATTGGGCGCCGATATCCGGCTCGTCGGCGTGTACGGGGATCCGTTCACCGCCGCCATCGGAGCGCAGCTCTTTCTCCCCACCGGAAAGCAGTCGAACTACTTGAGCGACGGGCAGGTCCGCGGGATGCCGCGCCTGAGCGTCGCGGGCGACGTCGGCCCCTTCGTCTACGCCGCGATGGTCGGCGTTCAGTTCCGCCCGCACACGGGCGCGCCGTTCGGTGGGGCGCACGGCGACGAGCTCGCGTTCGGCGCGTCGGCCGGCGTACGCGTGGTCGACGGACGCCTCGTCCTGGGACCGGAGTTCTACGGCAGCACCGCCCTGGACCTGGCCGAGAGCGAGACGACGCCGCTCGAGGTGATCCTCAATGCCCATTTCAAGGTGACCGACGCCATCCGCGTTGCGGTCGGCGGCGGGCCCGGGATCAACGCCGCCTTCGGGGCGCCCGTATACCGGTTGCTCGCGAGCCTCGAGTGGTTCTCGTCGGCCGAATCTCCCCCGCCGCCGGATCGCGACGGCGACGGGATACCCGACGACAAGGACGCATGTCCCGACACGCCCGGCGTCGGCTCGAGCGATCCGGCGACCAACGGATGCCCGCAGGTCGTTCCCGTGGCCGATCGCGATCACGACGGCGTCCCCGACGACAAGGACGCATGTCCCGACACGCCGGGCGTCTCGACGGACGACCCGAAGACGAACGGGTGCCCGCCGCCTCCCCCCGCCGCGCCGCCGCCGGCTCCGCCGCCCAAGGACACGGATGGCGACGGGATTCCGGACGACAAAGACGCCTGCCCGGATCAGCCGGGTCCGTCCAACCCGGACCCGTCGAAGAACGGCTGTCCAGCGGCGCGCGTGGTCGGGTCGACGATCGAGATCACCGACCAGATCCACTTCAAGACGGGGAGCGCCGAGATCCTCGCCGACAGCGAGACGACCCTGCAGGCGGTCCTCACCATCGTCAAGGATCACCCGGAGTTCGCGAAGATCCGAATCGAGGGCCACACCGACAACGTGGGGGCCAAGGCGATGAACCAGACGCTCAGCGGCAAGCGCGCGAACTCGGTCAAGGCCTGGCTCGTCTCGCATGGAATCGCGCCGGGGCGCCTCGAGGCCCAGGGCTTCGGCGATTCGAAGCCGATCGTCCCCAACGACACGGACCAGGGGCGCGCCGCGAACCGGCGCGTCGAGTTCCACATCGAATCGAAGTAGAGCCTCGCTCGCGAATCATGGGCCGCCGGGCACGGCGGGGGCCTGACGCCGGTCCGCCGCCCGGACGAGTCGGAGCATCGACACGACCGACGCGAAGGCCGCCGTGGTCCAGCCCAGCAGGGCGAACCCCAGCGCCCACGCGCCGCGCGCGTCGTCCGGATCCAGCCACAAGGGACACACGGCGTCGGCCAGCGAACGGCCGGTCGAGTTCGCGCGCAGCCACAGCACACCGATCGTCAGGCCGATGAGCGCTGCGGCGCCCGCCCGGCGCGCCGTCGCTGCGCCGCGCTTCGCCGCGACGGATCCCATCGCCCCGGCGAGAGCCGCCAGAAACGTCACCCCCCAGGCGGCGTCGACCCCGAGCCGGGACGAAGCGCCGAGGAGAACCGGAACGGCCACGAGCGCGAGCCCGCCGGAGACGACCGGAAAGAGGAGCGAGGGCGCGAGGCAGCGAGGAAAGAGGAGACGATCGACCGACGACGGTGGGTTCACCTGCATCCGCCGCGAGGGCGAGACCGGCTCCCCCGCGAAGACGAAGAGCAGGCCGATCGCTACGCTCGCGATCGAGAACATCGAGACCGCTGCGGTCCAGTCGCGATCGAGCTGGCGAGTGGTGTTCCCCCAGCCGGTGACGATCGCGACGCCCGCGGCCAGGACCGCCAGCGTCCAACGCTTGAGCGGGAGGCTGCGGTCCTCGGACCGGTCCATCAACCCGGAGGTGGCCAGCGCATAGGCGAACCAAAGGACCGCCGCGAAGGCGTAGGCCGGGGCGACGAGGAGGAAGACAACGTAGCGCCCGTCCACCGGCGCCTCGAAGTATGCGTTCGCGGCGTCGAACGGTCCATCCGAACGGGCGGCAATCTGGCTCCCGAGGGCCAGCCAGATCGTCACGCCGATTCCCACCAGGAACGCGCCCAGCAGCGCGGCGAGCAACGCCTGGCGCGTGTGCGGCGCGTGCGCCGAGACCGCGATGCCGATGCTCGCCGTCATGACCCCGCCCGCGAACGCGATGGCCAGGGCGACGCAGGTCTCGCCGATCGAGACGTCCTTCGACGCCAAGATGATTGCGAGCGACGGCAGCGTCCCGACGACGACCGCCGCTTGGGCCAGGATCACGGCCAGGAACTTGCCGAGGCTGATCCGTCGCGGGCTGAGGGACGAGAACTTCAGCGCTTCGAGCGCGTTCGCCTCGCGCTCCTGCACGACGACTGTGGACCCGAGGCCCGCGCCCAGCAGGCCGAGGAGGACGGCGAGGCCGGTAACGTAGGTCGAAAAGAGTACTCGCCCAGGGACCTCGAGGCTCGTCAATGACGCCACGAGGACGAGTCCCGTCAGGACGACGGGCACCGCGACGATCGATCGCGCGTACGCGGGCGTGCGGACCGTGACGAGGATCTCCTTGGCGAGGACGGGGTCCGCGTCGACCAGTGCACCCCACGCCCGGGCCCAGGGCCCCTCACGCGTTTCGACTACGGTGCTCGGATTCATCGAGGGGTCCCTCCTGGCGGCCGGCTCGAGCCCGGACCGGTGACGTTCATGAAGATGTGCTCGAGGTCGGCCCGCGCGGGCTCGACCGCGCACACCGCGATGTCGGCCTTCGCGAGCGCGGAGACGAGCTCGGCGACCGCCCATTCGTCCCCCTCGTACGTAACCTCCATCGAGCACGCGCCTGCGTCCCGGGCGTCGCGGACGGTCACGGCGGTGACCCGGGGAGAGCTGCGGAGCAGCGCGACCGCGTCGTCGACGCGGTGCAGGACCGTCAGAGCGACCCGGCGACCGGTAGCCACCTTCGCGTGAACCTCGCCGATGGTTCCGGAGACGACGACCCGGCCTCCCTCGAGGACCCCGATCGAATCGCAAAGCTCGTCGAGCTCCGTCAGTATGTGGGACGAGAGCAGGATCGTCTTTTTGGCTCGCCCGAGCTCGGCGAGGAGCGTGCGCAGCTCGATGCGGGCGCGGGGGTCGAGATCGCTCGCGGGCTCGTCGAGCACGAGCACCTCGGGATCGTGCAAGAGCGTGCGCGCGAGGAGCAGCCGCTGCCTCTGGCCCTTGGAGAGGGTGGTGACCTGCGCGCTCCGCAGCGGGCCCGTGTCGGTCAGGTCGAGGACGCGCCCGACCGCCCGCGCGCGGCTTGGCCCGTGGATGCCCTGCGCGCTCGCGAAGAAATCCAGGTACTCGCCGACGGTGACCCGCTCGTAGATGCCCGGGCCGTCGGGCATGTAGCCGAGGACGCGACGCACCCGTTCGGGATGCGAAGCGACGTCGTGGCCCGCGACGCGCGCCGTCCCGGACGTCGGCTCGAGCAGGGTGGCCAGGATGCGCAAGGTCGTCGTCTTGCCCGCGCCGTTCGGTCCGATGAAGCCGTAGATGGATCCCCGCGGGACTTCGAGGGTCACGCCGCGAAGCACCGTCTTCGGGCCGAAGGCATGAACGAGTCCGTCGCACTCGATGACCGCGGGCTGGGTCGGCCGCGCGTGCTCTTCTGGGGGCGATCGGTACGGCGCCGAGGCGCCGAAAGCTTCGCGCAGTACCGACATCAGACTTCAATCTAGCACTGGGGGGTTACGTGCGCGCTGTCGGGAACGCCGAGAGGGTTCACGATCCCATGAGTCATCGTCTCAAGGTCCTCGTCGTGGACGACGATCCGATCGTGCTTGAAGTGACCCGAGCTCGGCTCGCGGCCGCCGGATACGACGTCGTCATCCGAGAGGACGCGGTCGGTACCTCCAGCGCAGTCGCCCAGGAGAACCCGGACGTCGTGCTGCTCGACATCACGATGCCCGGCATCTCGGGGGAGGCCATCGCGAAGCTCATCACGCACAACCCGAAGCGCGCCGCGGCGCGTTCCAGGCGGGTCTCCCCCACATTTGTTACAAGTGACAAGCCGCGCCGTCGGAGGCGAGAAAGAGCGCCGCGCGGGCTTCCTGGCACAGCAAGTCCACCCCGGGCGCCTTATGCTCGCGCGTGCTGGAGGATCCACTCGCCCACGCGGTCGGCGATCGGACGCCACTCTGGCTCGTTCAGCACCTCGTGGAACAGGCCTTCGCAGGGCACCCACGTCTTGTCGGCGCTCGACGCCGCGTCGAAAAAGGCGCGCGCACGCTCGTATTTCGCCACCGGGTCCTTCGTCCCCATGACCATGAGGAGCGGGAGCTTGAGCGACGCGGCGCGCGCGATCGTCTCCTGCTGCGCCCGCACCGACTCGGTGAACCACCGCGCCGATACCGTCTTGAACACGAGCGGGTCCGCGTCGCGGGCACGCGCGCGCTCGACGTCGTGTGTCATCTGCGCGCCGCTCAGGTCGCTCGGGAATTCGGCCTTCGGGAACAGACGCGACGCGATCCTGCCCATCAGAATGCGGGCCCCGGGCACCGCCACCGCGAGCTCGAGGTAGGGCGCGCTGAGCACCACCGCCTTCCAAGGCGCCGGGTTGGAGAGGACGCGCGCCGCCGCGACCAGCCCGCCGAAGCTGTGCCCAAAAAGAAACGGAACCGCGCCGGGCGCCTTTTCGCCCATGAGCTGGACGAGCTCCGTCACGTCGTCCAGGTACTCTTCGAACCGCACGCAGCGCCCGCGCTCTCCCTGAGCCCGTCCGTGGCCGCGCAGGTCGATCGCGATCGTGGCGAGCCCTCGCTCGGCCCACGCTCCAGCGACGTGCGCGTACCGCGCGCCGTGCTCCGCGTAGCCATGGACGAGCGCCACGACGGCGCTCGGCGGCCCGTCCGGAAAGGTCGCGTGAAAGTAGAGGGATGGCCCCGCGGTGCTTCGCCGGGCGAGCGCTGCTTGGTCGTGGCGCATGGGCAATGGTTCCTCACCTTCGATCGAGCTTGCGGACGACATCACATCCCGATGCAGCCACGGTCGTCGCCCGCGTCCACGCAGTCGTAGGCGATCGCCGAGTAGCCGACGTACCAGAGGCCGGCGTCGCGCCCCGCTTTGGACTCCTGCGGCGCCAGCGTGGTCGAGTGGCACTGCTTGCCCTTGTCGACCGCGTCGCCCTTGGCGGGGCACCACGTGCACGAGACGGCGCGGTCGCAGTGGTTGGTCAGTGTGCCGGAGACCTGCGTCACCTCCGGTCGGTGCACGTCGAGCGCCACGCACGAGCGAGCCTCGTGGCACGTGGACGGTTGCGACGACGGGAGGGGCGCGGTCACGCCCGGGATCGGCTTGGGCGCGGGGGGGGGTGACGGGAGGGGCTTCGCTGCGGCGGCGGTCGGGTGCTCGTCCAAGTCGGCGCCGAGCGACTTGGCGTGGGAGCATGCCTTTTCGTCGCCCAGCTTGCATGCCCGCGCGTAGAGGCGGCCTGCATCCGAACGGCTTCGCGGCTCGACGTCGAGGTAGAGCTCGGCCGTCCTCGAGCAGAGGGCGGGGCGCGCGTCGGTCCCCTCGGCGCCGACGACCATGCCCGCGCATGCCTTCTCCCCGGCCGCCCGCGCCCTGGACAGCTCGTCGGGTGCGAGCGAAGGACGCTCGCGCGCGAGGGCGAGATAGTCCTGGCAGCCCCGCGCGTCTTGCAGTGTGCAGGCCTTGCTCGCGTAACTCATCGCGCCGCGAGCGTCCCCGTCGGCCGAGAGTCGCTGCGCGATCGAGCTGCACGCCGCGCCCTGTCGCATCGCGAAGGCGTCGTTGCCGTCGGCCGTGCCGATCGTGCATCGATCGAGCTCCGCCTTCGGGATCGTGGCGGCGCAGGCGGTGAGCCCGGAAAGGGTGGCGGCGAAGGTCCAACCGACCGTACGGGGCGGCATCGGGGTAGCCTAACAAAAGGGCGCCGGTGCTCGCTCACGGTGTGACCGGGACTCGACTTGCGGGTCGTGGGGGCTTGAGCGCGGGTGGCTGACCCCGAGGTGGCGCGATGGAAAGGTCCCGCGCAGGCGGATTTCGCGCGCGAGTCGGTCGTCTCTTGAGCGTCTTTGTATCGGCTCAGTATGCGCCGACGTCATAGGCGACGAGTAGTGAACTGCACCTATCGGATACAAAACTGGCCCGCGCAGAGCTCATTGATGCATAAAAGTATGTGTTTGCTTCAAAAGCATACGAACATGGAGTCTCCGTATGGGCCTTCACATGACCTGCAAATGAAAGGAGTCGGTCCCATGAGGCGGAGTCCGCAGTGGTGGCTCGTGTTGACGGCCGTAGCCGTGTGCGGATCGGGGCTCGCGTGCGGGTCGACCTCGAGCCAGGGCAACCCCGTTTCTTCGGGGGTATCGCCGACGTCGGGCAGCCGCTCTGGGGACGTCGGGTCCGGCTCGGGGACGTCATCCTCCGCCGCCGGGAGTGCCTCGGGCTCCGGAGCCTCGACTGGAACGGCGGGAACCGGCGTGAGCAGCGGGTCAGGCGGTGCAGGGTCGACGTCTGGCAGCGCGACGAGCGGTCAGGGGTCGAGCGGCAGCGCTTCCCCCGACGGCGGAACGGCGAGCGACGCGGGCGGCGCATCCGAGGGTGGGAGCCCGGCCATGCTGGGGCCCGCGCCGACGGCCGACTCCGCCGCGAAGCAGGGACCGTACATGGTCAAGATGTACACGAGCGGCGTCCCGTCAGCGCAGGATTACGTCAACCCGACCGTCTACTACACGACGGACATTCCGGGCCCGTTCCCGGGCGTCGTCGTCATCCCCGGGTTCACCGAAACGCAGAGCGCGCTCAACCAGTGGGGGCCGTTCCTCGCGTCCCACGGTTTCGTGGTGATGATGGTCGACACCGCCTCCGGCGGCACGTCGAACACCGGCGTCATGCCCCCCGCGCGGGCGAACGGCCTGATGGAAGGCGTGACGACGCTCAAGGCGGAGAACACGCGCTCGGGCAGCCCGTTGGCCGGCAAGCTCGATACGTCGCGCATGGTCATCATGGGGCACTCGATGGGTGGAGGCGGCACGCTCATCGCCGCGAACAGTCCCGGTTCAAACGGCCCTAGCCTCAAGGCGGCGGTCGGTCTCAACCCGTGGAATCCCGGCGGCACTTACCCCAACGACACCATTCCAACCCTCGTCTACGACGGCACGGCCGACACGCTCGTCCCGCCGTCGCAGGGAAAACCGGAATACGACAGCATTCCGACCACCACGCCGAAGGCCTACGTCGAGTTCAACGGCGGGAGTCACTTCGTCGCGCTGACGCCCCTCGGTACGGCCATGACCGACCCCGTCGTCGCGCGCATCGGCCTCTCGTGGCTGGAGGTCTACGTCATGGGAGACATGCGCTACGCGCAGTTCATCATGAAGGATTCGACGATGTCGAACTTCGACAAGAAGCCGTAGGCCGGCGCATCCCGAGTTTCATCCGCGCG
>DATGJA010000765.1:0-5548 GCA_035295445.1 Polyangiaceae bacterium | reverse complement strand
TTCGATGCCGGCATTCGCTTCGGCGAGCTCGTTGAAAAGGACATGATTGCGGTCCGCGTCGGCCCCGACCTGCAAATGGCCGTGGTGGGCGCGCCATCGTATTTCGCGAACCATCCGCCGCCTCGAACGCCGCGCGAGCTCGCACGCCATCGCTGCATCAGCTACCGCAGCGTGCGATCCGGCGGCCTCTTGCCGTGGGGATTCGCGGAGAAGGGCCGGCCGTTCGAGCTTCGCGTGGACGGTCCGCTCGTCTTCAGCGACGCCGACTTGATCCTCGATGGAGCCTTGGCAGGGCATGGCATCGCATACGCCTACGAGGATGCGGTGGCGGCTCACGTGGCGGCCGGGCGGCTCACGCGCGTTCTAGAGAAGTGGTGTCCGCCGTTTCCCGGTTACTATCTCTATCACCCATCCCGACGGCAAACGCCCCCGGCTCTCTCGGCGTTGATCGCAGCGCTTCGGTATCGCGCCCCATCGAAGCGCTAGCCCCAGTGCGCGCGGGCGACAGGTTCACGTCGACCCGAACCTTCACTGCGGCAGGGGGAGTTCCCCCACGATGGTACCCGCCGTCATTCGCCACCCGCGGATGCACGGACGACCTCGTGCACGTCGTGGCCAAACCAACCGTGGAGGACTTCGAAGACGCCCTCGGGCTCGGGCCGCGCCCGCGGGGGGTGCCCTTAGGGCTGCCGCGGATCTTCGACGCGACCCATGAACAAGATGTCGCCGTTCTGGGTGTTGCGGATCAGAAAGAGGAAGGGCCTGTTGATCCACACATCCATGGGGGCGCATACAGGAGGCTCGATCACTGCGCCAGTCGCCGCCGCGGCCACCGTGCCCTGCTCGTCGACCTGGATGGTCGCCTCGTGAACGACGGGCCCGACGAACAGGTCTTTCTGGCCGTCCATCCCGGTCAGGTCGGCCTTCGCCGGGTCGAAGAGATCGGTCAACCCCATGCTCGCCAAGGCGGGCGCGAGCTGGGACCGCCTATCGAGCGAGAACTTCGGCACCTTGAATTGGCCCGGCCGGCCGCAGCCGCCCCGACCCTCACCCATGAGGAGGGACGACAGGAGCTCGGGCGTCAAGCGCGCCTCGAGATCCGCGAGCGAACCCGAATTGGGCTCGAGGAAATCCATCGCGAGGGCGCCGTCCTTGTAGCCGAGTTCGTACACGTCGACACCTTGCGCGGACCCTGCGCCGACGTCCAAGTGGCTGCCGCTCATCGTCGGCACCATGACCTGGCTACCGTCCGAGAGGGTGAAAGGCTGCAGCGTCGTCTGGCTTGGATCGAACGCTTCGCTCCACTGTCCTTCGAAATAGATTGCGTCCGCGAGCACGAGCACGGTGCCGGCCGGAAGGTCGCCCGGTTGTAGGAGCTCAGGGATCCGGGATTGCGTGCGCTGCGATACCCAGGTGTCGATGTCGCCAGTCGCTACGGCCGGGTCGCCGGCCAAGTCCACTTGGTGGAGCGGGGCCCCGAACGCATCCTGAAGGGTCGACAGAAACGGGGCCGAGAATTGGCGGCCTTGCTGCGCCCACACGGAGCTGGCGACGAGGAGGACATCGCCGTTCGACGATCCGTTCGTCTGGTCCTCGCAAACGAGCGCTCCGTATGCGGAGGCCACGTTCGCCGGGGGCGCGGGAAGGTGCAAGAGCTTCTGGATCTGCGTCGCGGTTTCGCCCGCTGCGCCGGCGCCGAGCATCATCAGCGTGGACGAGACGCTGAGTGGGGAGAAGACGACGTTCCTCCCGGCGCCCGTCGCCGCGGCGACCGGCGCATACAGCGTGGCGGCGAAGGCAGCGTTTTCCTCCACCGCGACGGGCAGGCTCTGCAAAACGTCCCAGGTCGATCCGCACGTGGACGCCGGGTTGAGCGCCGGCGCCGGCGATGAGGGCGACGATGGACCGCCGCTGCATCCGGCCGCAGCGAAGGTCGCGCTGGCAAGGAGGATGGGCGCGAGCCTCACGCCAGAAGGTTACCACCCCGGCGACAACGTTCTACTGGCACCCCGCAGGCGCCGGGAATTGCTTTCCCACGGCGCCGCCCGAACCGGGCACGGTGAACGTGACCGAGTGCCCCTCGACGTCGGTCAGCGTAATGGTAGCGCCCGCCACGTGGGTTCCGCCGGGCAGCTGCCACGCGCCCGTACGAGAGGTGCGTCGCTTGCGCGCCGTTGAGACGCGCCAAGAAGGTGAAGAGCACGAAGACGGGTCACACCCGCCGCTTCGCCCTCGAGCCGAACCTCCTTCCGATGCTCAGCGCGATGCACGACGAGAAGGAAGGCGAGGGCCTCGTCGTCGCCTTGCCGAGCGAGCGCGCGATGGCGCGCAACGTCCGCCGCTGGCTCTGGAAGGCGGGCGTCCGCCGCCCCGAGCTCCACGAGGGACCCCCCACCGAAGCCCGGCACGACCTCCACGCGACCGGCGCGACCTGGATGGCCGTCCGCGGCGACGACGACCCGCTCAAGATCAAGCAGCGCTGCGGCCACACGACGTTCGCGACGACGGAGATCTACATCCGCGAGGCCGAGGCGGTCCGCGAGGGCTTCGGCGAGGTCTTCCTTGTGCTCCCCGAGGTTTTGATCCAGTTCGTGCGGATCAGAACCAGGTGCTTCGATCGAGCTCGAAAAACGGGGGCTCTTCAGCGGGGTGGACGGGACTCGAAATCCCGAGGAGAAGCATTGTGTTGCATCACGACGTGACGGATCGTGCGAAAGCACCGTGGAGGGGTCGGAGCCAAGTGGCACCACGTGCCAGAGCGACGATCCCTCGCGTAGTAGCGTAGTAAGCGGCTCGCCGTTGCCCGACGGCGAACCCATTGCCGACGGCCTTCGCGATGCCCTCGAGGCGTGGCGCACGGGCCCAGATGCTCGGCAGCTTCGTCGCCGGCTCCTCGACGTCCTCCGGATGCTCGACGACGGCTGACCCGCCTCGGATGCCGCTTAGCGGATCGACAGAGTCGCCGACTCCGCGGCGGGAGCTATGTTTGGGCGATGGTTCCGCGCACGGCTCCGAATTCGCAACATGTCCGCCTCGGCGGAAGACGAGGCGGACATCCGCGTGGGACTGGCCGAGCTCGACCGCGGTGACGGCGTCGAGTTGGCTGCCGACGAACTCCAGCACTGGGCGGAGACCGGCGAGTGGCTCAAACGCCTCGACTGATCCCACGATTTCTCGCCCGCCGCGTCTCGCGCAATCGCGCTCCGCGACCGCTCGACTCGAGCCTCGACGAGAGCTACGCTCGCTTCAAGACGTTATGGTGCCCCGAAGCCGACCCCGAGCCGTCGAGGTGGAGTGTCCGCCCGGTGTGTGCGAAGGCGTCGAACAGGCCCTGCGCGGCGACGTCGCCGACCTGACCGCCGAAGAGACGGAGCGGTACCTCGAGACCGGACTGCTCCCGGACCGCGTGAAACGGTGGCTCGCCGAGTACGACTCACGCCGCGCTATCTGACCGATGCTCGTCGCTGCGGCGTGCTCGGGGGAACGCCCGAGTCGCGAGACGTAAAGCAGGTCATCGACGCGCTCGCCGGTGCCGGCGCGGATTCTTTCGACACGGACATGTACGCGTACGTTCCCGGCGAGAACGACGCGGTACGTGTGCTCGCGCACGGTCGGCGTGTGAGGCAGCGCAACCTTTGGCTCTGGTACTGGGCGAAGGACGACGAATTGACGCTGGTCGCGCTCACGAACCTGCCGCCCGTTGCTCGCTAGGCAGGACGTTCATCCCGATAGCGCAGCTTCGCCTTCCCCAAGGTATTCAACTTCGGGGTATCGCGTCCGCAAACCACCCTTCGGCATCGTACCGCGGCGACACTTCGGGGACCTCCTGGTCGACGGAGACGATGATCTCCGGGCTCTCGTCCCACGCCCAGGACGCCTGGACCACGGCTGCGGCGCGTGCTGCTGCGGCACGGGTCTCGGGGCCGCTCGGTGAAGCGCTCGGGTCCTTCCACGCTCATCCCGCTTTGCGACGGAAGTGGAGCGCCTGCACGCCGGACTTGAACCGCTGCGTCGATAGGAGCTCGAGATGCCGCGCACTCGACAGGCCATGAAACAACGTCGGCCCGCGGCCACTGATGATGGGATGAACGACGATGCGGTACTCGTCGATGAGCCCCAACTCCTCGAGCGCAGCCGCGAGCGTGGGCGCTCCGACCAGGACACCCCGCTCGGTCTTCGCTTTCAGCGCCGAGATCGCCTCGCGGAGGTCACCCTCCACCTTGATCGTGTTCTGCCACGGAAAGTCGCTCCGCGAGCCCGACACGACGTACTTCGCCTTCGCCTCGAGCTTCTGCGCCCACTCGCGCATCGCGCGCGGCGCCTTTTCGTCGCGTGCCACCGCGGGCAAGCTCCCTCCATCAGCTCGTAGGTGTTGCGCCCGAAGAGCATCGCCCCGTTCTGATCCATGAGCTGCGTCCAATAGTCATGCAGCTCGTCGTCCACGATCCCTTGGTGTGAGCAGCGCCACGTAAGTCGATGGACTTGAGGCCCGCGGCGGTCGCGGATTCCGATGGACGCTCCGTCGTGTCCATCGGCGTTCGTGGCCGGTGGTGGGAACGATCCCCTGGAAAGCGAAACCCCCTCGAAGTTGGCCCCATGCCACCCGAGGGGGTTGGTCTCCGAGTTGATCAACCGACGGAGGCGATCGCTTGTGTCACGTTCCGGAGTCCGAGGCGAAGTTCTTGGCGGGGCTGGGCGAGATCGACGCGGCGTACGCGCGCCAGGTGCGAGAGGCGGGCTGCGAGCATTGCGGTGGAGCGCTCGATCGAGCCGACTACCCGTGCAAGCCGCGCGGTGAGCTGGGCGAGGCGGCGGGGGCGTACGAGCGGCGGTGTAGCTTCTGCTGCCGGGAGGACGGCTGCCGCAAGCGAGCCACGCCCCTGTCGCTGCGCTTTCTGGGTCGCAAGGTGTACGTGGCGGTCTGGGTCGTGGTGGCCAGCGTGGCGGGGCAGTCGATGAAGTTGACGGGGCGAGGCCGGCCGCGGCGGGTGCACGGGGTACCGCCACGCACGGTCCTGCGTTGGCTTGGCTGGTGGCAGTCGGTCTTCGCGCTGGGGCCGTTCTGGTCCGAGGCGAAGGCATTCTTTGCGACGCCGGTGGAGATCGGGCGATTGCCCGCGTCGCTACGTGAGCGCTTCGGGTGCGGCGCGGCGGGGCTCGAGATGATGCTGCGCTTCACCGCCCCGATCACGACCGGCAGCGTGCGAGCGAGGATCGCGATGGTCGTGTGACTTCACGCAGAAGATGGCGTTTGCGTGCGCCGGTGCGGATTTCGTAGGGTCCGCCTGCGGCGCGGGCCCCGATGGCCGTGCGCGGCGAACGCCGAATCGAACCCTAGCAACACTTCGCCGCGTCTCGCCGAGGCAGACCGCCCGTGGTCCATGGCCCCCAACGTGGCGCGGCCGTGGTCAGCTTTCTCTCCCGTGCCGCGGCGAGCTCCCGAAGAAGATCGACAAAGATCCGAGCTGGCGCTCCGGCGCCGTGTTCACGCGAGCCGAGGTCGAAGCCGTGCTCTCGGACGAGCGCATCCCCCATGATCGCCGGGTCC
>DATGJA010000764.1:0-4439 GCA_035295445.1 Polyangiaceae bacterium | reverse complement strand
GCGCTCCCCGCGCACTCGTGATACGTTCGGTCGGGTGCGCAGCGCGCCTGCAGCGGCGAGCGGTCTTGCCGTTCTTCTTCTGTGCGCGAATGCGGCGGGGGCGGACCCGGCGCCGCAGAACGTCCTGCCGCCCGACGTCCGCGTCGACATCGCGGCCACGCCGCCGGAGGGCCGCACGACCGAGGGGCGACTCGAGGACGCTCGCGGGCCGGAGGACGGGACGCTGTCGACCGCCGAGCTCGCGCCGCCCGTGCGGCCGCGCCATCGAGGTCTCGTGCTCGAGACGGAGGCGGGGGCCCTGGGCTTCGTGGGTCAGTTCCGCCACCTCGCTCCCACGGCGTTCTGGTTGCACGCGCAGCTCGGCTACGAGCTCGCGAACTGGCTCATGTTGTTCGGCGAATCGGAGCTCGCCTTCACCGACACGAGCGAGTCCGAGGACCAGACGCACGTCCGCGCGTTCCCCATCTGGGGCCTCGGCGGCGGCGCGCGGGTGACCATCCATGCGTCGGCCCGCGTCGGCGTGCTCGTGCAAGGCGAGCTCGGCGGGATGAGCGCCGACGTGCCGCACGACGCGCTGACGATCCTCGGGTATCGCAACGCGGAGAGCTTCCAGCCGTACGTCGGCGCGCGCGTCGGCGTCGAGCTCCTGCAGATCGATCGCCATTTCACGGTCATCGCGCACGTCGGGATGCGCGACGCCACGGGCTTCGCGAAGTTCACGCAGTCGGACTTGCCGCTCATGTGGGATGGCGGCGCAGGACTGAGCTACACCTTCTGAGCACGATCCGCGGCTTTCGCACGCTACCCTCGATGCCATGAGACTCACGTGGCTCGCCGTCGTCACCCCGCTCCTCCTCGCGGGTTGCGTCACCCGCTCCGACTACGACGCCAAGGTCCGCGAGGCGGACCTCGCCAGGCAGCAGGCCGACGCAGCCAAGCAGCAGGCGGCTCAGCTCCAGCAGCAGCTGACCACCAACGACCAGCAGATCAACGATCTCAAGGGCGCGCTCGGCATCGCGCAGTCGCAGGCGATGACCGACGAGCAAAAGACGGAGCTCGACGACGCGAAGCGCGCGGTCCAGGAGGCCCAAGAGCGCGCCAAGCTGCTCGACGACCTGCAGACGAAGCTCAAGAAGATGATCGACGCCGGGCACCTCAAGGTGACGACGCGCCACGGGCGCATCGTCCTTCAGCTCCACAACGACGTGCTCTTCGACACCGGCCAGGCGGACGTCAAGCCCGCGGGCAAGGACGCCATTCAAGAGGTGGCGGCGGCGCTGCGCGGGATGGCGACGCGGCGGTTCCAGGTCGCCGGGCACACCGACAACGAGCCCATCACCCCCGAGACGCAGAAAAAATTCCCCACCAACTGGGAGCTCTCCACGGCCCGCGCGATCGCCGTCGTGAAGATCCTGACCAGCGACGGCGTCGAGCCGACCGTGCTCTCCGCCGCGGGGTACGGACCCTACGACCCCGTGGCATCCAACGGCTCCCCCGACGGCCAGGCCAAGAACCGCCGCATCGAGATCACGCTCGTACCCAACGTCTCGCAGCTCGTCGCCGCGGCGGACAAGGGAGACAAGGGCAAGAAGTAGCGCCGGACCTCTACGGGGAAGTCGACCACGTGCCGAGGATACGCATGCAACCGGTCGGCGCGCTCGTCGAGTCGTACGTCGGCGCGTACTGGCACTCCTCGCGGTCCGGCTCCGTGCAGCAGCCCACGAGCTTGGCCGTCGGGCAGGCCATCACGACGGTGCCGCCTGTCTGCATGCACTGCGACTGCATCGCCATGGCGTTGGGCGCCGGGATGGTGCGTATGGTGCAGAGCTGATTCATCGAGCTCGTGTCGCAGATGAACGGCACCATCGCTGCGTCGGCGGTCGAGGCCGGCGCCCCGTCGGACGCCCCGTCGTCCCCGCCCGAGTCGTCCGAGCCGGCGCCGGCGTCGAGATGAGACCCGCCCGGGCGAGGGCCGGAGCCGGAATTGTCGATGCCGCACGCCGCCGTCCAGCCCACGGCGGCGAGAGCCAGGGAGATCGTCAGGCGTGCACGGGCGAGAGGCATGGTCCGTTCCTCGTGACGGTTCGAGCCGCGCGGACACAATAGACTAAGTCCGCATGCTCGAGCGAAGCGAGAGTTCGGACACACACACCGATGGGGCGAATCATGCGGAGGCCTAGGTCGCGGGCGCGGGTTCTCTTGGCCGTGGCGGCGTGCGGCGGGTGCGGCGGCGATCAGCTCGTCCTCGGCGGGGGGGGCACCTCGGACTGCCTGCCGGGGACGTACGTGGGCACCTACCAGTGCGCGGCGGGGACGGGCGGCGACGGCGGTTTTCAGGCCGCCGGCAACGGTTCGATCGTGATGAAGCTCCAGGGAGACCGAGGGGGCGCCACGCTGACGATCGGCCCGGGTTCCCAGTTCACGGGCATGCAGGCCCCCGAGACCTGGGTCGCGAGCTTCAGCGGCTCGCTCGATTGCGCGTCCAACAAGCTCACGGGAACCCTCGGCGACGTCAACTTCACCCTGTCGGGGAGCAAGTTCGTGACCCTCTACCAGGCCGGGACCGTGTCGGCCGACTACGACGCGGGCGCCGATGCGGATGCGACGCCCGTGCTCGCCAACGGGCTGATCACGGAGACGACCCAGCTCGGGGCGGGGGTCACCGGCCCGGTTGCCGCGTGCACGTGGAGCGCGACCCTGCAGCGCTGATTGCCGTATTCTGCGGCCCACCCCGCCGTGGTCCGCGCTCTCGCCCGCACCCGCCCGACGGCCCGAGGGGCGATCGCCGCGACGTTCTTGGCGATCGCGGGCTCGTCGTGGACACGAACCGCCGCGGCGAGTCCGTCGGCACGCCTCGTCTATTCGCGCAGCCCGGAGGTCTCGTCGTGCCCGGGCGAGACAGCGATGCGGTCCGCGGTCGCGGCGCGGTTCGGCTACGACCCGTTCTTCCCCTGGGCCAAGCAGACGGTCGTCGTCCAGCTCTCGCGACGGCGCACGCGCTATCTCGCGCGCATCCAGCTGCTCGACGAAGAGGGCATCGCGCACGGCACGCGCGAGATCACGTCCGACCAGGCGACCTGCGCCGAGATCTTCGACGCGGCCGCCCTCGCGATCAGCATCGCGCTCGACGCCGCAGCGAGGGCGAACCCGGAAGTAGACGCGGCTCCCGCGCCCGCGCCTGCGCCCGCACCCGCGCCCGCGCCTGCGCCTGCGCCCGCACCCGCGCCCGCGCCTGCGCCCGCGCCTGCGCCCGCGCCCCCGAGCGCGCTCCGCCCCGACTTCTCCTTCGGCGTCGATCTGCTCGTCGTCCTCGGCGACAGCCCGAACGCCCCCGAGCTCGCCCCCGGCATCGCGCCGTTCGCCCGGCTCGCCATGCGCGGGTGGTCGGCGTCGCTCGAGCTGCAAGGGCAGGCGAGCGAGGCGGCGAGCCGCGCCCCCGAAGTCGGAGGAGGCCGCGTCGAGTCGGCGGTCTACGCCGGCGTGCTCGCCCCTTGCCGCCACTGGGGTTACTTCGCCGCATGCTTGGTCGGCGCAGCGGGGGTCGTGGCCGCGTCCGGTCGCGATATCACCCCACACTTCTCGAAGACCAGCCTGTACCTCGCGGCGGGCGGTAGGCTCGAGTTCGAGTGGCCCTTTTCGCCCGTGATTTCGCTGCGCGTCCGCGTCGAGACGGTCGCAAACCTGCATCGAGCCACGCTCGTACTCGGGCAGGACCCGGTCTGGGAGGCCGACGCGGTCGCAGGCGCGGGAGGGGCCGGGGTGGCCGTGCGTTTCCGATGACGGATCGCAGGCCTGTGGCCCAATGGGTACTGTGAGCGACCGTTCGGCGAGGCCGACGCTCGATATGAGCGCCATCTTCGACGAGCACTTCGACTACGTCTGGAGCGCCCTGCGCCGCCTGGGCGTGCGCGACGCCGACGTAGAGGACTTGGTGCATGAGGTTTTTCTCAAGATTCACCTGCGGAGCGCCGACTACGACGACACGCGGCCGGTGCGCCCGTGGATCTTCGGCTTCGCCTACCGGGTCGCAGCCGATTACCGGCGTCTCGCCCGGCACCGTGTCGAGGTCCTGCATGCCCCGACCGACACGGCCGACCCCCAGCGCCCCGTCGACGAGCAGATCGCGGCCGCCGAGGACCGGGCTCTGCTCGAGTCGGCGCTCGGCGCGGTCGACGTGGATCGCCGAGCCATCTTCCTCCTCCACGACGTCGAAGGCGTGCCGGTGCCCGAAATCGCGACGACGCTGGGGGTCCCCTTGAACACGGCGTACTCGCGTCTGCGCCTCGCCCGTGAGGAGTTCGCGGCGGCCGCCAAGCGGTTCCGCAGGGCCCGGGAGGCGCCGTGACCGAGCCCGTTTCCCCCGTCGACCCGCGGGATCTCGAGGTCTTGGGGCGAGACGCGACGCCGAGCCCGGCCGCGCGGGAACGCGTGCGGGCCAA
>DATGJA010000763.1:0-5087 GCA_035295445.1 Polyangiaceae bacterium | reverse complement strand
GTCACGTGCGCGACGTTCCGGCTCCACCGCGCTCCGACGGAGCGAGCCTTCGGCGCGTGGTCCTTCCCGACGACCCGACACGGCTGGGAGGCGATGCGCGCGATGTTCCAGTCGGGGCTGCGCCCCGCGGTGGCGCGCGTCTACGACCCCTTCGACGCGATGCTCGCCCGGCGAGGGCGCGTCCAGACCGACGACGCCGCACCTCGCCGGACGTCGGGCTGGTCGCCCGGAGTGGGCGCCGCGCTGCTGCGGAGCGTGCTGCGCCGACCCGGCGCCATCAACGACCTGCTGGACTCGACCGCGGCCGCCCACGCCCTCGGGGGCGCCATGCTCGTGCTCGTGTTCGAGGTGACCGACGGCGCGGGCGAAGACCGCATGGACGAGGCGCGGCGGATCGCCCGCGACGCCGGCGGCGCGTGGGAGGGCCCGGACGCGGCCCGCGCCTGGTTCGAGCATCGGTACGCCGTGAGCTACCGGCAGGCCCCCGTCTTCGCGAACGGGGCGTTCGTCGACACGATGGAGGTGGCGGCCCCGTGGTCCAAGCTCGAAGGGCTCTTCGAGGCGGTGCGTCGCGCGCTGAGCCGACGGGTGTTCGTGATGGCCCACCTCAGCCACGCGTACCCCGACGGCTGCTGCATTTACTTCTCGTTCGCGGGCGCGGCGCACGGGCGCCGCCGGTCGGATACGGACTGGGACGCGGCCTGCACCTCGACGTACGACCTGGCGTGGAGGGGAGCGCTCGCGGCCGCGATCGAAGCCGGAGGGACCCTCGCGCACCACCACGGCGTCGGCCGTTCGAAGGCACCCCGCCTGCGCGGCGAGCTCGGAGAGGCCGGCGCAGACCTCGTGCGGGGGCTCATGCACGCGTTCGACCCGAAGCGTGTCCTCAACCCGGGCGCGCTGATCGGCGCGCCGGAGGAAGGCCCCGTCGCGCCGCCGCCGTCCGACGACTCGCAGGCGTACGTCCTCGACCGCCAAAGCATGCTCGCACGCGCGGGAGCGGACCTGTCCGTCGCGGAGCTCGACCTCCGACTGGGGGCCGACGGCTTCACGCTCGACGCCACCGCGCCGGAGGACGGACCGAACGTCGGCGAGTGGCTGGCGCGAGGGGCGCCGGGTTCGCGCGACCCTTGGCTGGACCCGGTCGACCACCGGATCGCGGGTCTGGACGCGACCCTGCCCGACGGCCGCGCCCTGCGCATCCCTCCGGCGCCGCGCCGCTCGGTCGGGCCTGACCTGACCGCGCTCTTCGTCGGCGGCGGCGGTCGATTCGGCGAGATTCGTCGCGCGTGGCTGCGCGTCCATCCTCGGGGCGCGGGGGGCGGCGTCCGCCGGCCCGCATGCACGCCGCTGCGCTCGGAGCGCGCCCCCCCCCTCGGCGAGGGCGAGCGACGACTACTCGATTGCGTCGAACGGGCGATCGGCGCCCGCGGGCGTTGATCGAGCGGGACCGCCGCGGCACACTCGCGCCGGGTCATGACGAGCCGAAGCGACCAGTTCACGGGGACGATGCCGGTCAGGGCGCAACACCTCTTCGACGTCGGCGCGCTCGAAGGCTATCTGCGCGACCGGATCGACGGGTTCGACGGACCCGTCGAGGTACAGCAATTCAAGGGGGGCCAGTCGAACCCGACGTTCCTGGTCGTCGCCGGGACGCGCCGCTACGTCGTTCGGCGCAAGCCCCCGGGGCAGCTCTTGCCGTCCGCGCACGCCGTCGATCGCGAGTATCGCGTCATGACCGCGCTCGGCAAGACGGACGTGCCGGTCCCGCGCACCTACTTGCTCTGCGAGGATCCGGGCGTCATCGGCACCCCTTTCTACGTGATGGACTTCGTCCAGGGACGAATCTTCTGGGAGCCGACGCTGCCGACCCTCGCGCCGGCCGAGCGCGGCGCGGTCTACGACGCGATGAACGACGCCATCGCCCGGCTCCACCGGGTCGACCCGTCGACCGTGGGCCTCTCCGACTACGGCAAGCCGGGCAACTACTTCGCCCGCCAGATCGCGCGCTGGTCCAAGCAGTACCTCGCGTCGGAGACGAAGCCGCGCGAAATCGAGGCGATGCACCGGTTGATGGAGTGGCTGCCGCAACACGTACCCGCGGACGAGGCGCCGCGGGTCGTGCACGGCGACTTTCGCCTCGACAACATGGTCTTTCACCCGACCGAGCCGCGCGTCCTCGCGATCCTCGACTGGGAACTCTCGACGCTCGGTCATCCTCTCGCGGACTTCGCCTATAACTGCATGCAGTGGCGGCTCGCGCCTTCGACTCGGGGGGGCCTCCTCGGGCGCGACCTCCGCGAGCTCGGGATCCCGGCCGAGACGGACTACGTCGCAGCGTACCAGCGGCGCACGGGGCGGGACCGGATCGCCGACTGGGACTTCTGCATCGCGTACAACATGTTCCGGCTGGCCGCGATCCTCCAGGGCATCGCCGGGCGCGTCGCCCAGGGCACCGCGGCGAGCAGCCACGCGGTGGAGACGGCATCGATGGCGGGACCGATGGCCGAGCGCGCATGGGAGATCGTGCAGACCATCCGTCCGTAGGGCCCTACAGCCCCGCTGCCAGCCCTCTTTGCGCGCCTCGCCCATGAAATGCCCATGATGGATCGCGGCCCGTCGCCTCGCCCGTCACGAGCTCACGGCGTAGAGTCCCACGCTCATGCGACTGTTCGACCCCGGGGTCGCCGCCCATCGGCTCGGTTCGCTGGGCATCGTGGCCCTCTTTACCGCCTGCAGCGCGTCGCACTCGAAAAACGGCGCCACCGCCGAGGGCGGCGCCCCGGCCGTCGCGACGGCGGACGCCGGCCCGCCGCCCGACGGAGGCCTCGGCGCCGACGGCCGCATCGTCCCGGAGTGTCAGGGTCTATCGCTCGCCGGAATGCGCTACAGCCCCGGGGGCACGACGCTACCGAACAAGTGCGCGCCGTTCGATATGACGACGAACAACCCGTACGCAGTCCGGTGCATCGACGCGATCCCGGCCTTCAAGACCCCTTTCGCGGGCGATCCATACTGCATTTTGCCGCCGCCTCCGGACCAGGGCATTCAGGTCGGCTATCACCCGCAGGGCAAGGACTACTGGAATCAGATGTGGGCGGGCGACATGTCCGGCTACGAGAACCTGGCGGCGGACTGGGCCATCCCGCCGGGGGTCGAGGTGACGCAGAACTACCACGCGAGCGCCGACAACCCGGACGCGCACACGTACTACCGGACGTACTTCCGGATGCGAACGGGCTCACATCACGCCATCATCACGATGAACGACAACTCCAAGCCCATCCCGGACGGGTGGATCGCCCTTCCCGGCGCGGGCGCCGAGGCCTCGCCCGCGTTCTTCGGGAACAGCAACGGCGCGCTCCTGGGTGTGCTCGGCGGGCAAGAGCGGCCGGACGACGGGTCCCCCGCGACGCTGGACAAGCCGCCGGAGGACAGCGGCTACTATCTCTCCTGGCCCGCGTCCCCCGGCATCGTGTTCAACCTGCACTACATCAACACGCAGTCGATCGCGTCGTTGCGCGAGGGCTGGGTCAACCTCTGGTGGGAGTCGGACGCGCGGGTCCTCGAGAGCTGGTACATGGGGCTGCCGTCGAACGAGGCGAAGACGCTCGACATCCCGGCGGGCATGTCGGCCGATTTGCACTACTCCTGGACGGTCCCCGACGGCGACGCGCAGCCCATACGCCTCATCAGCGTGTTCGGGCACAGGCACTTCTGGACGACGAGCTTCACGTCGTGGATCGAGCCGAGCGGAGGGGGCGCGCCCGAGCTCGTCTACCAGTCCTTCGATTGGTCGAACATGCCGTCGTATCGTTACGACAGCTTGATCAAGAATCCGCAGCCGAACTCGGCGGCGCGTCTCGACGGGGCCGCGTCCGGGATGACGATGCTCCAGCCGGGCGACAAGCTGCACTTCAATTGCCACATCGAGTACACCGACCAGCGAGCCTCGACCAACCAGAACGCGCCGACCCCGGAGAGCAACGGGGATCTTCGTTTCAACAACGAGACCTTCAAGGCCGAGATGTGCATCCAGTTCGGCAACGTGACGGGCGGCCTCGGCTTCCCGTCGGCGGACACGTCGCCGTTGCCGTCGTTCGTCGCGCCTTAGCGCTCGGGCAGTACCTCACCGCCGGCACACGAGGTCCAGCAGCGTGTCCGGCTGGGGGGGGAACGCAGGCGACCGCGTCCCGCGCGAGGCTCGGACCTGCATGAAGAAGTGGCCGCAGCAGTCCTTGGGCACGCGCGGCTCCTCGGCGTACGCCGGGTCGGAGAGCGCCTCGTCCAGCGAGACGAAGCGCGCGCCCCGCTTCTCGTAGGTGGTAAGTAGCTCGTCCGCGACGAGCGCCGTGAACGCGTTGTCGTGGAGCAGCAAGATCTGCTTGATCGGTCGGCCGAAGAGACCGCGCGCCGCCTCGTCGGCCCAGAGGAGAGCGCCGGCGGCCTGATAGAGATACGTCTCCTTCAGCGCGTCCACGGCGCGCGCGTCCCCCTGCTCCAGACAGCGTGCATACGGGGGGGCGTAGGCCCAGTCGAAGAAGTCGATCGTCGCCTCGGCGATGCGGTAGCCACGCTCGGCGAGCTCGGCGCGCAGGCGCGCGCGCGAGGGAACGTCGGCTCCTTCCTCGAGGAAGGGAAAGCGAAATACCTTCGACGCCCGGGCGGCCGCGTCCGGGCCCGCGAGCTCGCCCAGCACGCGCTCGTTCCGGTCGAGATCGGAGAGAAAGGCGGCGACCGAGAGATCGCCGGCATGCGCGTGCGCGTAACCATGGTTGCCGAGCGGAAAGCCCGCGCTGCGCCAGGCGTCGAGCGCCGCGCGCTCCTCGGGATGCTCCTCGAGGGCCTTGCCGTTGACGAATCCGTAGACCGGCGGCGTTCGGTGCCGGGCGAACGCGGCGAGCATGCGCTCGTGCACGGCGAGGCGCGTGACTCCGGGGATGTCGGGCCCGTTGCGGGGGAGGTCGTCGACGGTGATGGCGACATCGATCCGATCCGACGTCGAGGCGAGCCTCGCCGGAGGGGCCGTCGCCCGCGGCTGCGCGCCGCATCCCCCACAGACCACGGCGAGGCCCAGTCCGCATGCT
>DATGJA010000762.1:0-5069 GCA_035295445.1 Polyangiaceae bacterium | reverse complement strand
CTCGAGCCGAACACGCGCGACAGGCTGGCGAGAGCCACCTCCGCGAGTTCGCCGGGACTGCGCACCGCGAGGGCGCTCGACGCCGGCCCACCGGCCCACGCGACGATCGTCCGCGTCTCCCGATGGGGCCCTGTCCAGAGCACGGGGAACGATTCGCCCGGTGCGTGCACGAAGAACGGCGCCGCAAGACGCTCCCGCCAGAAGGGCTCGCGAAAGCAAAGGACCACGCGTGTCGCCCGACCCGTGCCCAGCCGGGCCAGCGAGACAGATTTGCCGCAATCGCGCCGAAGCGGCGGATCGAACTGAACCCGGCGAATGACCGCCAGCGGGAGCGCCACGATGGCACACCGGCATCGGACGAGGGCAGGCGGCGTCATCCCGTCTGCCGACACCGTCCGTACCTCGACGCCATCGGGCCGCCAGCGCACCGACTGCACGACTCGCCCCAGCCGCAAGACGCCGTTCGGGAGCGATGCGGCGAGCCCCTCCGCCAGTCGACTGTATCCACCCTCCACTCGCCGCGATCGTTCCAGACCCGTGCCGAGGGCCAAGGCGCGCGCCGAAAGGTTGGACCCCGCGGCTCCCTCGAAGTTCTCGACGAACTGGCGTGCCAGCGAGCGACTGGGCTCCTGAAGTCGGGTCGCGTCGAGCGCCTCGACGAGCGATCGGTCCGGTCGATCCTTCACGGTAGCCGCCGCGGCTTCGACCGCCCCTTCGACGACGGCATCGAGGTCCGGGCGATCGACGAGCCTGCGATCGAGCCACCATCGCACCCGAGGAGCGGACTCCACCAGCTCCACGTGCGCCGCGGCCGCGAGCGCAGCGGTTTCGGGAGCGCGTCCATGCACGAACTCCGCGCCGAGCTCGAGCGGCTCGGTGCTCTCTCCTCCCGCCAGCGTGCCCTGCACCGTCCACGCGCGCCCTCCCACACGCCGGCGCGCCTCGAGCACGCATGTCTCGATCCCGCTCGCGCAGAGGGCGCGGGCCGCGGCGAGCCCCGCCATTCCTGCGCCGAAGACCACGACGTCGCACTGTGTATTGCGGATAGGTATCTCGGAAGGCTGCCACGCGGTCGTCGTGCGCATCACTCTCCGTGGGGAGAGCAATCCTCACGCCGACGAAGAGCGCGGCCGTGATCGCTATCGGGGATAGGCGGCGGGCTCATTTTCATCCCCGCGCTGGACATCCTGTTTCCGGGTCGACCTGCGCGGAGCCATCGCGGCACAGCTCCGGCTGCTGGACTCGCTCTTTTGTGTACGAGACCGAAGCGAAGCGGACGCAGTCCGCGGAGCCGGCGCGAGTACACAAATGACAGAGGCCAGCAGAGTAGGTGCGGAGGCTTCGCCTCACGGACACAGCTCCGGCTGCTGGACTCGAACCAGCGACCCGGCGGTTAACAGCCGCCTGCTCTACCAACTGAGCTAAGCCGGAAAATCCTCAGAGGGACGAGCTTTTACCTGCCTCGCCCCGGACCGTCAAGGAGCGCCCCCTCGTCCCCTGCGCGCCCCCGCGATTCGTCACACGGTCGCGAACGCCGCGTCGGGGAGGTCCAGCGCGGTCCGGTCCTCGTCCGCCATGAGCTTCGCCTTGAGCTCCACCGTGGGCAGCACGTTTCGGGCGAAGTAGAGCGCCGCGGCCACCTTGCCGTCGTAGAACGCCGCGTCGGGATGCCCCGCGGCCACGCTCTTCTTCTTGTCGAGCGCGATCGCCGCGGCCTCGAGCAACATCCAGGCGACCGTCGTCTCCGCCATCATCTCCAGGAACCGATTGGCGTTCAGCGGGACCAGGGCCACGTTCCCCGCCTGGAACCACATGAGCAGGCGCATCGCCGTGCTTCCGATCGCCTCCTGCGCGCCCGCGAGCGTCTTCACGGCGGCGCCGATCGTCGCGTCGCCCGAGTGCTTCTGCGCGAACGCCGCCACGTCGGCCAGGTACGCCTGCAGGTTCGCGCCGCCCGCCTGGCCGATCTTGCGCCCGACGAGGTCCATCGCCTGAATATGGTTGGTCCCCTCGTAGATGCTGAAGATCTTCGCGTCCCGGCAGTATTGCTCCACCGGGAAATCGCGCGTGTAGCCGACGCCGCCGAACGTCTGGATCGCCGTCTCGCAGATGCGGAAGCCTTGGTCCGTCCCGTACGCCTTGAGCATCGGCACGAGCAGGTCCACCTGACCAACGTGGTAGGCCGCCTGCTTCTCGTCCTTGCCCACGAGCGCCAGCGCGCGGTCGCCGTGATGCGCCAGCTTGATCGCCAGCGCCCGCACCCCTTCGACGCGCGCCTTCATGTCGAGCAACATCCGCCGCACGTCCGCGTGCTCGAGGATGGGGACCCGCGGCGCGTTCGCGTCCTTCCACTGCATCATGTTCGCGCCCTGCTTCCGATCGCGCGCGTATTCAAGGGCGTTGAGGTACGCGCTCCCCGCCACGCTCAGCCCCTGCACGCCGACGGCGATGCGTGCGCTGTTCATGAGCTTGAACATCTGCGGCATCCCCTGATTGAGCTTGCCCTCGCCGCCCACGGGCCAGCCGATGCACTTGCCCGCGTCGCCGAAGTTGAGCACGCACGTCGATGACCCGTTGATCCCCATCTTGTGCTCGATGTTGGCGACGGAGACGTCGTTCGGTCCGGCGATCGAGCCGTCCGCGTTCGGCCGCATCTTCGGCACGATGAAGAGCGTCAGCCCCTTGGTGCCCGCCGGCGCTCCCTCCACGCGTGCGAGCACCAGGTGCACCACGTTCTCGGCGAAGTCGTTGTCCCCGCCCGAGATGAAGATCTTGGTCCCCCGGATGCTGTAGCTTGCGTCCGGGTTGCGCGACGCGCTCGTCTTCGCGCTGCCGACGTCGCTCCCGGCCTGGGGCTCCGTCAGACACATCGTCCCCGACCACCGCCCGTCGAACATTCGCGGGCAGAAGAGGTGTTGCTGCTCGTGCGTCCCGAACGCGTGGATCACCTCCGCCGCGCCGAACGTCAACCCCGCGTACATCGAGAACGCCGTGTTGGCGCCGCTCAGCATCTCCTCCACGAGGACGACGAGCGACCGGGGCGCCCCGCCGCCGCCGAACTCCGGGTCGGCCGCGAGCTGCTTCCACCCCGCCTCGTAGAGGCTCTTCCACGCCTTGCCGAAGCCGGTCGGCGTGATGACCTGGCCGTTCTCGAGGCGACACCCCTGCGCGTCGCCTTGGGCGTTGAGGGGGCCGCTGACCTCGCGAACCCACCGATAGCACTCGGTGAGGGTCGACTTGCACTCGTCCACCCCCCACGCTTCGAACGGCGCCGCGCCGAGGAGCTCGCCGATGCGGAACTGCTCGAAGAGCAGGAAACTGAACTCCCGAAGGTCGGCCTTGTAACGGTTGATCGCGGGAATGGGCTTGGACACGGTCGGCTCCTGAGGCGGCGCGCCTCCAGGAGGAAGGAGCGCCCGAATGAATACTCATTCATTCTAGTGCGGGCTGCGGAGCGGCGCCAGCGCCCGGCGCCCCGGCGGACCAGCCGCTCGCCGTCACACCGTCACACCGTCACAACTCCGCGCGGACGAGCACGAACTTGTTGCAAAGGACCTTGTCGGTGACCTCCCGGTAGGCCTTGGCCTGGACCTCGCTCTTCAGGCCACCGATGCGCCCGTGCTCCGTGATGAAGTACATCACCTTCACACCGGCGTCGCGCTCCTTCTTCAGCCATGTCGTGAACGTCGAGCCGGTCGACACGAACGCCGGGATGCGGTTGCCCGTGTAGAAGTTCTCCCCCTTCCAGTTCATCTGGTAGGCGATGAGCTTCTCGTCCGCGGAGGCTCGGTCCGCGTAGTACGCGGCGATGACCTCGTGTTGGCCCCAGTGCTGGGCCGTCTTCTCCATGTAGACGTCGAGCCCCCAGAACGCCCACACGACGCCGAGGGTGCACATCGCCGCGACGGCGTGCCGACGGACGCCTCGCGCCGCGAGGGCCAGCGAAACGATCGCCGCGATGGCGCCGAAACCCATGAGCGGTGCCGAGAAGTCGAGCGAGTCCGGCCATGCGCGCCGATAGTTGTACGTGAAGAGCTGCAGGAGCCGGATCGCGCCCGGCTGGTCGGAACCTTGCGGCTGGATGGCGAGGTCGCGCGTCACCACCGTGATGAGCAGCGCCGCGGCGGCGGCTCCGGCCCCCAGCATCCGCGACGCGTGCCTCGCTTCGGCCGAGTCGGCGTCGTCCGCCTTGCCCGAGGCCTTGGCGCGGTACATCCGCACGAAGAGGAGCGTGACCACGGCCCCCGCGACGATCATCGAGATCCCCATGGCGAGCGACGGGTCGTCGAGGCGTCCGCCCGGCTTGGTGCCGAGGGCGGATCCCGGGCGCGTCCGCGAGACGCCGAGCACGAGCAACGACATCCCGACGAAGAGGCCCAGCAGGTAAGGAGCGAGCCTGCCCGGGCGGACGAGCGGCTCGTCGCCGAGCATGTCGTCGAGGGCGAGGCCGATGAGCATGGCGGCCGGCGGCACGGCCGGGAAGATGTAGTGGTGAAACTTCGTGCCCATGAACGAGAAGAGCGCGAAGGCGAAGACGAACCACATGCAGAGAAGGATGGACGTGTCCGCGCGGGCGTCGTCGTCGGCGGAGCCTGTGCGCCCGCGCATCCACCACACGAGCCCGAGCGGCGTCAGCCCCGTCCACGGGAAGAGCGCGTAGCCGAGCTGCCAGACGTAGAAGCGGAAGCTCGTGTCGTCGCCCTCGTTCGTGTCGTGCACGTGCGAAAACGCACGGTTGAACATGTCGTGGAAGATCAACCGGTCGGTGAACGGCGAACCGTGCCGAACGTACATCGCCACGTACCAGGGCAGCGAAACCGCGAACAGGATGAGAAAGCCGGCGACGATCTCGAACTGCCCGAGCTCGCGCACGACGCGGACGATGCGTGCCTTGAGTTGCTCACCCGGCCTCGACGCCGCAAGGTACGTGAGGGTCACGAGGACCGGCAATCCGAACCCCGCCGGGCCCTTGCCGAGCGTCGAGATCGCCGCGAAAAACCACGCGGCGAGGTAGTAGAGGCGCCGCACGCGGCGCTCGCCCCAGCTGAGGTAGAGGGCGCCGGCGAGGA
>DATGJA010000761.1:0-17863 GCA_035295445.1 Polyangiaceae bacterium | reverse complement strand
AGGGATTGGACCAGGTTGGTCGTGAGCTGGACGGTGGTGTCCCGCTGCGACATGAGCGACTGGATGTTGACGAGCTGCAGCTCGGCGCCGGAGTTCAACTCCGCGCTGGCGTTGTTCAGGGTGCTGATGAAGCCAGTCATTTCCTGGGAATTGATCTGGCCGTCTCCGAAGTCGCCCACCGCGTGCGCGGGGTACCCGGCATAGTAAAGATTGTTCTGGGTCCCGGTCCCCGTATAGACGAGATCGTTGTAAGCCTGCTTGAGCGCCGGCAGCACCGATGAGTTCGGATCCCTCGACGCGATGTTGTCGATGGACGTTCGAAGGGCAGTCTCCATGGACTGACAGTCGTCCTTGCTGGTCGCGCCGCCCGCGTAACGCTGCAGCGTCGCGAGAGCGCTATTGATGTCGTTGACGTCGGCGATGGTCGATTTCTGTGAAGCCATGACGGTGCCGATCTGGCTGTCGATCGCGGAGAGTCGGTCGTGGCAATACGCCATGAGGGCGTCCGGGGTCAGGTACGCCACCCCGGGGTCTGCGGCGGGGGGCGTGTCGGGGCCGCCATAGAGCAGGGCTGCCTCGGCTTGCGGGCTGTAATGGGGGGAGAGCACGGCGGTCATCGGGGCTCCTGGGCTCGTGGGTCTTCAGGGGTATGAGTTCAGGCTCGGAGGCCGGCGGGGGCGGGGGGGAGGCACGGCGCGAGGCGATCGAGCGTGTCCAGCGTCCGCTGCGGTACCCGCAGGACGTCCGGGCCGAGGGCGGCGAGCGCTCGCATCGCACGCGCCATCTCGGCGTCCTGTCTTTCGCGAGCCAGGTGAATGTGGGCGTACGCGTCGTGGGCGGCTGTCGTCACGTCTACCTCCGATCCGTTTGCCTATCCCATCGGCCCGAGCGGATCGGAGTTGCTCGAAAACGGTCGGCCCGAACTTCAATTCCTCGTCGCGTGCTCACCCCGCGGAAAAGCGATCGATCGCCTCGTGCGCGAGCGCCCGGCCGAGGGCGTAGTCGCGCTCGAGCGCGTCGCGGTCGCGGCCGGTGCGCGTCGTGGCGAGCGGCCTCGACGGCGCCACCTCGATGACGCGGCAGTCGCCCGGCGGGCTCGCGAGAAAGGCCGCGGCGTCCGCGTAGGCGCGGGCTGCGGTTCGACACGCCCGGGCGAGCGGCGGGTGCCCTCGCAGCACCCACGCTCCGAGCTCGTTCGCGATGCCGCCCCTCTTGACGAATCCCGTGGCCCGCGACCGAAGGACGACGAGGGTACGCGCGCCGCGGGCGTACGCCTCGCGCACGGGGATCGGGTCGCTGATGCCCCCGTCGACGAAGTCCTCGTCGCCGATGCGGATCGTGCGTCGGTAGAGGACGGGCAGCGCGCACGAAGCCTTGAGGGCGTCGAGCATCGAGTCGGGCTCGGGCGTGAGGTAGCGCGGGGAGCCGGTGCGCGCCGAAGTCGCGACCAGCGCGAAGTCGACCCCGCCGGCGGCGACCGCGGCGCGGTCGAGCGGATCGTCGCGCTCGATGGCGTCCCAGAGCCAGTCGAGGTCCATCCAGTGTCCGCCGCGGACCAGGCGCCACGGGTCGAGGAACTCGGGGCGGGACATGTGATTCAAGAAGCACCGCCGCGCCCGCCCGTGCTGGCCGGCGAGGAACGAGAGGACGTTGGACGCCCCGACCGAGACGCCCAGCGCGAGGTCGAACGGGCGGAAGCGTTGCTCGAGGAAGACGTCCAGGACGCCGGCCGAGAACACGCCGCGCATGGCGCCCCCCTCGACGACGAGCGCGACACGACCGGAGGCTACCCGCATGGGACCGTCTTTTTGACGAAGCGCCTCGCCGCCGTCAACCGCGTCTACAATCCCGTCGTGCGGCGCGAGCGCGGACTGGTGGCCATCATCGCCTACAAGCTCACGAAGGGCGGGCTCTGGCTCGTCCTCGCGACGGTCCTCATGGTCCTCATGCGGATGGGCTTCGGCGAGCAGCTCCTCGATTTCGCCGAAGAGCTGCGCCATCACGCGCACGCCTGGAGCCTCGCCATCGCCGAAGTCCTGGTCCGGGCGGCGTCGCGTCGCGCGCTCTGGACGATCGTGGTCGCGCTCCTCGCCGACGGGGCGATGAGCCTCTTCGAGGGGTGGGCCCTGCTCCACGGGCGCTGGTGGGGTCCGTGGCTCGTCGTCGTGGCGACGGGGTCGCTCCTGCCCTTCGAGGTCATCGCCTTCGTGAGGCACCCGCGCGTCGTCCGCGCCGCGCTCTTCGCCGTCAACGTGACGATCGTCGTCTACCTGGCGCGCAAGGCTGCGCGCGAGCGGGGGCGGTGACGGCGCAGCCGGTCCCGTCCACTCCGTTGGCCATGCGACAACGCCGGAGTCCATCCGCAGAGGGTGAGCCTCTCGTCGGACGGTGTGCGGTAGCCTCGCGCAACGGCATGGCGCTTGCGCTGCAGGCAGGGCGGTGCGCGGGCTCGTCCCCATTCTGACGCTCGTTGGAGGCTCGATCGGATGTTCGGCAGGCGTGTCCGAGACGGTCCCCTCGGGCACGCTCACCCAGTTCGACTTCGGCTTCACGACAGAGCCGGTCCGACGGCTGCTGATCTTCGTGGTCGACGATTCTTCGACGGCGGACGCCGCCTCCCTGCGCGCGTCCGCGTCGGCGCTATTGCGGTCGACCTTCGAGTTGACCGAGGGCGAGACCGGGTACCTGCCGTCGCACGGGGACCCGGGTGCCCGTCCGCCGGCGGACCTGCGCGTGGTCGTCGTTCATCCCTCCGCCGTCGGCCCCGTACGCGCCATCGGGCCGAGCGACGATCCCGGGCTGGCCTACGTCTCCGGCGAGTCGTCGACAGCCGAAGTCGATGCCCTCGCCGACGCTGTCGGCCGGCAGATCGATGCCTTCGTTGCACCTGTCGGCTTGGAATATGCGCTTGTAGATGCGGCGTCGAGCTCCATCGATCTCGTCGTGGGCGCACGGCCGCCCACCGACGCGGGCGAGGCGGCCCTCGTGGCCTCGCTCGGCACCCCGGAACTGGTCTCGCTCATCGTCGCGACCTCGCGGGACGACGGGTCGAGCGGGCCCGTCCGCTCCTTGTCGGTCACCGCGAAAGACCGTTTCTCGGCCGTGGTCCTCTCGCCGCTCGTCGCCGACACGAGCTGCCGCGGCGTCTGTGGTGGCGGAGGGCTCGATCCGTCCACTCGGCTCGCGGCGTGGGCGGCCGGCATCGGGTCCTTGGATGTCATCGACACAGCGTGCGCCGGCTGGCAGGACGGTCTATCGAGGCCGAACCTCGCCGACCCGTGCATCTTCGCTGACCCGTTCGACGACCACTGCATGCCGTCGCCCGTGGCGCGGCTCCCCGGAGGCGAGGCGGAATGTTCCGTCCAGGTGAGCATGCCCGACGACGGGCCGTGCGCCTCGCACCCCGGAATGCTCGACCCACGCGACCGAAACGTCCAGCAATCACGTCCGATCACCGACGCCTTCGGCCCGAAGCGGGTCTGCGAAATAAGCGAGCTTCTCGGTCCGCAAGCGGAGAGTTGCCGTACTTCGCTTGATTGCGCCGGCTGCATGCCGGGGTGGTGCGCCACGGACGTCGGGGGGCGCAGCACGCTCTGCCCCGACGCCGACCAGTTCTTCCTGCGCTTCGTCGAGGGGGCCATCCCGCGCGAGCGCTCCACGATCCGGGTCGTCTGCGATCTTCAGCGCTGACTACCGCCCAAGGTAGTCGAGAGTCACGGCAACTGGTCCTCGGGATGGATCCGGACGTGACGACCGCGAGGGCGCGGCCATCGGTTCATTTTGGAACGGAGAACAGGGCCGCGCGCGAGATCGAGAACCAATACACGCTGCTACTGTCGACCAGGATGTTCGTCGGGGACTCTTGGCCCCAAGCGAGCTGAGTGGGCGTGCCCCCGCCGATGGGCGCCTTCATCACCGTTGCCCCGCAACCGGTGCCCGAAAGATAGTTCAGCCAGTAGATGTTTGTCGCGTCTACCGCGACCCAGTTCGGAGCATTCTGACCGGACACCAGCGTCTTCGGGGTGCCGCCACCGACGGGGACGCTCATCACCGTCGTACCGCTGCCACCCCAGTAGACGTTGTTCGCGTCGACAGCGATGTTGTCCGGCTGCATTCCTGCAACGAGCGTCGTTGCAGTGCCCCCGGCGATGGGCGCAGTCATGATTCCGTTGACGTCCACCCAGTAGACATTGGAGCCCCGGACCACAATCGTGGATCCATCGAGGTTGTTGGCGCCAATGCCGCCGTTGGACGTCCCCGGTGCGATCCCCGTCTCCGCGCCGCCGCCCAAGGGGATCCTCAGCAGCGGTAAGCCAAAAACGTACGACCAGTAGACGCTCGTGGCGTCCACGGCAATGCCCGAAGCACCGAACCCGACGGAAGGGTCTATCCCCGAGCCAAGCGTGCTGGGTGTGCCGCCGCCAAGGGGAACGCTCATTACAGCCCAGTTGTTGGTAGAAAAGACGGAGGCGGTCCAATAGGCGTTGTTCTGGTCTACGGCGATACCCGAATAACGGGGAGCGGACGGGCTCTGATCCGACGCCAGCGGGGTGGGTGTGCCGCCGCCGAGAGGCACGCTCATCACTGTGCTGGCCTGCGTCCAGTAGATGTTCGTCGAATCGAGGGCCAATCCGCCGATGCCCGACGGGCCCGACCCGATGTCGGCGAGCTTCGTCGGTGCGGTGCCGCCGACCTGGCAGACTTCGCATTGATTCACCGCAGGGGCTCCATCCGGCGCTCCGCCGTCCGGTCCCGAGCAATAGCTCGTCGTTTCGTTGCACGACCCGCATCCGAGTCCCCCGCACTGCCAGCCATCGCACGCGGTCGCAAACGCGGCCGCGCCGCATCCCGGACCGAAGCCGTCGGTATTGAACACGAGGTTCGCCGTCACCGCGTTGGTCGTGTTCGCGACCTCGACGGTCACGTTGCTCGCCCCCGCTCGTCTTGGCGAGCAGTAGCCGAGCAGGTAGGAGCCGCTCAGCTCCCCGGAGACGTACGTGGCGAGATACGGAAACTCGCGGCTCTCGGCGACCATCGGGTTCGGGGAGTTGATGAGCGTCTGGCCGCCATAGGTAAGAGCGTTCAGCGCGGCCAGGTTGTAGTCGGAGGAGTCTTGCAGCGCGACGGCAATGACCTGGTTGTTGAAGTCGCTGTTCTCCGCGGTGACGGCCTGGCCTTGAGTGTAGTAGCCGGAGGTATCGAGGCCGTCGGTGAAGAGGACCGCGAAACCGGCTGCGAATGCTCCGCCGGCGTTTTGGTACACGAAGTTCTGCTCGGCCTGATCCAGCGCCGCCAGCGACTGGATGACGGCACCATAGAGGTTCGTGGAGTTCGGATCGGGATCGACGAACTTGGCAAGCGACTGCAGCTTCGCCATCAGGACGCTCGTGTCGAGCGTGGGCGCGAGCTGCTCCGTGATCTGTTGCTCGCCTGCGAACGTCTCGATGCCGATAGCCGCCGGCAGGTGGTCGGTCACTTGAAGCTGCTGCACGAAGTTCTCGGCTCCCGCGAACATCTGGCTACGGAGGGCATTCGTGTGGCTGGACACATCGAGGACGAGCTCGACGAACGGGGCAATCCCGTTCTTGGGCAGAATCGTCGTCTGCGCCTCCACCGACAATGGGTTGCCGTTCTCGAGCACAGTGAATGCACCGGCGTCTAGGCGCGTGGCGGAGCGGCCTTCGCAATCCTGGACGTTGAAGAAGAGCGCGACGGCCGACCCGAGGCTCACAGGGCCCCCGCCGCCGTCGCTGCCCACCATGGGGTAGATTCCGTTTCCCTCGGCAAGTCCCTCGAGAGGGCAGCCCATCTGGCACCCGCCGTCGCTGCAGTTCGAGACGCAGCCGACGCCTGCCTCGACCCCCCTTGGACAAGCGAGCTGGCATCCACCGGACGAGCAGTTGGAGAAGCAGACGTCGGATGCGCTCTCGCCGGAGTACCGCCCCGATATGCCCAGCGCCCGAACACAAGACAAGTCCGCCGGCTGGGAATAGTCCACGCCGTCCGCGATGAAGCCGGTCGAAAAGTGGGTTACGTCGCCGGCGACCTCGGCTCCCTGCGGTAATCCGCCGACGCGCTGGTAGCCGGTCGCCGTAGGAAACGACCAGAAAAGGGTTGCCAGCTGCTGGTTTCCTGCGAACGGTATCGACACTGTTACCGGCTTCTGGAACGTAGTCCCCGGAGGACCGAACGCGTAAACGGGGGAGTAGCACTGGAAGCCGGCAGGGCATGGTTGGTCCGTCTGCGTGATCGTGATCATCGTGTTGGAGGGAACCGCCCCGGAGGGACGGCGACGGTTACCGTCGAACCGCCATCCCCGAAGCTGACCGTACCGCCGTCCGGACCTACGGATCCGCTCGCAGCGGGGCCTCTCTGGGCATCGGCATTCGGAGCGTCAGCGAAGTAGCCGCTGTCCGCCGTCGCGTCGGGCTCTCCGGTGCGCGATCCGCTGCTATCGCCGCCCGAGCACGCCACCAACGCCGCCCCAGCGAGGAGGAGAGCGAGAACGATGAGCGCCAAGATGCGAGTGACGGCGCGGCCCACGCTGGGAGGACCGACACGTCTCCGCACAGCCAAACCGTGAAAGGGCGTGCCTCCCGTGTTCACTAGTCCATGCTACGCTAGCAGCGATCGAACCTAAGGTGGGCGAGTCCCGCGGGCGCTTACGTACCGGCCTTCGATCACGACCCCGTCATTCGACGCCGCGGCCTGTCCAGGGGAGGAATCGCCCGGCGTGCCGCGCGTAGTCCGCGTAGTCCCGGTAGGCATCGCCGTGCGTCGAGGGCAGGTGCCGCTCCTCCAGGCGGGCCTGGAGTGCGAGGAGGAAAAGGGAGAAGACGGCGGCCCACACCGTCCACGCCGAGGGCGCGGCGAGGACGAGCGCTGTCGCCAGTCCCATCATCGCCGTATGGATGGGATTGCCGACGAAGGCATAGAGGCCGTGCGTCACGAACTCGGTGCGCTTCGGATCGATGCCGACGCGCCACGACGACCCATCTGGGCCCGCGCCACGACCATGACGACGAAGGCGGCGGGCCCGAGGACCGCGCCCGTGGCCGCTGCCGGATCTCGGGGAGGAGCAGGGCTACGAAGACGCCGAGGGTTGCGCCGGTAGGACGATCCGAGGCGTTTGCGGCATGGGCAGAATGTGACCGATCGCTCGCATTGTGTCAGCTCGCATTTTCGCGGTCGTCACCTTGCGGTCGCCGCGCGAAGAAGTCCGGCGTCGAGCTGCCCGAGGGGCACCTTGACGGCCCGGTAGGAGGGGCGGCCTCCGCTGAAGGCGATGTCGAGGACCGGCTGGCCAGCCGCGTCGACCTCGGTCACGACGCGCGGATCCGTGGGAACGTAGCCCCAACCGACGACGCTCTCGCCGTCGGCATAGCGGCGGAAGCTGCCCTCGTACTGGCTCTGGCCGACCCCAAGGAACTGGAAGGTGGGGGTGGCCGTGCCGTCGTCGAAGTCGATCGCGTACTCGACCCCCCGCGCGACGCCGGGCGAGGCCCCGTGGTCGTCGAACAGGGTAACGTCGCCGTTCGGCATGAAACGCGCGTCGTGCTGCATGTTGAAGGCGCCCTCGGGATCGTCGACCACCGTGACGATCGTCGCGCCGTCCTTGTTGTAGGGGGTGCCGCCCAGCTTCCAGAGGACGCCGCCCGTCGTCCGGTCGACGTAGTAGACCGCGTTCGCGTGGCGCGCCGAGAGGAGCAGGTTGCCGAGGATGTCCACGTCGATCGAGTTGAAGTGAAAGACGTCGACGAGCGCCGTGCCGTTGACCGTCTGCATCGCCGGCTCGACCGACTCGCGCACCGCATCCACGTGATCCGAGGCCAGCCAGGACCACACGAGCGCCCCCGACGGAGATATTTCTTGAATCTGGCAATCGGCGATCGTCTCGCCCGGCCCGAACGACTGCAGACCCGTGAGGTCCATCCCGTGCTCGACCGGATACGTCCACACGAGGTGGTCGCCGTTGGGGAGCGCGCGGAATTCGTGGCCGTCGGTCGGCGAGTTCACGGCCATGACGGCGGTCGTCGTCCCCTGCGAGAGCGCGCTCACCGTGAACTGATTGTCAGGGAGGTAGCCGAAAGGACCCTGCATGTTCGGCATGAACGACAGGGTGTCTGCGCTGAGGACGTCGACGTTGCCCGGGCTGACCCCGCGGCTGTACCAGACGGGGGTGCCGCGTGTGTCGAGCGCGATCGCGTACGCGCCGTTGTTGACCAGGTACCAGCCGGGCGTCGGCGAGCGCGCCTCGCCGTATGCCGTCACCGTGATGGCCGGGAAGTCGTGCGGCAGGCAACGAATCCAGTACTGGCCCGCGACCGACGCCTCCTGGTCCTCGACGAGGGTGAGCGACGTCGTGTGGGTGTCGGTGCTCGAGTCGGTGATCGTGAGCGCGACGGCGTTCGCCCCGCTCGCGCATTGCACGTAGTAGTCGAACACAGACGGCGAGAAGGGGGGGACCAGAGGAATGGGGGAAACCTCCATTCCGATAATCGCGTCGGCGTTCGGAGCCTGGACGGTGGTCGGAGGCGCGTCCGGCCCGGCGTCGCGCCCTCCACCCGCGACGGCGGCTCCTCCTGCCGAGGGCGCCGAGCAGCCGATGCAACCAGCGAGGGCGAGCCATGCGGACGACGTTCGCACGGAGTGAATCATGTGTGTGTCGTTCCGTGTGCCGTCGCGCATCGATGGGATCAGCCGAACGCGCGCGATGGAGAGAATGACGACGAGCCGCATCGCCGCGCCCACCAGCCGTCGCGCGGTGCAACGCCGTGGACGCCGCTTCGTCCAGGCGCTCGAGTGCGTCCGCGGAGTCGGGTCGGGGTGTGTCGTCCGAACGCTCGAGCGTGCGGACGTGTCGGGTGCGTCAGTCCGAACTCTCGCTTCGCTCGAGCGTGCGGACTGCTCAGTACTTCGGTACGAGCGGGTTGCCCGCGAGCTCGACCACCCTGTCAAAGAGCGCCGGCGTGAAGACCGTCCCACGCAGCTGCGAGGCCACCTTGATGAACAGGTCCCGCCACTCCGCCCGATCGGCGTCGGTCGGCGAATAGACCTTCTTGTTCGCCTTCATGCGCGCGAAGGCCTGCGCGTCGAGGCTGCGTACCATGCGCGTGAGCCGCTCGGAGACCTCGCGCCCGCGGCGGGCGGCCGCCTCCTTGAGCTTGGGGGGCAGCGACTGCATGCGCGCCGACGAGCCGATGAACGCGCCGATGCCGAAACCAAGGGTCTCGGTGTTCATGTGGGTGATTCGCGACGCCCACTGCAGCTGCTCTGCGGCGAGGGGCGGGGCCACGATCACGTTGATCGCGCCGCTCTGCAGCCCCGGCAGAATCTCGACGACCCCGGTGGCCCGCGGCGTGATTCCGCCGATGGCGGCGTAGATCCTGGGCTGGATCGGGTCGCCGGGCAGGAAGAACACCCCCTTGCCCCGGAGGTCGGTAGGGTGGTGCACCTCGAAGCCCACGGTCATCGTCTTGGCGGCTCCGAGATCGCCCCAGCCGAGGATCGTGAAGCCCTTTGCCTCGAAGAGGCGGTCGAACTCGCTCTTCAGCGTGTCGCGTGCGTGATCGAGCTTCTCCCAGCTCGTGAAGAGACCCGGGAGCTGGAAGAGGAGAACGTCCATCACCCCCGTCTGCGCCAGACCAAGCGCGGTGACAGCGGCGGCGTCGAGCTGGCCGGTGCGAATCTTCTGCACCATGAGCACCTCGTCGCCGGCCTGCCCGTTCCACTGAAAATCGAGCTGGAGCTCCCCGTCGGTGTCGGCGGCGACGTCGGCCGCGAGCTTCTTGAACTCCCGCCCCCAGGGCGAGTCGCCGGGAGCCAGCGTGCCGATCTTGATCACGGTGGTCGCGCGCGCGGTCGTCGCGAGGGTCGCGAGGACGCACAGCGCTGCGAGCGAAGCCCAGACGGAGCGCTTCATTCGCCCACGAACCGCGCCACGGTGTCGAACGCGGGCTTGGCCCTCGGGAGGAACCCCGCCAGGACCGGGAAGGCGTGGGGCAGGTGACGATAGACGTGGAGCGTCGCATCGACCCCCGCCTCGTGCGCGCGACGCGCGAGTGTCCGGGCGTCGTCGAGGAAAATTTCGGACGAGCTGGCGAAGATCAGCATCCGCGGGAAACCCGTCAGGTCGCCGTGGATGGGCGACACCTCCGGATGCTTCGGGTCGCGCCCCCGCGTGAGGTACTCGCCGAGTGAGCGCGTCGCCTCCGCGCGGAACATCGATTCGCGCCGCGCGTTCTTGCGGTAGCTCGCGCCGGAGCAGGAGAGATCCGCCCAGGGGGAGAAGAGGACGAGCCCCGCGGGCAACGGCGCCTTCTGGGCGCGCAGCCGGTGGGTGACCGCCAGGGCGATGTTTCCCCCCGCGGAGTCGCCGGCGAGCACGATGTCCGACGGCCGATGTCCCTGCTCGAGCAACCAGCGGAAGGCGGCGTGGCCGTCGTCCACCCACGCCGGGAACGCGTGGTCCGGCGCCTTGCGGTACGCCACGGCGAGAACGCGCCGTCCGGTCGCCCGCGCGAGCCTCCACGTGGCCGCGCGGTGGGACTGGGGTGAGCACATGAAGAACCCGCCACCATGGAAGTAGAGAATCACCCCGTCGCGCGGCGCGCCGACGCTGAGCCACTCGCCGCCAAGGTTCCCCACGCGGGCCGGCTCGATGCGGACGAACGGGGGCACGGACGCGTTTCGCGTGGCTCGCTCGAAGCGTTCGGCCGTCCGGCGGAGATTCTGGTCGGTCACGGGCTCGGGGCGGCCGCTCTTCATCCGAAGGCGGATGAAAAGGTCGACCGCGACCGTGCGCAGGTCCGGGAGGGGGGGGCCGACGAGATGCTCGATCATGAGTGCTCCTGCCGGTACCCAGCGGTACCACGCGCAGCATGGTACGCGGAGGGGGGCAATGCAACCGTCTCGGACGCGGGCCCTTGGTACAGCACGTTTCTTGGCGATCGCCCTCGGCGCCGCAGGAGCGTGCTCGCGGTTTGGGCCGGTCTACCCGCCGCGCCCCGCGCCTTCGCTCGGCGCGCCGATCGCCGACCCCCCGCCGGCGCGCGTCGTCACCCACATGGCCGTGGCGGCGGCGGCGCTGAAGTCGGCGCTCGAGGACGCCGCGCCGGGCTACGGGGACGGGACGTTCACGCTGCTCGGCTCGGAGAGGAGATATACGTGGGTCCGAGGCCCCCTCGACGTGAGCTTCGGTCAGGGACGCGTCGTGATCGCCACGCGCGCGCTTGCCAAGGTGGCGCTTCCGATCAAGTCCATCAGCGTTCCGCTCGATGTGCGGATCGAGGCCGAACCCGTCGTCAATGCCGACTACGCGGTCCGCTTGCAAGGGATCGACGTGCACGTGACTTCGGACGCCGCGAGCGTCTCGCTCGCCGACCGCGTCGCCGGGATCTACGACAGGGTCGCAGAGCCGCTGGCGGCGGGCCTGAAGTCCTTCGCGTTTGACCTGCGCCCGGTTCTCTGGGAGGCGTACGCGCGAATCTCAAAGCCTATCTCGCTTCCCCTGTACTCCGGCAGGGCGGGCTGGGACGACGGCTCCCCGGAGCCGGACGGAGGGACCGCTTGCGCGCGGCTGCGGTTGCTCGACGTCGAGGCGGGGCCGACGGTCTTCGCCGACGGAATCGAGAAGGACGTCGCGCTCGTGGTGGCGCCGTCGATCACGCTTCCCTGCGCGGAGGACGCCTCGGGCGGCGCGGACGGTCTTCCCCCGCTCTCGAACGTCGCGGCCGTGACGCCAGGCCCGTTTTCGGTGACCATCCCGGTCGCGGCGAGCTATCGCGAGCTGACGCGCGTCATGTCGGCCAACGCGTTCACCGACGGCAAGCTCTTCTTCTCGACCGAATACCCGAGCATCTACCTGGAAAGGCCCGAGCTCTACGAGTCCGGCGGCGCGCTCGTCCTCAAGCTGTCCATCCGCGGGCACGCGAACAAGATGGGGATCGACGCCGAACTCGACGGCGACCTCTACCTCGTGGGACACCCGGTCGTGACGGACAACGAGCTCCGCGTCCCCGACCTCGAGCCCACGATCGAGACGCGCAACTTCCTCCTGTCGCTCAAGGCGATGACCGACGGCGATCGCATCCGCGACGAGGCGCGCCAAGCGCTGCGGCTCGACATCGGCGAACGGCTGCGCGAGGCTCGCGACAAGTGGGGCGGCGACCTGACGTTCGGGTTCGACCGGGGATGCTTCCAGGGCAACGTGGATCGCGTCGAAGTGACGGGCGTCTATCCGCACGCCGCCTATCTCCGGGTCTACGTCACGGTCACCGCCCGGTCGCGGTTGACGATGCCTTGCCCCGCAGCGAACTAGACAGCGCCGAGGCACTGGACCTGGCGGCGTCCGGAGGTGGACGCGCGCCGCGCGGGTCGGCGATTGGTGGCGACCGCGGCGCCCCTCGTCAGGGGGCGCGCGCCCTTCGTCGGCACTCGCCGGGATCGCGCCGTGCCGCAAGTCAGTATCCACGCTCGAGAAGCTGGCCTCAGCATGACGAAGCAGTACAGCGCGGGCACGCCGGGACGAGAGGGCAGGCGCCCATCGGTATGGCTCCCTGCGGGGGCCTGCAAGGCCGCTCTCGCCGCGGTCGACGGCGTGGCCGGGCTCCTCGTCGAGGTCGGCGTTCCCGCCAACGCCGTCACCCTCGGGAGCATCGTGCTCGGGCTGCTGGCGGGCCTCCTCGTGGGTTTCGGCCGGTTCGGCCCGGCGGCAGTCGCGCTGGGGATCGCGTCGCTGGGCGACGCGATCGACGGGGCGGTCGCGCGCAGGGCCGGCGCGGTGTCGATCGGGGGCGCGCTGCTCGACGCCTCGGGGGACCGCTATCAAGAGCTCTTCTTCCTCGGAGGCGCCGCCGTCTACTTCCGCGCGTCCGCCGTCGCCCTGGTCGCGACGCTGCTGGCGATCGGTGGTTCGTTCATGGTGAGCTACGGCAGCGCGAAGGCGGAAGCGTTGCACGTGCCGGTCCCGCCCGGAGCGATGCGGCGGACGGAGCGCGCCGTGTGTCTGTTTCTCGGTACGATGCTGTCGTCGTGGTTCGCGCGGACTGCGGCCGCGTCGGCCGTCGCGCCGGGGTGGATGCCCGGGCTGCCCCTTGTCGCGGCCGTCGTCGTGGTCGCAACGGTCGCCAACGCGTCGGCGGTGCGCAGGTTGATGATGCTCGCGCGGGCGGCCTCCCCCATGGCGCGACCGGTTCGAATCTCGGTTCGTCCCAGCGTGACGGAACGAGCCGGAAAAAGAGAGGAGGGTCGCCTCGTCTGGTGAGGGGGGACGCCCTGTGCTATCGTCACTCGTCCGGTGAATGCGCGTTCATCCGCTGAAATGAGCTCTGCATCCGCGGCCAGAGCGGACGTGGAGCGGACGGCGGACGTGCCGGCGGTCCAAGCCGTCGCCCGGCCGGCCAAGACGAGGGCTCGTCGGCCTTACTTCATCCTGGCCGCGATCGTCGCCCTCGGCGTCGCCGCCTACGGCGCGGTCACGTGGCTCGGGCGTGGCAAAGAAGGCACCGACGACGCCCAGGTCGACGCCGACGTGGTGGCCATCTCCGCGCGTGTCGGCGGGCTCGTCGTCAAGGTCCCCGTGAAGGACAACGCTCCAGTCAAGAGGGGCGACATCCTGGTCGAGATCGACCCCGCGGACCTCGCGGCGAAAGTGAAGGAAGCCGACGCGGAGCTCGCCGCGGCCAAGGCGCAAGCGGACGCGGCCGATGCTCAAGTGCGCATCGTCGAGGCCACGGCCAAGGGCGGCCTCTCGGCGGCGCAGGCGCAGCTCACCGGTTCGACCACGTCCGTGGCGAGTGCCGACGCCGGGATCGAGGCGGCGAAGGCGGCGTTGACCCGCGCGCAAGCCGAAGCGAGTCGCGCAGACGTCGATCTTGCGCGAGCCGAGTCGCTCCGCAAAGACGAGGCCATTCCGCAGGCCCAGCTCGACACCGCGCGCTCGAACGCGCAGGCGGCCCACGCCGCCGTGGCACAGGCCCAGGCCCAGCTCGCGGCGGCGCAGGACGCGAGGCGCGCTGCTCAGACCCAGATCGCCGAAGCCCAGGGAAGGGTGGTGCAGAGCACGCCTGTCGACGCGCAACTCGCGGCCGCGCGCGCCAGCGCCGATCTGGCCCACGCCAGGATCGCAGGCGCCGAGAGCTCCCTTGCGTACGCCAACCTCCAGCTCTCCTACACGACCATCGTGGCGCCGGTCGACGGGACTCTGTCGCGCATGGGGGTTCGCGAGGGGCAGCTCCTCCAGATGGGTCAGCAGATGGTGACCGTCGTGCCGAGCGGCACATACGTGATCGCCAACTTCAAGGAGACCCAGGTCGGAAAGATGCACGCGGGCGAACGCGCCGAGATCACAGTCGACGCGTTCCCGGGCCGCACGTTCGTCGGCAAGGTCGAGAGCACCTCTCCGGGCACCGGCGCGCGATTCTCGCTCTTGCCCCCGGACAACGCGTCCGGCAACTTCGTCAAGGTCGTGCAACGTGTCCCGGTGAAGGTCACGTGGGTCGACGTTCCGCCGGACGTGACGCTCGCCGCGGGCATGTCGGCCGACGTGACGGTCTTCACCCAATAAGCATCGAGGGAGGTCATGAGACGAATCCACGAAGCATGGCGCTTCGGAGCGCTGGTCGTGTGCTCCTCGCTCGGCGTGTCCGTCGGTGCGAGTGCGCATGCGGCGCCTCCCCGCGCGGGCCGTCCGGTGACGGCGGCGGAGTGCATCGCCGTCGCGCTTCGCGCCAACCCGGACGCACTGTCGAGCGACTACGACGTACGAGAAGCCGAGGCGGCACGGGCCGGCGCGCGGGGGCAATACGGCCCGAAGCTTCACGCCGACGCCGGTCTGCAGCAGTGGGACTCTCCCTTCTCGATCAACTTCGGCGGGGCGAGCTTCACCGTCCGGGACGCTTTCACGTGGACGGCCAGCGCGACGCTGACTCAGCCCCTCAGCGGCCTCTTTGCCATCCACGATCGATACCAGGAACAGGACTTCGGCGTGGACGTCGCGGCGATCCGGCGGGAAGCGATGCGTCGCCAGGTCGCCCTCTCCGTCGTGGAGCAGTATTACAGGCTCGTCGAGGCCGAAGAGCTCGAGGACGTCGCCGGCTCGTCGGTCGCCCAGCTCGAGGCTCAAGAAAAGCAGGCGCAGTCCCTGTTCGCCAACGGCGTCGTCGCGAAAAACGATCTGCTTCGTGCCGACCTCGCGCTCGCCGGTGCGCGGCAGAGCGCCATTCAGCGGCGCGGTCAGGTCGCCATCGCGCGGGGGCGGCTGGCCTCGGCGATGGGCGTCGCGTGGCGCGAGGCGATCGAGCCGGTGCGCTTCTCGGGCGAGCCGCCGCCGGTCGACGAGTCCACCGTGGAGTCGGCGGAGGATCGCGCGGTCGCGCAGCGCGTGGAGCTGCGCGAGTTCGATCGCGGCATCGACAAGGAGGAGCACGCCCTGGGGTTCGCGAAGAAGCTGCTCCTTCCCAGGGTGGACGGCGTCGCCAATTACACGCACTTCGAGGGGTCCCAGTTCCAGCAGAAGAACGCCGCGTACGCCGGGGTCACGGCCTCGTGGGACGTGTGGGATTGGGGGACGACGTCGAGCGGAATCGGCGAGGCCGACGCCCGGCTGCAGCGGGCTCGTGTCGCGCGGCGAAAGATCGAGGATCAGGTGCGCCTCGAGGCGCGGCAGGCCTTCGTCGATGCGGACACGGCGCGCGAGGCGTTCGGCGTCGCGCGCGTGTCGCTGTCGCAGGCGGAGGAGAACTATCGGATCGTCGCGAAGAAGTTCGAGAACAACGCCGCCACGTCCTTCGATGTCGTGGACGCAGAGGCGCTGCTGACGCAGGCGCGCGGACAGATCCAGCAGGCGCTCTACGACTATCTCATCGCCCGGGCCGCGCTGAAGGTCGCCACGGGCGAGCCCATGGCAGAGGAGGCGCGGTAGAAGGTTTTCCTCGAGTGCCGACCCGGTGGGAAGGTCGAGACTAATTGGCGACGACGCCGATCCAGTACGTCGTCTTGTGGTTCAAGTCGTTCTGGATCCAGAAGGGGGCCGTGCCGCTCGGGGCGGGGGCGATCGCGGTGATCGACAGCTGCACCTTGTCGCCGTTCTGCCCGTGGTCGTGGTCCAGCGTGAACGAGAGCACGGGCTGACCGCCGCCGAGCACGCTCGTCGCGTCGAACACGGTGAGCGCCCAGGGCCCCGTGGTCGGCGCGTCGCTGAAGAGGTCGAGCTCGATCGACTTGGTCTGTCCTGTCGGAATGCGAACACCCTTCGTCGTGACGTTGCTCCCGAACGCGTCGCTCACGTTGACCGTGTCGGGGAGGATGGGCGCGGCGTTGAAGTAGGGACTCAGCCCCATCGGTTCGCAAGGGTCATGGCTCTTCTCGGCGGCGTCGTTGGACCAGACGCGCTGGACGAGTGCGCCCACCCCCGGCGGGCGGACCCAGACCCCCGGGAAGCCGGCGCACAGGTCCCCGACCTCGCCGCCCGAGGCGAGCTCCCACGCCCGACCGCTCGAGTCGGCCTGACTGAAGGCCGGATGGTCGCGCGGGAGGGGGTCGGTCGCGGCCTCGATGATCTCGTGCGACGCCGAGGCGGTCATCTCGTCGGCGTCGGACACGGACGGCACCGGCGCCGGGCATCGCGGTACGACGACGTACGTGACGAAGGTGCCTGCCTGGAGCGCAAAGTCGTCGTGATAGGCGCCGAAGGACTGGCAGCTCGTGCCCGACGTCGTCGTCACCGTCGTCCCATCGGGGAGGAAGATGGCGTAAATCTTGTTCGGGTCCGGACGCGGGATCGCGGGCGTGTTCGACAGGGCGGATGTGAGCCAGGCCTGCACGTCCCCGTCCGTCCACATCGCGGCGGGCATGACCGACATCGAGATGGGCGGCGTCGACGACAGCAGCCCGACGCCGTACTGGGCGGTCGCCTGCGGCCAGTAGTCGGACCCCGCGATCCCCGCGACGAAGGCGGCGATCGTGTCGGCGAGCGGATCGCCCGCGAAGGTCAGCGGGACGATCGTCGGCGCCGTCATCACCGGCCCTTGACCCGACACGACGCGCGGCAGCGGCGTGTGCGGCGCGGGGTAGGCTACGGAGACCGCCGCGTCGGGCGGATCCTTCGACGGCGAACCGCAGGCCGCGAGCCCGAGCGCCACCGTGAGCGCCGTGAGCGTCCGGGGGGCGTGGCGTGCCGACGAGCGCGTCATCCGGGGGCCAGTGTAGCCCCCCCGGGCGCGCGCGCCCGGCCACGATGACGCGAGAGCCGATCGAGGGCGAGATAGACGACCGGCGTCGTGTACAGCGTCAAGAGTTGCGACGCGAACAGACCGCCGACGATCGTGATGCCGAGCGGCCTGCGGAGCTCGGAGCCGAGGCCTTGCCCGAACGCCAGCGGGAGCGCCCCGAACAGAGCGGCGCACGTAGTCATCAGGATGGGCCGGAACCGCAGCGAGCACGCCCGGACGATGGCCTCCTCCGGGGCCTGACCGCCGGTGCGCTCGGCCTCGATGGCAAAGTCGATGAGGAGGATGGCGTTCTTCTTCACGATCCCGATGAGGAGAAGCAGACCGATGATCGCGATGATGCTCAGGTCGACGCTGAAGAGCAGGAGCGCGACGAGGGCGCCGATCCCCGCGGACGGCAGCGTCGAGAGGATCGTGACCGGGTGAACGTAGCTCTCGTAGAGCATCCCGAGGACGATGTAGACCGCGAGGAGCGCGGCCGCGACGAGCATCGGCTCGTTCTTGAGAGACGACGTGAAGGCCTGGGCGGTCCCCTGGAAGTCGGCGTGCACACTCGGCGGAAGGTGGATGGCGAGCTCCGCGCGGTTGATCGCGTCGACGGCCTGGCCAAGGGATGCGTTGGCCGAGAGGTTGAA
>DATGJA010000760.1:0-9461 GCA_035295445.1 Polyangiaceae bacterium | reverse complement strand
CCGCGAGTCTCGTGACCATGGGACTCGAGGCGTCGCCGCCGGCGGCGCCACCGCCGGCTCTGCCAATCAGCGCAGCTACCTGATCGAACGGCTCTTCACCCGACGTGCCAATCGCTTGCCTCACGAGCTCCGCGACGGCGGCGTAGGGCACCTCCATGGTGACCGGCGTGCACTCGACGTGCAAGAGCCTCGCGTTCGGCGGCAGTTCGGCGAGAAATGTGGCAACGAGGGCCGTCTTGCCGATCCCCATCTCGCCGACGACGGCCCGGCAGGTGAGGTGCCCGGCGCCGACCGCCCTGTGAAACGCGGCGTGCAAGTCGGCCTTCTCCGCGTCCCTGCCGACGAGATCGCTCGCGCCGGCCTGGACGTTCGCAAGCCTCTCCTCGCGCGAGAGGCTGCGCTCGAGCGCGTACACGCGCATCGTCGACGGCATCTCCGGCGCGCCCGCGGCATCCGGGGCCGGGCCATCGTAAAGCTGCAGGGTGGGCGCGTCGCCCCATCGGAAGTCGCGCCGCACCAGACGGTAGACGCCGCCCGCCACCCACGTGTGGCCGACGGGCGTGGCCCGCCCGAGCAGGTCGGCGAGGTACGTCGTCGGGTCCTGGAGCGAGTACTGCACGAGGTGGCCTTGCGCGTCCCGGGTGCCGCTCGCGATTCCGCGCACGATGGCCACCGACGCGCCGATCGGCGTCGGCAGGTCTTCCTTGAACCCCGCCAGCGCTTCGTGGACGTCCAGGGCGAGCTGCGCGGCGTCGCTGGCCGCGCGCGACGGGTTCGCGGCTACCCCGGCGATGGCCTGCGCCTCCAGGTTCACGGGGGCGCCGTCCGCCCAGGCCCAGCGCATCCCTCGCTTGAACGCCAGGTCGTCGAGCATCCCGCGCAGCCGATCGAGGGCCCGGCGCGGCACCTCGGTCCGGGCGAGGGGAGCTCCGGCTTCGTCGACGCCGCGCAGACGTAGCCGCAGGACCGCCACGTGGCGCACTTCGCGCGGGCTCGTCGCGCGGCGGGCCCCCGACTCGTTCCCCTCGGCCGCGGGCTCTCCGGTACGCAAGCTCGGGCGCGCGTCCGCGCTGCTGCGCGCCAGCGGAACCGCCGCCAGGGTGCGCGCTTCGTCCGAGCGCGCCTCGGGCCAACCCGACCGAAGCGACGGCGGGACGGCGCTGTCCGTCGGCGGCCGCACGTCGTGCGCGACCAGTTGCCCCAGCGTGGCCTCGAGGGCCGCCGCGTCGATGAGCTCCCCCCGCTTCACGATGGCGGTTCCGACCGCGGCCGCCATCTCGCGCGCGGTCGCGAAGCGCTCCTCGCGGTTGGGCGCCAGCGCCCTGAGCACGATCTGTTCGAGCTCCGCCGGAACCTCGGGATCGTGGGTGGTGGGTCTCTCGACGATGCCGGACCTCACGATGTCGAGCAACGCCTCGCCCCCGAGGCCCCCGTGGAGGGGTCGGCCCGTGAGGGTTTCCCAGAAGATGACCCCGAGCGCGTACAGGTCGCTTCGTCGGTCGACGAGCTCTCCTCGGGCCTGCTCCGGCGACATGTACCCGAACTTGCCCTTGAGGACCCCCTGCTCCTCGGCGAAGAGGCGCGCGCTCGCGATCCCGAAGTCCGCGATTTTCACCGCTCCTTCGAGGGAAAGTAGGATGTTCTGCGGGCTCACGTCGCGGTGCACGATGTCGAGCGGCTGGCCCGCTTCGTCTTTCTTCTCGTGGGCGTAGTGCAGGCCTTTCGCGGCCTCCGCGAGGATCCACGCGCCCACCCACGGCGGGATGCGCGTGCTCCGCATCTTGGCGGCGCTCATCAGCCGGCCGAGATCGCACCCGTCGACGAACTCCATGGCGAGGAGCAGCCCCTCGTCGCCGAAGTCCTCGAATTCGTAGACTTGGACCACGTTCGGGTGGTTCAGTCGCGTCGCGAGCCTGGCCTCCTCGACGAACATCGTCCGGAAGCGGCGAGAGCTTCCGTGCGTCGGAAGAATCCGCTTGAGAACGAGGACCTTGAACGTCCCCTCCGCGCCGCGCTTCTTCGCGAGAAAGACTTCGGCCATGCCTCCCGCTCCGAGCCGGCGAAGGATCTCGTACTGAGCGATTTCCGCAGGCGGGGGCGTCTCGGGCGCTTTCGTCATCGGAGGCTCGGAAGGGCCAGTCTACATCGGCACCAGGCCCCTCGCGCGACACCAGCCAGCACGCTAACCTGCGACCTCTCTTGCGGGAACCATGGGCGAATTACCGGAAAACCGGCCTGCGCACTCGGCCGCGGGGACCCTCGCGAAGACGCCCCTCGCCCACCTTCTCGTCTACACTCACGAACGGAGGTTGACCGGCACCCTCGAGATCGCCGCCGTCCCGCCGGCGATGGTGACCGCGTCGATATTCATCATCGGCGGGCGACCGGCCAAGGTCCGGACGAGCGAGCCGGGGCACTACCTGGGCGGCGTTTTGCACGAGCTCGGCTCGATCACCGAGGAGCAGTTGACGCGATCGCTCGCCGATCTGGCCCGCGCGAAGGCGACGGGGCCGGCGCTTCACGGTCAGCTCCTCGTCTCGCAGCGGATCATCGGAAACAGCCAGCTCGAGGCCGCCCTCTGCGAGCAGATCGGGCGCAAGCTCCGGCACGTCGCTTCCATGCCCCTTAGCTGCGCTTACGCGTACTTCGACGGTTTCGACGGCCTTCAGGGCTGGGGGGTGGACGGCCACCTCGGGTTCGACCTGCTCCCGATGCTGTGGCCGATCGTGCACGAGAATCCGCCGTGGGCGCACGTAGACGAGGGGCTGGCCGGCATCGCCGCGTCGGCGATGCGTCTCGGGCGCGGTGCCGACCTCGGTCGGCTCGGGCTGGGCAAGGACCAGCGCGCCGCCGCGGAGCTCCTCCGGGTCCGTCCGATGCCGGTGGCCGAGTTCGTGTCGACGAGCGGGCTGTCCGACCGGCAGGGGCAGCTCCTCGCGTACACGTTGCTTTTGACGAAGCAAGTCGACGTCCTGCGCCCGCAGCCGAAGGCGCCTCCGTCGGTGCCTCCGAGCACCCGCCCGCCCCGATCGTCCGTGCCCCCCCGGTCGCCGCTGCCGCCGCGCCAGCAGCCGTCTCCGCCGCCTGCCGCGCCGTCCCTGTCACCGCCCGCGCCCGTAGCTGCCCCCGTGACGGTGCCGCCGGCCTCGCGGCTCTCGCGGCCCCCGACGACGACGCCCTCGCCGATTCCGGCGGCCCGCACGTCGCCGGTGCCGGCGGGGCCCGCGATCGCCTCCCCGTCGCCGACGTCGTTCTCGCCACCGCCGCTGGGCATGCCGGCGGGGCTCCGCAAGAACTCGGGCGCGCGCCTGCGTCCGCCCGAGGGCCTCGCCCCCGAGCTCGCGGAGAGGTGGGACGAGATCATCGACCGGGCCGCGACGATCGACCGGGCCGACTACTTCATGATGCTCGACATCTCGCAGGAGGCGAAGCGCGAGGAGGTCGAGGCGGCGTTCTTCACGCTCGTCAAGCAATGGCACCCCGATCGCTTGCCGGCCGAGCTCGCGCCCGTGAAGGACGCTTGCTCGCGGGTCTTCTCGCGCATGAGCGAGGCGCACGCCACGCTCGTCGACGCGGAGAGGAGGGCCCGCTACATGCGGCTCTTGGCCGACGGCAGCGGTTCGCCCGAGATGCAGGAGACGGTCGCGCGCGTCGTCGAGGCGGCGACCGCCTTCCAGAAGGCCGAGGTCTGCTTCAAGCGCGGCGATCACGTTCAGGCCGAGGAGTTCTGCCGCAAGGCGGTCGAGGCGGACGCGACCCAGCCCGACTATCACGCGATGCTGGCGTGGCTCACGGCCCTCAAGCCGGATTACCAGTCACCCGAGAAGACGCTCGAGTGCATCCGGATGCTCGATAAAGCCCTCGAGATGAGCGACAAGTGCGAGAAGGCCTATTACTGGCGCGGCTGCCTCCACAAGCGCATCGGGCGCGCCTCGCACGCCGTGCGGGACTTTCGTCGCGCCGCGGACCTCAATCCGCGCAACATCGACGCCGCCCGGGAGGTGCGCCTCTTTCACCTGCGTGGCGGAAGGACCTCGAGCAAGCCGCCCGTCCAACCGGCGGGCACCAAACAGAGCCCCCTTCCTCCGAGGCCCGACGAGGCGCCCAAGCCGGGCCTTTTGAACCGCCTCTTCAAGAAGACGTGAGCCGCGGCAAAGGCGGGACGACGATCGAAGGAATCGCGTCGCGCTCCGCGAGGTAGCCGAGCTCGGCCCGGAAGCGCTCGGGGGTCATGTGCGCTGCCGCGCCGAGGGCGGCGAGCTCGCGCGGATCGTCGAAGTCCGCCGGCTTGAGCCGGAGCATGTACGCGTACGCGATGCGGTAGCGATCGCTGTGGATGTCGACCATCCGCACGCGCATGCGACCCGTCCCCGGGTCCATGATGTTCTCGAAGGGAACGGGCTTGAAGCGCCCCTGCTGGATCGAGACGAGCGCGTCGTTGCCGCCGTCGATGACGTACTTTGCCGCGCAGTAGCCGAGGTCGCGCGTGTATTCCATGTCGAACGGGATGGGGTCGGCCGATCGCACCTCGTAACCGATGTTCTTGGCGACGATCGTCGCCCGGACGCCCATCGCGGCGAGCCGCGCTCGGAGACGGCTCTTGCACACCTCGCCGAACCCGATCTCGTCGAGGCGCAGGTTTCCGTGCTCGTCGCGCTCGGCGGTCGCCAGGTCTGCCAGGTCTTCGGGAGGGACGATCTCCGCGAGCCCTTCGGCGAGGACGACCACCCCGTCGGTCCGCCCGTGGGCCAGGCGCTTGACCACCGATCCCGCGATGGTGTCGATCACGGTGGAGAGGCGCACGTTGGCTGCGGCGAACTCCTCCGGGATGAGGGTGAGCGTCGCGCCCGCTGCCTTGCCGATTCCCAGCGCGAGGTGCCCCGCCTTGCGTCCCATCGCCACGACGAGGTACCAGCGGCCGGTCGTCTTCGCGTCGACCATCAGGTTCTGCACGATGTCGACGCCCACCGCGCGGGCGGTCTGGTAGCCGAACGTCCAGATGTCGTGCGGCAGGTCCAGGTCGTTGTCGATCGTCTTGGGCACGTGGACGACCCGGATCCGCCCGCCCCCCGCGCGCGCCAGACTGTGCGCCGTGAACGCCGTGTCGTCCCCGCCGATCGTGATCAGCATTCCGATGCCCAGCGTGTCGAGCGCGCCGAGCACGTTCTTCAAGTGCTCCGGCCGTCGCGTGGGGTTCGCGCGGGACGTCCCGATGCACGAGCCTCCCCGAAAGTGAATGCGGCTCGTGTCGGCGATCGTCAGCGGCGCGACGTGGGCCGTGTCACCGACCATCAGGTGCGAGAAGCCCTCTTGGATGCCGACGACCTCGACGCCGGAGAGGGCCGCGCGGATGGTCGCGGCGCCGATGACGCTGTTGATCCCCGGCGCCGGCCCGCCCGCGACCACGATGCCCAGCTTGCCCTGCGTGTCGCTCACGCCGCCATTGTCTCACGCGTCGTGCGCACCACGCCACGAGGCCGATCGCGAGCGCCGCGACCCCCGCTCGAACGAGCCCGCCTCGGCGCCTGAGCGGCGGGGTGGCATCGGGGATGCGCAGCGACAGGGCGCGTCGGTCGCTCGACAAGATCGCTTCGGCGCTGGCGCTCCCCGCGACGATGCGCGCCACCTGCCTGTGCCCCCTGGGCAGCGCGCTCAGGTAGTAGAGGGTCACCTCGATCTGCCCGCTCCCCGCCGGGCACGCGAACGACGAGGTGAGGCGCAAGCCGTCGACCGCGTCGGGCTCCGCGGCCCCGAAGGTGCCGGGGCACGCCGTCCCGTCGGCCGTCACGACGACCCCGTCGATCAGGAACGACGCCAGGTCCGCCGCCGGGCCGAGGGGCTCGCCCCGGGCGAAGTCGAACGCGGCGTCGACCGTGCCCTCCGGGCCGACGACGAAGTCGGCGGTCGACAGTCCCAGCGTGTGCGCGCGCGCGAAGCGTGGCAAAAGGACCGCCACCATGACGACGAACCCGACCCCCAAGCGCGCGCTTCCGGGGCAACTGCCTACCCTCGCCCTCGGTGCCATGAACTTCGGCCAGCGTACCCCGGCGGACGAGAGCGAGCGCATCGTCCGCCGCGCGCTCGAGCGGGGGATCACGGTCTTCGACACCGCCAACAGTTACTACGCCGGCGAGTCGGAGCGCATCCTCGGCCGGGCGCTCGGGCGCGATCGGGAGCGGGTGGTGCTGACGAGCAAGGTCGGGATCGGCGCCGACATGAGCAAGCGCGAGGGTCTCTCCCCCGAGGTGATGCGCGGGGCGCTCGCAGGGTCGCTCGAGCGTCTGGGGACCGATCGGCTGGACGTCTACTACCTGCACTTCCCCGACCGCACGACCCCCATCGACCGGACCCTCGACGCGATGAAAGAGCTCATCGCCTCCGGGCGGGTCCGCCACTGGGGTGTCTCGAACTACGCGTCGTGGGAGATCCTCGAAATGGTCGGGCTCGGCGACGCGCGCGGCCTGGCGCGCCCGTCCTTGGCCCAGATGATCTACAGCGTCCTGCACCGGCAGCTTGAGGTCGAATACTTCGGCTTCGCGCGGCGCTACGGGCTTCACACCTCGATCTACAACCCTCTCGCCGGCGGCTTGCTCACCGGCTCCCACCGCTTCGAAGAGGCCCCCGTCAAGGGGTCGCGCTTCGACCACAACCGGATGTATCGGGGCCGGTACTGGACAAGGACCATGTTCGCGCGGGTCGAGCAGCTCCGCCCCCTGGCCGCGCGCGAAGGCCTATCGCTCGTCGACTTCGCGTACGCCTGGGTCGCGGGGCGGCCCGACGTCGACTCGATCCTGGTCGGTCCCGCGACGGTCGCGCAGCTCGACCAGGCCTTCGACGCGATCGCGCGGCCGCTCTCGCCCGCGACGCTCGCCGAGGCCGACGCGCTCGCGGCAGAGTGGTCCGGGACGGACACGAACTACGTGCGGTGAGCACGACGGAAGTTGGTATTCGCCGCGACGCCGCTGCGGTAAACACCCCTGATGAACCTGGGGCGAACCAAGTCGATCGCGGTCCTGCGCCGCGAGGCCGATGCGGCGGGCGAGGGGACGCTCAAGAAGACGCTGACGGCCCTGAACCTGACCGCCCTGGGGATCGGCGCGATCATAGGCGCCGGGATCTTCGTCTTGACGGGCCTCGCCGCCGCCCGCTTTGCGGGTCCGGCGGTCCCGCTGTCGTTCCTGCTGACGGGCGTCGCGTGCTCCTTTGCCGCACTCTGCTACGCCGAGATGGCGGCGGCGGTCCCCGTCGCCGGCAGCGCATACACGTACGCGTACGCGACGCTGGGCGAGCTGATGGCCTGGATCATCGGCTGGGACCTCGTCCTCGAATACGCGATGGGGGCCAGTACGGTGGGCGTGGGGTGGAGCGGCTACTTCGTCCAGCTCTTGCGAGATTTCCACATGACGCTGCCGACCGCCCTCACGAGCGCGCCGTACCGCTGGTGCGAGGCGGCAGACGTCGCGAGCCACCCGGCGGCGTGTCCGACCGCGGGCCTGCACGCCACCGGCGCCCTCGTCAACGTCCCCGCCGTCGTGATCATCCTGGCGATGACGCTCGTGCTCGTCGTCGGGATCCAAGAGTCCGCGCGCGTCAACAACGTCATCGTCGTGCTCAAAGTAGGCATCGTCCTGCTCTTTCTCGCGGTCGGCGTGCGGTTCGTCAGCGCGTCCAACTGGACTCCGTTCGTGCCCCCGAACGGGGGAGAGTTCGGGCGCTTCGGCGTATCGGGCGTTCTGCGCGGCGCGGGCCTCATCTTCTTCGCGTACATCGGCTTCGACGCGGTGAGCACGGCGGCGCAGGAGGCCAAGAACCCGCAGCGCGACATGCCCGTCGGGATCATCGGTTCCCTCGCGGTCTGCACGGTTCTCTACATGCTCGTCTCCGGGACGCTGACGGGCCTCGTGCCCTACCGGGAGCTCGACGTGCCGCACCCGGTCGGCTACGCGGTCGAGCACGTCCCCGGGATGGAGTGGATGGCGTGGATGGTCAACCTGGGCGCCGTCCTCGGCCTGGCCTCCGTGGTGCTCGTCATGCTCCTCGGCCAGGCGCGCGTGTTCTACTCGATGTCGCGCGACGGCCTCCTGTGGGACTGGGTCGCGCGCGTGCACCCGCGCTTCCGGACCCCCTGGATCACGCAGATTCTGGTCGGGGCGGTCGCGGCGGCGTGCGCGGGTCTCTTTCCGATCGAGCTCCTGGGAGAGCTCGTGAACATCGGGACGCTTCTCGCGTTCGTGCTCGTCTGCCTCGGGATCATCGTGCTGCGCCGGACGCGCCCCGACCTCGAGCGCCCGTTCCGGACGCCGTTCGTCCCGGTGGTCCCGATCCTCGGGGCCATCATGTGCTTCGGTTTGATGCTCACGCTGCCCGCAGAGACGTGGACCCGCCTGGCGCTCTGGATGGTCGTGGGCCTCGTCATCTACTTCGCATACGGCCGAAAACACTCGACGCTCGCGCTGGGCAAGGACGAAGGCTAGTACACTCGCCCTGGTGTCTCTAACGACGTTGCGCGAGCGGATCCGACGGCGCCTGGCCGACGAAACGGGGCGGATCGCGAAGCAGGCGCCCTTCACGGTCGCGCTTTGCTACCCGTCGCCCTATCGCGTCGCCATGAGCTCCCTCGGCTACCAGCGCATCTATCGCGCGCTGATGGAGGCGCCCGGGCTCGCCTGCGAGCGGGCGTTCCTCGACGACGAGTGCGAGGCGGACGCCGCGCGCGCTCCGGAGCGTCCCGTGACGTACGAGTCTCTGCGGCCGATCGAGGACGTCCCGGTCGTGGCGTTCAGCGTGGCGTACGAGCTCGAGATCGGGGGCGTCGTGCGAATGTTGCGCGCGGCGGGCATCCCGGCCAAGCGCGAGGAGCGCGGCGAACGCGATCCGATCGTCGTGGCGGGCGGACCGCTCACGTTCTCCAACCCGATGCCGCTCGCCGGCATCGTGGACGCCATCGTGGTGGGGGAGGCCGACTCGCGCGTCGTCGAGGTCATGCGCGTCCTCGCGTCCGGCGGGCCGCGGTCCGCGCGTCTGGACGCTCTCGCGAGGGTCCCCCACGTCTTCGTCGGCGGGCGCCACGCCGTCCTGCCGCCGGTGGGCGCCGAAGACGACGCGCTCTTGCCCGCGTGCTCCGTGATCCGCACGCCGCACACCGAGCTCTCCGACATGTTCCTGCTCGAGACGGAGCGGGGCTGCTCGCGCGGATGCACGTACTGCGTCATGCGGCGCTCCACCAATGGCGGGATGCGCATCGTGCCCGAGGAGGTGGTCCTCGACCGCGTCCCCCACGACGTTCGCCGCGTGGGGCTCGTCGGCGCCGCCGTGAGCGATCACCCGCGCATCGTGTCGATCGTCAACGCGCTGGCCGACCGCGGCTGCGAGGTGGGCCTCTCGTCGCTTCGCCCCGACCGCCTGGCCGCGCACGAGGACTTCGTCGCGGCGCTGGCGCGCGTCGGTTACCGGACGCTGAC
>DATGJA010000759.1:0-3889 GCA_035295445.1 Polyangiaceae bacterium | reverse complement strand
CGGCGGGGAGGTCGTCGCGTGGGCCGCGGGGTCGACGCTGGGTGGGCTCGGGCAGGCGATCGCGTCGGCCGATGTCGTCGTCGACGCGCTCTTCGGCACGGGTCTCGATCGTCCGCTCGACGACTTTTTCGCGGAGGCGGTCCGGATCGTCAACGCGGCTCCTGGCCGGCGCTTCGCGGTCGACCTGCCGTCGGGCCTCGACGCGGATACCGGCGCCGCGCTCGGCGCGGCGGTGGAGGCGCGGGTTACGGCGACGTTCGCGCACCCCAAGCTCGGGCTGCTCACGCCGAACGGCGCGAAGGTCGCCGGAAAGGTACGCGTCGTGGACATCGGCGTCCCGGGGCCGCTCTCTCCCTTCGATCGAGCGAGCGCGCTGCTCCTCGACGACGCGGACGTAGCGGCCTGGCTCGCGCGCCGCGCGCCCGGCGCCCACAAGACGAACGGGGGTCACGTTGCGATCCTCGGCGGGTCGCCGGGCAAGGTCGGGGCGCCGAAGCTGGTCGCCCGCGGGGCCATGCGAGCAGGAGCGGGTCTCGCGACGATCGTGACGTGGCCGGAGGCCGCGGCCACCATCGAGGCGAGCGTCCTCGAGGTCATGACCGCGCGCATCGATCCGGCCCGGCCGGCGAGTCTCGACGAGGCCTTGCGGGGCAAACATGTGCTCGCGATGGGTCCCGGGCTGGGCTTGAGCGACGCGGCGCGCGCGTGGGTGACGCACGCGCTGGCAGAATGGGCGGGCCCCGTGGTCGTCGACGCGGACGCGCTGACCCTGTTCGCGGGCCATCCGGAGGCGCTCCGGGCGACCAAGCGAGGGGTGCTCACGCCGCATCCCGGCGAGGCGGCGCGACTGCTCGGGCGGTCCCCGGCACAGGTCGAGGCCGATCGCTTCGCCGCGGCGCGGGAGCTGTCCGCGGCCGCGGGCGCGGTCGTCGTGCTCAAGGGCGCCCACTCGATCGTCGCGTCGCCGGACGGAACGCTCGCCGTCAGCCCCGTGGCTTGCGCCGCGCTCGCGACCGCCGGCTCGGGCGACGTGCTTACGGGCGTCGTCGCCGCGCTGGCCCACGCCCTCGCGCCCTTCGAGGCGGCGTGCGCGGGCGTGCTCCTGCACGGTCGGGCCGGCGAGGCGTGGTCGCGTGCGCATGGCGGGGCCGATCGGGGGATGCTCGCGTCGGAGATCGCCGACCACCTGCCGTCGCTCCTCGGCGCTCTCTAGGGCGTTTTCCGGCGGACACGCGGGGTTGGTCCGGAGGACACGCGGACCGGAGCTTCGGAGACGATCTCTCAATTGTTTCGTGGGCATCGCCGCCGGCATCGGACTTGCGCTTCGCTGGTCCGAGGAGAACACCCGATGTCCACCGCCGTCGTTTCCCGCCCACTGTGCCGCGTCGTCGCCCCGCAGGCCCTCTCCCCCGATGCCGCTTTTCGGGAGCAGCTGGCAAGAGCCCTGCCCGAGCTGCGCGCGCGGGCGATGCATCTTTGCGGGGACCCGTCGACGGCGGAGGACCTGGTCCAGGATGCGGCGGAACGAGCGCTGCGCTTCGCCGCGCAGTTCGACCGCGGCACGAACCTTCGGGCGTGGGCGTCGCAGATCCTCTTCAGCGTGTTCGTCACGCAGTGGCGGCGACGTCGCCGCGAACGGCGCGCCCTCGCCAACCTCGCCGTCGACCCCGTCGCCTGGCCCACACCCGTGCCGCCCACCGGGCCGGACGCAGGTCCCGGCGCGCTCTCGCCGTCGATGCGGCGCCACCTCGACGCGCTCCCGGAGGGTTTCCGCGACACGCTCGTCCTGGTGATCGTTCATGGGCGATCCTACCGGGACGCTGCGCGCGAGCTCGGTATCCCCGTCGGTACGGTGATGAGCCGCTTGCACCGGGCGCGCCGGCTCCTGGCTGCGGAAGTGGAGCGCGCCGGGGGCGAGCGGCAGGCGGCGTGAACGGGAGGGGTCCTTCGGCCCTTCGCCTCAGGATGACACCGGGCCGCGCGGGTTCCACGGGATGTCGGCGACGCCGGCGAAGACGTTCGATCGCCTCGCCAAGGCGAACAGCAGGTCGCTCAGCCGGTTCAGGTAGACGACGACGTCCCGCCGCGGAGCGCCGTCGTCGAGCGCGAGGACGGCGCGCTCGGCTCGACGGCAGACGGTGCGCGCGACGTGGAGGGCGGCCGCTTGCGGCGAACCGCCCGGAAGAACGAAGGACTTGAGCGGAGGACACGCGGCTTCGGCGTCGTCGATGGCCCGTTCGAGGCGCTCGATGTCCGTCCCGTCGACGAGGCGAAGGGAGATCTTGGACTCCTTCCCGGGCACGCACGCGAGCTCGGCCCCGATGACGAAGAGGTCTTCCTGAATCGCGGCGATCACCGTGTCGATCGACGCGTCGAGCCGGGCCGCGCGCGCCACGCCAAGAAAGGCGTTCGTCTCGTCGACCGTTCCGTATGCCTCGACGCGCCGGCTCGCCTTGGCGACCCGACCGCCCCCGAAGAGCCCCGTGGTCCCGTCGTCGCCCGTCTTCGTGTAGAGCTTCATCGCGCGCCGATGGTGTCGCGGGGCCGTCCCCGGTGCAAGGTCACGCCTTGTGGAGGGCCGCGGCCATGGTCTGCGCGCGCGTTTCGACGTACGTCCCGAAGAACTGCAGCCCGCTGCGGACCAACTCGCTCGCGTCCGCGGCCGCGTCGCCGGCGTCCTTGACGGCATTCTCGGCGTGAGCGGCGGCGGCCTCGTGGGCCTTGGCGTCCGCGGCGTGGTCCTGCTGATCGGCCGCGAAGAGGCCGTCGCCGACCTTCGCGCCCGCCGAGAGCCAGGTCCCCAGCGTCGACTGAGGTCCCCCCGCCGCCTGCATCGCGACCGTCATCCCGCCGTCGAACCAGGCCTCGGTGCGGAGGCTCGACGCGTCGTCGTGCAGGGCCTGCACCTGGGCGGCTTCTTCGTGCTCCGCCAGGCGTTCCTCGCTGTCGCGAACGGCGCGCGCGGTATGGCGCTCGGCCGTCCCGGCTTGCACCGTCAGCGCCGCGAGCTCGGCGCCGGGGTCGCCGCTCGTCACGGCGAGCGAGTCCTCCGGCGGCGCGACAGCGGCCCCGGGAGGCCTTTGGGTGATTGCGGTGGACATGGGTCATCCTCGTAGGGAACGCGAGAGCGAATCGAAGAGGGTCTTCTGTCGAATCTGGATCGCCCCCTCCACGGAATGAAGCGCTCGGGCGTTCGAATCGACGTCGTCGCGCGCGTCGCCCGTGAGCACCGTGGCGCGCCGCGCCAGGGCGTCGACGGACCCCTGAAGGCCTGTCGCGTCGGCGCGGGCATCCTGCGCGTCGGCCTGGAAGCTCTCGCCCCGCGCGTGGCAAAGCGCTGCGCCGGCAGTCGCCCAGGAGCTGACGGTGGTGGCGGCTGCAGCCACGGCGGCGCCGCCCTCGCCCCCGAACTGCTCGGCCGCCTCGGCCACGCCGCTCGAGACGAGAGCGATGTCGCGGAAGCCCTTCTCGAGGTCCGACCAGAACTTGGGGCTGTCGAGCGCGGCCCCGGCGTCACCCCCGAGGTCGCTCCACGCGTCTGCGAAGCGGCCCTCGAGCACGTCGCCTACGACGTCGTCGACCATCTTGCCCAGGCTCGCGAAGAACCCGCTCCCCGCGTCGGACTCGTTGGCCGCCGCACGGCGCAGCGCTTCTTGAAGGTCGGCCAGAGCCTTCGTCCGCTCGCGAGCATTCTCGTCGACGCCGAGCTTGGCGAGCGTCACCTCCGCGTTGCGGAGGCGGACGAGGGCGCCGTAGATCGCGGTAAGGTCGTCCGGCCCGGCGGGGGGGGGCGAGGTGGCGACGACGGCGTCCGGCAAGGGGGCCGCGCTCGCGCCGCGGATGGCGTCGGTCATCAGTGCCCGACGTTGTTGGCGATCTTGTTCTGTTC
>DATGJA010000758.1:0-6689 GCA_035295445.1 Polyangiaceae bacterium | reverse complement strand
CTGCCTCGACCGCTGGCTTCTCGGTGCCATCACCCACGAAGAAGGAGACCCAGATCCGAACGAAACGCCGACGCAAGACTTGACGGGTCGCTTCATATCAGATCAACTTGTGCCTACGACGCCGACGAGCGCGCCGGTCTTCGCGTCGTAGACCTCCACCGACGACGTCCGCATCACGTACACGCGGGAGGCGGACAGCCCGAAGCCGTCGGGGTTGTCGACTCCGATGAGAGGCTGGAGCGCCACCTCCCAAAGCCGCTGGCCCGAACGCGCATCGAACGCCGTGAAGTGCCAGGCCTTGGACGTGATCTGATACGGCGCCACGAATCGCCCGCCCGCGACGGCATCCATCACGGACAGGGTGCTCGATTCGGCGACCGAGAGCGGGTCGCCCGAGGAGAGCGGCTGCTGCCAGCGCACGGCTCGCGTCTTCGGATCGAACCCGACTGCCATGGGCACGGCGGTGCCGGGGTGCCTCTTGCCCAGCGCGACGGCAAAGTCCTCCTCTTCGACCACGTTCACGGCCTCGAACCCGGGGACCTTGGGCGCCGCTTCGGCGCCCCGACACGAAGGTCTCGGCGGGCCGCGCCGGGTCCAGCCCCGGCAGTCGTTGAAAGCGAATCGATCCGGGCACCAGGCAGGACGCGCCATCGGCGTGGTGGTCGCCGCGTCGATGTCGACGACGACGTTCCTTTCGTCGCTCACCTCGACCCAGACGCGCGGCTTGCCGTCGGGCGCGGTGCACATCGACTTGGCTCGGTCGGTCAGCGTGACCTTGCGGAGCTCGTGACCGGAGGCGACGTCGTAGACGTGCACCACAGCACGGTAGTCCGTCACTACGACCTCGCGACCGATGACCGCGGTGAACGTCGCCTGGCTGCCCTGAGAATACGTACCGAGCGGCCCGACCTTCCAGACCGGCTTGAGCTTGGTTCCGTCGAAGCCCGCGACGAGCAGGTCGTCACTCCCCTGCGTGCGAATACGGCCGACAAACCCCTCGACGCCCCCGCCGATCGGCGCGGGCATGGGCGGTCCCCCCACGGTGTCCCAGAGGAAGCCGTCGGAAGAGCCGCTCATCGTCACGGTCGGGAACCCGGGGACTTGGATCACCGACGCCGAGCCGTTGTTGCGCGATGCGACGAACCCCGCGACGACGACGCCGAGGATGACGCCCATCGATCCGAGGAACGACGCGAAGGCCTGCACGCGTCGGACCGGCCGCACGACCGCGCGGGGCGACACGACGATGACCCGCGGCGGCGGCGGGGCGGCGACGGGCACGTCGAAGGCGTGGCCGCAGTAGTGACAGACAACGCGTCCGCCCGCGGGCGCGGCATCGAGGCTCGCCCCGCAGTTCGGGCAGCTCCGGGCAACGAGTTCAGGTCCACGGGACATCGCGCGCGACCCCAGAACCCTTCGAGGATATCACACGCGACGCGCTCACATCCCGGCGACGATCTTGAACGACTCCCCCTCGCGGACCAGGTCGAGGCGGTTATCGGCCACCTGATGGTGCCACTCTTCGCTCCGGACCCCGGGGAGCTTCCAAGCCGCGGCGAAGGTGTAGTCGACGTAGACGTGCTTGCGCTCGGTGAAGGTGACCCTGCGGTATCGGATTTCGTAGCGAATTCCGTTCGTCTTGAGGAAATCGCCCGTCAAGAAATCACGGATCTTCTCGAAGTCCGCGTCGTCCTCGCTCTTCGTGTTGCCGCCATCCTCGAAGTAGCCGGGGCTCATCATCTTGAGCAGCTCGGCCACGTCTTTGTCCTCGAGAGCATGGCGATAGCGCTCGCAGAACAGGATTACCTGGCGATTGTCGCCCGTGTCCTCCACATCGGTGTTGGGGATATAGGCCTTCGAGCACGCGGAGGCGCCGATGGCCGCCGCGAGAACCCCCGCGCGGACGAGACCCTCAGCGAACGGGCGGAGCGTCATGTGGCAACGTCTTTCATCCATTGCGACGGCGTCGTCGTCGACCCATCGACCCGGGTCGGAGGGCAACTAATGGGCCGTCGACGCTGTCCGCGGAAACAGCTGGTTTTGCGCATCCGGGGAGCTCGCTCGTCCCTTCGCGCGACGCCCCGATGCCAGGATGTCAAACACGCGTCGGGCACGCCCCGGCGCCGTGTCGAAGTGTCAAAGGGCTTCGAATGCAACTCGCGCGAAGACGTCGGGAGGCGACGTCGCCACGAGCTCCATCACGTGGGCGCCGGCGACGAGCGGCAGCAGCACGGCATGACCGCCGGCGGCACCGGCGTCCCTCGGCACCGCGTCGGCACCTCGCGGAGCGCGGCGCAAGGTCACCTCGCCGACCCTCGCCCGCGCCGAAGGGCGCGGCGCCGCGTCGAGCAGCACGGCGACGGCGCCTTCGCGGAGCCCGCCCCTCGTGAGGGCCGCGACCGCGGGGCCAACCTCGTCGACGGCGACGACGACGACCCGGTCCGCATCGCCGCCCTCGATGAGCAGCGCGCCTGTGGCGAGCGCCTCGAGCGCCGCGTGCAGCCCGCCTCCGACGGAGAAGCTCGGGCCCCGCATTCCAAAAGCGATGGAGCACTCGCCCGCGACGGCGTTGGGCGAGGTGTACGGGAACTTCCGCGGCTCGGCGAAGGCGGCGCCGCGATTGCGGATACGCGCGGCGAAATCGGCGTTCGTCTCCGTCGTGGCTTGGGCCGTACCGACCACGAGACCCGCTCCCGCGAGCGGGCCGGTTGATGCTTCGAGACGCGCGACCGCGGCCAGCGCGAGGCGCACCAGCCGGTCGCCGCGCGCCAGCCGATCGACCGGGGTCCGAGCCTGCGCTGCGAGCACGTCGATCGGCGGCTCCGAGTCGACGTAGACGGCCTCGCAGACGAACGCGGGACGCCGCTGACGCCAGCGAACCGGGGCCGACCCGACGGTGAGCGCCGCGTTGGCGCCGCCGAACGCCGCGGCGAGCTTGAGGACGTTCCGGGCGCTTCCTGCGGCCGACGTCTCAAGGAGCCGCACGAACGCCGCGGGATCGATCTCGCCCGCGCCCGCCGACGCCGGGAGGATGCCGCGCACCATGGCGTCGACGCATCCGAGAAGCTCGAGGCCGCCAGCCGCCCCGAGCGTGTGTCCAATCTGGGCTTTGAGCGCGTGCACGGGGGTCCCGCGCGCACGCTCGGGTTCGAGCGCCCGCGCAAGGGCCTTGGCCTCAGCCGCGTCGTTGAAGGGGGTCGCCGTTCCGTGCGCGCTCACGAGGTCGACCCGAGGGCTGCCGGCCTGTCGAAGCGCCGCCGACGCAGCGACCGCGAGGCCGGTGCCCTCCCGGTCCGGTGCGGTCAGGTGGACGCCGTCGGACGAGCTCCCGAACCCCGTGACGTACACGGCCGCCTCCGCCCGATCGGCCGACGCCAGGGCGACCACGGCCGCCCCCTCGCCAAGGACCATCCCGTCGCGGCCGAGGCGAAAGGGCCGGGGCGGCGGTCGGGCCGTCGTGGCGCGCAGCGCCTCGAACCCCGACGCCACGAAGACCGTGACTTCGTCGAACCCCCCGGCAATCGCCAGATCACACCCGCCGCGGCCGAGCCACCGGCTCGCGAGGCCCACCGCGAGGGCCGCCGACGCGCAAGCCCCGAGCACCAAGACGGCCGGATCGAACGTCACGCCAAGGCGGCGAACGGCGCGCGCCATGGGGCCGAAATAGGTCGGGGACTCGACGTCCACTGGCGACTCTCCACGCGCCAACGCCGCGAAGAATCGCTCCGCCGATCGCATGCCGCCGCTCGAGGTGCCGAGCACGAGCGCGACGCGCCGCGATCTCCACCCCGGGCGCCGGGTGTCGAGATCGGCGGCGCACGCGCCGAGCGCCCCGAGCAGGATCTCGACAGCGCGCTCCTCGACGCCGAGCGGCACGTCGACCCGCGCGGCAAACGGCCGCCCGAGCCCCGCCCGAGTCAACTCGTCGTCATGGGAAATCCCCGATCGCGCGCGCTCGCCCACCTCCCCCGCGGGGGCCGCCGCGACCCCTCGGCCGAGCGCGGAGACCGCCCCGTAAGCGACGATGGCCGGTGCGATCATGGGCCTTTCACGAGCTCGGCGTCGTGCGGTCGGGCGACGGACACCGCGTCCGCGTCGCGGAAGGCGTCGCCGGGCGCCGCGCCGCTCTGGGTCGACTCCAGCGAGATGTCCACGCGAAGCGCGCCTCCCTCGTCCACATAGCGCACGGAATCGCCCGGCGCCCGCAGGCGGGCCGTCCAAGGAGCCCCTGGCTCCCCGGCCCTCTCGCGATCGAGGGCGGCAGTCAGCTCGGCCCACCGGGCGGGCGTCGTCGTCGGTCGCGCGGGGGACCGCGAGGCGCACGCAGACGCCGCCACGAAGCACGCGAGCGCGCCCCGCCTCATGGCTCGGCGAGGACGATCGCGTACCCCCTCCCCCGCGCGACGCCGACGAGCAGAGCCTCCGAGGCGCGGCGGGTGCCCACGCGAGCTGCAGCGACGGCGATCGCCACCGCGCCGAGGGCGTCGCTCTCTCCGACAGCCCGGACGCAGACCCACCGAGGGCAAGCCCCCCAGCCCGCACGCTCGACGAACCGCTCGAGGTCGTCGTCCGGCCGGGCGAGGACGACGCACGCGCGCGGGGTCCGGGGGGGTGGGGGCAATCGGGCACCGCGCAGGTCGCCCCGCCACTCGTCCCAGGCGGCGACGCGCGCCAAGACCGCGGCCCCTCTCCGGCGAGCCTCGTCCTCGGCCTCGACGAGCACCGCCGCCGCGAGGTCGTCGCGCTGCATACCCACCCTCGAGGGCGTGCGCGAGAACAGAGCTCCGAGGACGCCCTCGACGATGGCGCTGCGGGGCTCGGTGGCGCCCGCCACCATGCGCGCGGCCTCCCCCCCTGCGACCATCTGGGCCGCCTGCACGAACGCGCACTCGCCGCTCGTCTCGAGGTCGGCGGTCGCAAACGCGGGCCCGCGAAGACCGCAGTAGATCGACCCATGACCCACCGCGGCGCTCGGAACGAGGTTCGGGAACTCGGCCGGGCTCGCGAAGCGCGGGCCACGTTCGAATATCTTGTGCATGAACCCGGCCGAGGCGTCGACGTTGCCGAACGAGCTGCCGAGCACCAGCCCCGTGTTCGCGGCGGAGGCTCCGGACTCGGCGAGGACGCTCTGCGTGACGACTGCGGCGAGGCGCGCCGCGAGGTCCATCCGGCGCGCCCGGCCGGAGTCGAGGTGCGCGTCCGGATCGGCCGCCGCCCTCGAGCGCTCTTGCTCGGGGAGCGTCGCGCACCCCTCGACGCCTCGCAGCCCGCCGGGTCCGACGACGGCGGCACCCGTGACGACGACGTCGCGACGACGGCGGGCGACGGCGGCCACGGAAGCCCGTGGCTCCGAGAAGGCGAGCACCGTGTCCATGCCTCCGAACCCAAAAGCGTTGGACAGCGCCGCCCGAACACGCGGGACACGGCGCCCGGCGTGGGGCACGTGCACGAGACCGAGCGCGGGGTCCGGGTCCGACAGGCCGGCCGTCGGCACGAGCGTTCGGCGAGAGACGACGAGGGCCGTGATGACGGCTTCGATCGCGCCGGCCGCCCCGAGCGTGTGGCCGATCTGTCCCTTGGAGCTCGAGACGGGGATGCGCGACACCTCGGTCCCGAGCGCCCTCGCGAGCGCCGCGGCCTCCATCCGATCGTTGAGCACGGTGCCGGTCCCATGGGCGTTCACGTAGTCGATGTCCGCGGGGGTGAGGTCCGCGCTCGCGAGGGCCCTTTCTACCAGCGAGGCGACAAGGGCCCCGTCGGCGGCCGGGTTCGTGATGTGATGCGCCTCCGATCCGAGAGCCCAACCGGCGAGCGCCGCGATCGGCTCGGCGCCTCGCGCCTGCGCCTCGGCGGCGCGCTCGAGAACGACGAACCCCGCCCCCTCTCCGAGGCTGATCCCGCGTCGCTGTCGGTGGAAGGGGCGGCAGCCCTCTCGATCGATCGCGGCGAGGGCGTTGAAGCCGCTCAGCGTCAGCCTGCAAAGCGCGTCGCTCGCCCCGGCCACGACGAGGTCGACCTCCCCCGCGAGCAGCCAAGAGGCCGCGACGACCAGCGCGTTGGCACCGCTTGAGCACGCGCTCGAGATGGTGCGCACGCGCGCGAACGGGCCGAGCGTCTCGTCAAGGCGATCGCCGGTCGCAGTCAAAGGATGCGAGAGCATCTGGGCGAGCGTGTCGCGACAGCCGGGGTCGGCGTGCAGACGCGCCAGCAGCTCCTCGGTCTCGAACATCCCGCCGGTCGTGCCGCCCACGACGAGCCCGACGCGCTGGCGACCCGGCGTCACTCGCGCCATCGCCATCGCCTCGCGCGCCGCGACGCATGCCATCGCGCTCGTACGCGACCACGCCTGGACCTCGCGTGCCTCGGGCGGGAAGCGCACGCCGCGCACCTCCGCGGCGACCCGCCCGGACTGCTGCGTGGCGTCGAAAAGGCTCACCGGTGCGAACGCGCGATCGCCGCGGATCAACCTCTGCCAGGTCGCCTCGAGGCCGTCGCCCAGCGGGGTCGACAGCCCCGCGCCCGTGACCCACAGGCGCGGCGTCACGCGCTCCGCGCCCCGGCGACGTGCTCGGCGATCGACCGTACGCTCCGGAAGACGGCGCGGGCCGCTTCGTCGTCCGGAATCGCCACCCCGAGCCGCTCCTCGATCGACATCGCGAGCTGGAGGGCGTCGAGGGAATCGAGCCCCA
>DATGJA010000757.1:0-13281 GCA_035295445.1 Polyangiaceae bacterium | reverse complement strand
GTAGGGGCGCTGCACGGCCGGGCGACGGGCGCAACGGCCGTGCCACGAAGCGCGACCCTCGATAAGGAGGAGATCGCTCCGACGATGCGACGAGCGAACGCAGTCGCACGCGCCGCTCCGAGCGCACCCATCCTTTGCCGCGCGCGGCGTACATAGCGGCGAAGATGTCGACTGGGGCAGGACGCTACGCCTCTCCCGAAACGCCGCGTTCTTGGGGAGAGGCGGTCGCGCTTGCGCCGTGGCACACGCCGTGCTGGTCGACCATCCTCGTGAACGACCGCACGGCACCCTGGGGCTTCGGGCACGGCGCGACGCGTACCGAAGGACCTCTCCGTCTCACCTGGCGCCGAAGCGTGCGCGGGTTGGCTCAGGCCGTCCTGCCCGGGTCGGTCGTCGCCTGGCACGGACAGCGGACGCGTCCCCGCGGCTCGCGCCGGCCCATCGCCCTGACGTTCGACGACGGGCCGAACGAGCTCACGCACTCCTACCTCGACGCGCTTCGCCGTTTTCGCGCGCGCGCCACGTTCTTCTTGGTGGGGGAGCAGTGCGCGCACAGCCCAGGCCTCGTCTCCGCGATCGCCGCCGAAGGACACCAGCTCGCCGGTCACGGCTACACGCACCGTCGCTTCCCGAGCCTCTCTCCTGACGAGCTCCGAAGGGAGCTGGCGCAAACGGCCGCGCTCCTGCCGCGGCCCTCGGGGCGGCCGCTCGTACGGCCCCCCCACGGCGCCATGTCGCCGTCGTCGCTCCTCACGTGTGTGCGGGCGGGCTTCACGACGGTCCTCTGGTCGCACGACTCGGGCGACTGGTGCACGACGAGCGCGAACGACGTCTGCTCGGCCTTCGAGAACGATTCGGAGCTCGGCGCCGGCGCCGTCGTCCTGCTCCACGAGGGGCAACCGTGGACGCTGCAGGCGTTGCCCAGGGTGCTCGGAAAGCTCCACGCGGAGGGTCATGAGCTGGTCACGCTCGGTGAGCTGCTTGGTTAGCGCGTGCGCAGCGGTCGCCGGGTGCCAGCGGTCGCCCGGCTTTCAGCTGCTCTCCGAGTCGACGCGCCTGCCGAACGCGGCGTCGTCGTCCCCGGCCTCGGCCGTGTTCGACGGCGAGGTCGTCCACTTGCGGGGCGCGCGCGGGGAGACACTCGGCGTCGAGCTGCGCGTCTCGGACGGTCACCCCCGGGTGACGAGCCTGTCCTTGCCGTCCTCGGCGGCGAGCGTCACCCCCTTCGCGGTGGGGTCGCTGCGCGTTCGTGAGCCCTCGACGGACATGTACGGGCCGAGCATGGGCGCCGGCTCGTACCCCGACGTGCTCACGCCGGTGACGGGCCCTCTGCGTACGAGCGACCTCGCGTACTTCGACGTGGCCGTCGCGACCGACGCCATGCCCGGGCGATACGGCGGGACGCTCGCCGTCGACGCGCGCGCCATTCCCGTCGTGCTCGACGTGAGCTGCGCCCGCATCGATGTCGCGCGGCGGCCGCTCGTGTGGGTCTACTACGCGCCGAGCGACATCGCGCGCGTCCAGGGTCTGCCCGACGGCGACGGCCCCGAGCTCGTCGCCGAGGAGGCAAAATACGACGCCCTCTTCCGAGCCCACGGCGCGTACCTCGCGTCGGACCTGCCGCCCTCGAGGTTCGAAGCGCGGCGGCGCATGGTGCACGACGTCGCGTACTGGCCCGTCGCGATCGACACCGCGACCGACGCGACGATCGCCGCGAGCACGCGCCGATGGCTCGATCTCTTCGCGGAGACCGGCGTCACGCCGTTCGCCATCCCGGTCGACGAGCCGCGGACGCCGGCCGCCAAGGCGCGCGCCCGCCATGTCGCAGACGTGATCGGCCTGAGCGGTGGCGGACGGCCCCGCCTCCTTCGGGCCGTGACCGACGCCGTTTCGGCGGTGTATGGGGACGCCATCGACGTCTTCGTCTCGCCCAAGAACATCCCGGCTGCCGAGCCGCCGGGAGAGGCCCGGGGCGTGCGCTTCTGGACGTACAACGGCAGGCCGCCCGAAGCCGGCAGCATGGTGCTCGACGCCGAGGGCGGCGCGCTCCGCACGTGGGGTTGGATCGCCGAGCGCTACCACGTCGAGCTCTGGTACGCGTGGGAGGGGGTCTATTTCTCCGACCGGTACAACGGGGGGAGCTCGCAGTCCGTCCTCGACGACCCCGTCTCGTTCGACGAGCGCCGGCACGGGGGCAGCGACTTCGGAAACGAGGACGGCGTCCTGGTGTATCCGGGGCCGCTCCCGTCTTTGCGCCTCAAGGTGCTTCGCCGCGGTCTAGAGGACCGCTTGCTGCTCGAAGAGCTCGAGGCGCTCGGGGGTGCCGACGCGGCGCGCGCCATCGTAGAGCGCGTCATCCCGGCCGCGCTCGGGGAGGGCCGGGCCTCCAACGACCCCTGGCCGACGGCGGAGGTCGCCTGGGAGCGCGCGCGGGCCGAGGTGCTCGACGCGATCGAGGGGCGGTGCCCGTGACTTCCGCGACCTGGCTGGACGAGGAGCCCTCGATGGGCGCCGCCGCGCGCCAGGCCGGTCGGCTCCTCGTCGCGGGGCTCCGGCGCAAGGCACTCACCGTGAGCGTCGCGGTCCTCTTCGCGAGCGTCCTCGCGGGGGCGGTGATCTGGACCCCGTATTCGTACGCGCCCGAGTACGTCCTGCGCATCGTCGAGCCGGAGGCCGACCCGCAGGGCATGCCCCGCCCGAGGCGACAGCTCGCCGAGTACGTGCGCACCGCGGTGTTCACGAGCGAGCCCCTCCTCGCGATCATGACGCGTCACGGCCTGTACGCCGAGCTCGCGAAGGAGAGCCCGCGGGCTGCCCTCGCCGCGTTTCGCGCGCGAATCGACGTCGAGGTGCACCAGAACGACTTCGTCGAGGAGCGCGCGCCCGGCGCGCCACCCCGTTCGGCGCGGGTCGTCATCAGTTACCGGAACGCCGATCCCGGCGTGGCGCAGGAGGTGACGCGTGAGCTCGGCGAACTCGTCGTCGCGCACGAGCGCGCGGCGCGCACTCAGCAGGCGACGCGCTCGGTAGAGCAGGAGCGGATTCGGGTCGCGGAGGCGCGTGACGCGCTCGCCGCACGCCGCGCCGACGTGGCCGCCCTGGCTGCGGACCTGAAGCGCGGTGACGCGCCCCCGGGCCGTCGCATCGCGTACATCGGGAAGCTGGGTTCGCTGGCGGTCCTGGAGGCGAAGCAGGAGGAGCGCGAGCGGCGCGAGGCGTCGCTGTCGCTGGGGGCCGCGCTCGAGGCGCGGGGCGTCGGCATGCGCTTTGACGTGATCGACGACGCGTCGACCCCCACCGACACGGGCGCCCGGCGGGCGCGCGCCCTGCTCGCCGGCACGGCGTTCGCTTTGGGATTGCCGCTCCTGATCGTCGCCGTGGGCGCCTTCGCCCGGCCGAGGACGTCATGAACACCGATGCCGACTTGATCGACGAGGCCCGCGCCCAGATCTCGAGCGCGCGCGCATTCCTTCGCCGCATGCTGCGCGGCTGGCCGGCGGCGTCGTGCGCGCTGCTCCTGGGCGCTGCTGCGTGTGCGGCTTGGCTCATGCTGCGGCGGCCCGCGTACCGGTCCGAGACCGTCATCCTCTACTCCGAGCCCGTCCGTGTCGCGGAGGACAGCGAGCACGCCGAGAACACGCGGAGCGTGACCGCGCGTCTCAAGGAGATCCTCGTGTCGCGCTCGGCGCTCGACGGCATCGTGCGGCAGTTCGACCTCTACCCCTCCATCCGCCGCCAGCGGGGTCCGGTGGACGCGGCCGAGGAGTTGAAGCGGCACATCGAGTTTCGCGCCCCGGGCGGCGATACGTTCAGCATCGCCTTCACGGGGAGCTCGGCGGCCGAGGCGCAGGCCGTGACCGCGCGCCTCGCCGATCTTGTCATCGAGCAGGACTCGGCCATGCGCAAGAAGCAAGCGCTCTCCGTGCAAGATTTTTTGCAAGCCGAGAAGGGTTCGACCGAAGAAACGCTGAAGGAGGCCGAGCTCGCGCTCGCGTCGTTCATGGCGGCGCACCCGCGGTTCGCGCTCGACACGACGCCGCTCGCCACCGGTGCGGCGATCCGCGCGAGCCTTGCAACGCCGGCGGAGGGCCCCCCCGTCGCGAGCGCGCGGCCCCGTCCAGTCGCCCCGCTCGCGCGGCCCGTCGTCATCGACGCGAGCGGCGCGCCCCGCGCGGCGCCGACGGAGGTCCCGACCATTCGAGACGCGATCGCCGAAGAGATGCGGGCGAAGGCCGCGGTCGATGCAGCCAAGTCGAACCTGACCGATCTGGCCGCGCGGTTCACGCCGATGCACCCGGACGTGCGCGCGGCGCGGGCGGAGCTCGAGCGCGCGTCGACTCGTCTCGCCGCCGCGACCGCGTCCGTGGCCGACGCCGAACGGGCGGCGGCGGTGTCCGCGCCGTCACCACGCGCGCCGGTGGTCCGGCCGGCGCCCGGGCCGACGGAGGCCGCCTCCGCCGCGGTCAGATCCGATCCGCGCGCCGCGCCGGGCCTGGATCGGCCCTCGGTCTCGCCGCTCGTCGCGCCCGCGGACCGCGACGTCGTGACGCTCGAAACCGAATGGGTCAAGCTGACGCGCCGCGCCACCGAAGCGCGCCTGCACGAAGACCAGGTCGAGGCCGCGCTCTTCAAGGCGACCATGGCGGGCAACGCGGAGCAGGGGGACGGGGTGACCATCACGACGATCGACCCGGCCTTTCTGCCCGAGACGGCCCTCCCGCCGAGCCGTCTGGTCGTCATGGCGATCTTCGCGGCCGGCTCTTTGTTGCTGGCCCTCGTCGCTGCCGCGTTGAAGGCGCTGACGGACGACCGCATCTACCTCGAACGAGACGTCCGCGACGTCGCCCCGGTGCTCGCGCTGGTGCCGCACCGCGACCACGACTGAGCGCAGCGCGCCGCCGCACCGGGTCCACCTCTTGCAGCCCTACGATCCATGGAACACCTCGAGACACCTCCACCAGCTCGCGAGCTCCCGATGCATCACACCATCGTTCAGGAGGACGGGGCCGTGCTCCTTCAACTTCGCGGAGAGCTCGATGCGATCTCGTGTCCGGAGCTCCGCCCGGTGCTCGACGCGCTTGCGTTGCAGCAAGGGTCTGCGGTGACGGTCGATCTCTCGGAGCTGCGCCTCATCGACAGCTCGGGCGTCGCGGCGCTCGTCTCGCTCTACAAGAGGGTGCGCGCGCGCGGAAGCGCCGTGCGCTTCGTCGGCGTGAACGCGCAGCCGCTCGCCATATTCAAGCTCCTGCGGCTCGATCGCGCCTTCGAGATAGCGGGCGATCAGCTGTGATGGCCGCTAGGCAACGATCCAGCCGAGGCGTTGCGAGATGGCTTCGACCACGGAGCGGCGGTCCTCGGACAAGAGCTGGGTGTGATCGAGGCCCGGGAAATGGTCCAGGGTGACGAGGCCGCGGAAGGGGACGTCGGCGAACATGGCCGAGAGCTGGCGCGCGTGGTTGAACGTGTCGCGCGCGCCGCCCGTGTAGACGAAGTGAACGCGGGCGCCGCGGGCGAGGAGGGCGCAAAGGACGCGCCTCGACTCGTCTCGAGCCATGTACTCGTAGTCGACGAGCCGCCCTTGCGTCGCTCCGGGCGTCGGCGGTGCGGCGCGGTCGAGCGGCCGATAGACCCCGAGCGCCCGCAGGAGGCGGCGCCTGGCGCGGTAGGCCGCGTGCCGCCAGTACCAGCCCGGCGTCCGATAGGCGAACGGGTCGATCAAGACGACGCCCGCGACCCTGCGGTCGTTCTCCGCCGCGCGGAACGAGTCCTCGGCGCCCGAGCACAGCCCGCCGAGCACGACCGCGTCGAGATCGTGGCGTTCCAGCAGGTAGTCCAGCGCGGCTGACGCGTCGCGCTTCGTGCGCTCCTCGAGCGAATCGCCCGTGTCGTGCTCGAGGCTGTCGCCGATGCCACCGAGGTCGAAGCGCAAGGTGAGGAGGCCGTCGTCCGAGAGACGGCGGGCCAGGTCGGCGTAGAGGCCGAAGGGCCCGCACCTCGGCGCGAGTCCCGCGCTCAGGAGGACCAGGGCGGTGCGCCGGGGCGGCACCTCCGAGGGACTCGTGACGATCCCGACGAGTCGTCCGCCCTCTCCGAACTGGCAGCACGCCTCCTTCATGCGGCCTCCGTCGCCAGCTCGGCGAGCGCCTTTGCGACGCCTACGTCGGGCATAACGTCCTCCAGGCGGGAAGCGTCCATCCACGCGCAATCGACGTCCAAGGCGACGAGGCGACTCCGCGAAGCGCCGCACGCGGCCTCGAAGTATGCCCGCTGGCGAGCGACCTGCGACGTGGCGAGCCAGCCGACGGACGCAGCGGGAGCCGATCGCCCTCCGAGCGAGATCGTCTTCATCTGCGCGATCGCCGCCAAACCGTAGGTGAGGCCGAGCAGCTCTTCGCCGGCCCCGGGTCGCGCGCGCGGGGCCCGTACCCGAAGGTGGCGCTCGGACTGCAAGTATCGGCGGTGCGTGTCGACCATCTCGGCGTAGTGCGCCGCCCCGTCGCAAATCGGGTCCCAGAGGACCATCCGCGCCAAGTCGAGGTGCTCTGCCGCGTCCCAGAGGAGAGCCCCACCGAGGCGAGCGCCGACGGCCGCGACGCGCTCCGCGCCCGTCCGGCGCCTCAGCTCGTCGCACGCCTCCTCGATGTCGCTCCGCCAGCGCGCGCATGTGCGGTCCGCTCCCAGCGAGTCGCCGCAGCCGCAGTAGTCGAACCGCAGCACGCAGACGCCGCGCTCCACGAGCAGGCGCGCCAGGCGTTGCAGGACGAACTGCGCCCGCACGCGCTCGTGACCTGCGGGCGCGCAGAGGAGCGCCGCCTCGCCGCTCCATGCTCGCGCAGGTCGCTGCAGCACCCCGAAGAGCTCTCGCCGTCCACCGAAGTGGAGGGCCTCGACGCTGCCCGCGCAAACGGCTCTCCCGCCGCGCGCGCGCTTGGGCACCAGGCCGAGCCGGCGATCGCAAAGGCCCGCCTGCACTTCGAGCGACTCGCGCAGCACCTCCATGCCGTCGAGCATCACGTGAAGCTCGCGGTCGATCTCGAGGATGAGCCTGAGGGCGAGCATCGAATCGCCGCCCAGCTCGAAGAAACGGTCGTCGAGGCCGACGTCGCCCACGCGCAGCAGCCGCTTCCAGATCGAGGCAAGTCGCTCCTCGGTGGCCGTCTCCGGCGCGCGCGACCCCGGGGCGTCGCGATCCGCGTCCCCGACGCGCCACGCCGCGGGTGGCGGGGCCGGCAGCGCGCGCCGGTCGAGCTTCATGTTGTGATTGAGGGGCAGGGCCGCGAGCTCCACGTACGCGGCAGGGACCATGAAATCGGGCAGGCGTTCGGTCACGTACCGGCGGATCCCCGCCATCCGTGCCGCGGCGTCGGGCGAGCCGCCGTCCATCACGACGTAGGCCACGAGCGCCTGCTCGCCGTTCGCGGCGTCGCGCGCCACCGCCACCGCGTCGCGCACGCCGGGGGCTGCGCGAAGGTGGTGCTCGACCTCCCCGAGCTCGACCCGCATGCCGCGGACCTTGACCTGGAAGTCGCTGCGCCCCAAGAGCTCGAGGCCCTCCGGCCCGAGGCGCCCCACGTCCCCCGTCCGGTAGAAACGTAGCCCGTCCTGCTCCACGAAGCGCTCCGCGGTCAGATCCGCGCGGTTCAAGTATCCCTTGACGACCCCGGGGCCTGCGAAGAGCACTTCTCCCGCGGTGCCGTCCGGTACCTGGCGGAGCGCAGCGTCGGCGACGCGAAGGACCACTCCGTCGAACGGGCGCCCCACGCAGCCGCGCGCGATCTCGCCCGCGCGGGGCACCGGATAAGTGCACCCCATGCACCCGATCTCGCTGCAGCCGTAGATGACGAAGACCTCCGCGTTGCGGAAGACGTCGCGCAGGCCCTCGAGCACCTCGACGGGGACCATGTCGCCGCCCGACGACGCGTGCCGCACGCCGGAGAAGACGCTCGGGTCCGGGAAGTGACGGCGAAGATACGGCAATAGATTCTTGAGCAGGCTCGGGCCCGCGTGGAACGCCGTGACCTCGGTCATCGTCCGGGCCATTCGTGCGAGGTCGAGCACGTGCTCGCGCTCGAGGACGACGAGGGTGCCTCCGGAGACGAGCGGCGCGGCGAGCTCGAACATGCTTATGCTGAAACCGAATCGGGCAATGGCGGGAATGACGTCCCGGCCGTCGTATCCATATCGGGATTGCGCCAGCCCGATGTAGCTCGCGAGGTTCGCGTAGCTCGCCATGGCCCCCTTCGGCGCGCCGGTCGTGCCCGACGTGTAGTAGACATACGCCGTCCAGTCGGGCGGGATGCGCCTCGTCGGGTTGTACGTCGGCTGGCCCTCGAGCAAGGTCCCCTCCGCGTCGAGCACCAGGGTAGGCACGCGCCCGAACGCGAGGGTCGCCGACGTGCGCCGGCTGGCGAGGACAAGACGCGGGCGGACGTCCTCGAGGACAGTACCGATTCGCGCGGGCGGATGGCTCGGGTCGACCGGCACGTAGGCGGCCCCGGCCTTCAGGATGCCTAGGAGCGCCACGGCGACGTCGAGCGAAGGCTCGAGGCACACGGCGATTCGTGCCTCGTCGCCGATCGCCGCCTGGACCAGGCAGTGCGCGAGGCGGTTGGCGCGCCGGTTGAGCTCCGCGTAGCTCAAGCTCTCGTCGCGGAAGCGGACTGCCGTGGCCGTGGGCGACGCGGCGGCGTGCCGCTCGAACCGCCGGTGGACGAACTCGTACGTCGCGGCGCGTTGTGCGTCGTCGCCTCCGAGCGGGGACGCACGCTCGCCACACGATGCGGCGGAATTACCCACGACGGCCGGCTCGTATCCGCGGCTCAACCGCAAAGAACACGAACCGTGCTCGACGGCAGATGGGCGGATGAAAGGCCACCACCGGCTTCATGGCACGACAAACCGAAGCTCTAGCATTCGAAATTTGTTGGCAATCATGCTCGAGAATCGCCGAAGGTAGATCTCGTCCTGACGGCCCGATCGGGTCGGCTGGGGGCCCCGTGCGGTGGTGTCCGCTGCCGCACGGGGCTTCGTGTTCTCTGGATCTGTCGGAGGTTTGGAATGTCGAAGTTCGTCTCTCGCGTGCTCTTGCCGGTCCCGCTCGGTCTGATGGTGATGATGGGTACCGGAGGGTGCAATACGGAGGCCGGCCGCGCGGGCTCGGCCGTCTCCACGTGCCGCTCGCAGCAAGCGGACAGCAGCGTCGGCGTTCGCCTGTATCTGGACGACGCCGTGCTCGGGGCGTTGCAGAAGCGCGCGGCGGCGAACGATCCGGCGTGGGTCGCCCTCAAGGCCCATTGCGACGCACTGACCGGCGCGACGTTCAACCCTCCGAGCGGCAACGCGTATCCGAACCCCCCGAACGTGGGCCAAGGCTACCAGGGGGACGGCTACCTCCCCGAGGTGATGAGCCTCGGGCTCTGCTATCGCGTCATCCACGGCATCGACTCGAAAGCCGAGGCGAGCTACGGCGCCGCCGGCGCGCAGCTCCTCACCGTGATCGCGACGCCCGCGAGCTCGGGCGGGCAAGACCCGAGCACGGACGACGGCTACGGCATCCGCAACTACGGCGTCGCCATGGCGACCGGCTACGATTGGCTCGGGCCGGCGCTCTCATCCGCGCAAAAGCAGGCGATCGTCACGGCGCTCGACGCGTGGATCGACTGGTACGACGCGAAGGGCTTCTCCAACGCCGAGCCCATCGGAAACTACTTCGCCGGATACCTCCTCGCCAAGACGACCACGGCGATCGCGACCGACCCGGACAACGCGAGCGCAGCCGGGTACTGGAGCGACGTGCAGACACGGATGTGGCAGAAGCTCGCGCACCCGGCGTACGCGACGTCGATGCAAGGCGGCGGCTGGCCCGAGGGTTGGGAGTACGGGCCGCTCGCCGTCCGGGAGATGGCGCAGTTTCTCTGGGCCGTGAAGACGGGCAAGGGACTCGACTGGGGCGCGGGGCTGCCGTTCGCGCGCGACGAGGCGTCGTACGTGCGCTCGTTCGCCTGGCCGTCGCTCCACCACATGGACGATCAGGGCACGATTCACTCGCAGACGCGCCTTGCGCCGTCGGTCCCGGTCGCGCGGGCGCTCGCCGGCATCCTCGGATACATCGGGGATCCGGCGGCCGCGAGCGCGCGTAGCTACGTGGCCGATCTCGTCGCCACGGGGGGCGACTCGGGGGATCCGTGGGAGGAGTTTCTCTTCCAGGATCCGTCGCTCGCGACGCAGCCGTACACGTCCGATCCGCTCTCGTACCTCGCTTCCGGGCCCGGGCACGTCGCGGTCCGGTCCGCCTGGCAAAAGGACGCGGTGTGGGGGACGTTCGTGGCGGGCACGTACATCGACGCGCCGGACTCGGGCGAGCAGCTTTTCAACCAGGGGTCGGTCGCAGTGGTCGCCGGCGACCAGCCCATCCTCGTCAACGCGACCGGGTGGCTGCCCCAGGCCGGTGGGAACGCGGGCGAGACGTTCGTCTACGACGACAGCTGGGGGAACAAGACGCGCCTGCTCTACAACACCTTCTTCGCGGCGGGCGTGGCGCAGGTGCCCGTCGCTCCCGGGAGCGCGCAGACGCAGGTCGCCAAGTACGAGGAGCAAGGGGCCTTCGCCCACGCGCGCGGCGTGCACATCGCGGACATGTATGCGACCGGCGGCGTCGGAGTGTCGCAGTTCACGCGGGACTTCGCGTACGTGCGACCGGGTACCTTCGTCGTCTACGACCGTACCACCCTTGGCGGCTCCGCCGACCAGTGGCTCGCCTGGCATACCCCGACGCAGCCGACGGCGGTCGCGACCTCCGACGCGACGCAGGCGCGGTTCGACGTGGCGTCCCAAGGCGCCACAGTGGGGAGTATTCGCACGCTGCTACCCCGGACCGCGACGGCCATGAAGGTCAACCTGGTGAACGGGGCCGCCTGGCGGCTCGAGATGCACTCGCCCACGCAAGCAGCAGCGCAGGATTGGCTCACCGTCGTGACGGCGGGGGCCTCGGTCCCCGACGAGACGCGCCTCTCGTCGGCCGACGGGAACGTAACGGCCGGGGCCGTGGTCGGCGTGCACGTCCTTTCGAGCCCGCGCAACGCGGTGGTCCTGTTCGGCGACGACCACGCTGCGGCCGCGACGGTCTCGGCCGTCACGTACGCCGTGACGCAGACGGCGCCCGCCGACCACCTCATCTTTGACATGGCGCCTTCCTCGACCGGCTACGCGGTGACGGCGACGCCTGTGCACGGCGCGCTCGCCGTGACGGTCTCGGCGGGCGGGCCGCTCAACCTCACGGTGCAAGGGACGCTCGCGTTCACCGTGGGCACGGACGGCACCGTCAGGGGAATGGTTCCACCGCCGGCATCGCCGGATGCCGGCAGCTCGCAGGCATCGCCGAACGCGGGCAGCTCGCCGACTTCGCCGGACGCCGGCAGCTCGTCCGCGCCCGATGGCGCCGGTTCGGCGACGATGAGCGGTGCACCGGCGACCTCGTCCGGGTCGTCGTCGTCTTCGGGCGGAGGCTGTTGAGGCCCCGCCGTCAGGGAGACGTCCGGAGCACGCCGACCTCTGCGCGCGGCGACGCGAGCGTGCTCCCGACGACGTAGAATGCGCCATCGAGCGCGAGCGCGGCCGCCGCAGCCATTCGGTCGGCGCCGTCGCCGTCGAGTCCGCGGGAGATGACCGCGCCCGACGCGTCGTAGACGATCGACCCGAAGTCGGCGATGCCGTCGGGCCCGTAGGCGGTGCCCGTTACGTGCACGTCGCCGGCGCCGTCGATCGCGAGGGCGCGGGCCTCGTGCTGACCCGCGGCGTCCCAACCGTCGCGGTTCGTCCACAGGGTCCGACCGCTCGGATCGAACTGCGCGGTCAGGTACGCGTCGGGGGTCGGGTCGCCGGCGAACCCGGTCACCGTCGCGCGCCCTCGTGCGTCCACGGCGATCGCCGTCGCGACGTTGCGCGTCTCCACGGCCACCGTTGCTGTCCAGAGGACGCTCCCGGCCGGGTCCCACTTTGCGGCCGCGAGCTCGACGGTGGGCTCGTCGTCCTGCGTCGGGCGAAATGCGCGCGCGACCGCGACGTAAGGAGCGCCGCTCGAATCGAGCGCGAGCGCTTGCGCCGTCGATTGCGGGACCTGCGTGGGGTCCTCGTTCGTCCGGACCATCCAGCGGCGCGCGCCCGACGGGTCGTAGGCGAAGAGCGTCACCTGATCGTGCGATCCGTCGGTCGACTCGCCGGCCACGTACGCGTTCCGCGACGTGTCGAGCGCGACGTGTCGCCCCGCCGCGCCGAGGCCGAGCGGCCCGACCTCCGAGGCTTGCCATAGGATGTCGCCCGCCGCATCGAGCGCGACGGTGCGCGCGACCGCGTGCGTTCCGTCGGATCCGACGCCGGTCGCCGCGGCGCGACCGTCGTCCTCGACCCTGAGGTCCGACAGGGCGCCCGCGCCGGCGTGCACGGACCAGCGGAGCGCGCCGCTCGCGTCGAATGAGACGATGACGTAGCTCTGCACGGCCGGGCTGCCGCGGCTCGCGGTCCCCGCGGCGTACACGTTCCCGCTCGCGTCCGTCGCGATTCGGACCGGGACGTCCGCATCGTCGGCCGGGTCGTGGAATGAGCTTGCCCACGCGAGCGTGCCGTCGGGCTCGTAGGCCAGGACCCCGAACGCGCGCTGCGCCAAGTTCGCGAGGACCGTGGCTCGCCCCCGCGCGTCGACGGCGACGTCGACCGCCGAGTCGCGGGCGCTCGAGTCCGTGCCCGCATAAGTGCGCCACCAGCTTCCCGAAGCGGCGACCGGTTCGGCCCCCACGGCGTGGCCGGACGCCGCGGTCCCGGCGTCGATCGGCTCGCTGGCCGGGATGGACGAGACCGGCGTCGGCGCGTCGGCGGGCAAGCCGTTCGGCGGCGGCGGGGCGCCGTGCATCGGGTTCGCGCACCCGCACGCGGCCATCGCCACGACGGCCCATCGCACGCGGCCCACCTCGGCGGCGTTCAGCAACATGCTGGCCAGCGGTCCCGCGCGCCCTCGTAGAGGTCCTCGTACGCCCGCGCCATGCGGTCGAGCGAGTGCCGCTCGAGGACCAGGCGGCGCCCCGCGGCGCCGATCCGCCGCGCCAGGGCAGAGTTGTGCGCCAACGACGCCAGTCGAGCGGTGAGTGAGTCCGGGTCGTCCACTGGCACGAGGAGGCCGGTCACCCCGTCGTCCAGCACGTCCGGGACCCCGCCGACCGCCGTGCACACGACCGGCAGCTCCGTGGCCATCGCCTCGAGCAGCGCGAGCGGTAGTCCCTCGGTGATCGA
>DATGJA010000756.1:0-12121 GCA_035295445.1 Polyangiaceae bacterium | reverse complement strand
AGCGCTGGCAAAGTTCCGGCGAAGGAAATCGGGGAACGGCCCGTGACCCTCCTCTACGATCCGACGAAACAGACCGGCGTGGCGCCGCAGGCCAACGCGCGGACTGCGCCGTCCCTGAACGACCCCGCGGACTACTTGCCGGATCCCGGGCTGGTCGACGCCGTCAACGTGGCGCTCACGCTGGGTCAACCGTTGCTCGTGACCGGTGAGGCCGGGGCGGGCAAGACGCAGCTCGCCTTCAGCGTGGCATGGTCGCTGAAGCTCGACGAGCCTCTCAAGTTCGACGTGAAATCGACGAGCACGGCGCGCGATCTTTTCTATTCGTTCGATACGCTGGGGCGCCTCCACGCCGTGCACATGGACTCGAAACTCCCGGCGACGGAGTTCTTTCACCTGAATGCTCTCGGGCTCGCGATCGTGCTGTCCCAGCCGCCGCCGCGCTACGCCGAGCTGAGGGCGTCGGAGTATCGACAGGTGCCCGCGCGCGCCTCGGTCGTCCTCATCGACGAGATCGACAAGGCACCCCGCGATTTTCCGAACGATCTCCTGAACGAGATCGAGAACCTGTATTTTCGCGTCCCGGAGCTCGGGAATACCAAGGTCGAGGCGAATCCCGCGCTGCCCCCCGTCGTCATCTTGACGAGCAATTCGGAGCGCGACTTGCCCGCGCCGTTTCTGCGTCGATGCATTTACTACAACATTCCGTCTCCCGACGGCGAGCGGCTTCGTCAAATCGTCGCCACGAGAATCGGCACGACGTTGCGGAGGGTGCCCCCGTTTCTGGTCGATGCGCTGGCCTTCTACGATCTGCTCCGAGCGCCGTCGTCCGGACTGCAAAAGCCGCCTTCGGTGGCGGAGCTCCTGAAATGGGTCACCGTGCTCGCGACCGCGGGTGACGGCGATCCGTTCGCCGGAGAAGGGACCGCCATGGCGCAGCGGACGATGAGCGCGCTCACCAAGACCCAGGAAGACCAGCGCCTCGTCGGAGAGCTTCTGCGCAAATGGCGGCCCCGCTAGAGATCGAATCGGGGGCGGCGTGGCCCCGTTGGGCGGAGCCCGCTCGGGTCATCGGGTTCGTCAGCTCGCTGCGGGACGTTGGTTATCGCGTCGACGCCCGTCACTGCATGGCGGTCCAAGACCTGCTCGTCGCCTTGACGGCCCGGGGCGAGTCGCTGGACGACCCGATGCGCCTCGCCCGCCATATCGGCCCGATCATCTGCTCGACGCCCGACGAACAGGCCGACTTTCCCAGGCGATTCCGATCCTGGGCGCGCTCCCAGGGCGAGGCGTCCGGGCGGGGCCCAGCCGTTGCTCCGCCCCCTCCGACGCTGGAGCAGGCGGTTTCCGAGGGCGTCCGGGGATGGCGCAAGGCGTGGCGCGTGATCATCCCGGCGTTGGCTCTGGGGATCGTTGCGTTCGTCGCTTCGAAGGTTCGCGTGACCACGCCGGCGCCCGTGCACGGGACGCCCTTGCCCGCGGTTGTGGTGAGCGGTGGGCCGGGATTCGCCTGGACGCTCGTGGCCGCCGTGGGTGCGGCGATCGTGGCCGCCGCGGTGGCGTGGCGGCTCTGGTGGCGACATCGGGCGAAGCTCTTTCTCGAACAGAGGGCGGTGGCGGGGAGGCCGGAGGTCGACTCGCTCGTCGTGAAGGCGCTCACGGGCCCCTTCGAAGGCGCGCGCGATTTGTCCGGCGCCTGCAGCGAATTGAGGCGACGCGTCGAGAGTCAGGACATGGACGTCGACCTGGCCCAGACCCTCGAGCGAAGCTTGCGTGGCGGTGGTTTGACCGAAGTCGTCTTTCGTTTGCGCCCCGTGACGCCAGAACACCTCGTCCTCGTGGACCGAACGACGGCGGGAGACCACCAGGCGTCCCTGTACTCGGCCTTCTGCGACGAACTTCGGGCCAGCCAGGTCCCGGTGACGCTCTTCTTCTTCGACGGAGACCCCCGGATCTGCTTTCCGGACCGCGGGGGCTCCCCCGTCACTCTGAGCGAGATCGCCGACCGGCACGCGTACCACCGACTCATCGTCTTCGCGCCGGCGTCCATGTTCTTCGACCGGGCGACCGGGCAGACGCAGCCGTGGCTCGATGAGCTGTCCCGCTGGCATGACCGGGCCATTCTCACGCCCGCACAAGGGGACCTCAGGCCCGAGATCGCGGGTCGTCTGCTCGACTTTCGCGTCTTCCAAGCCAGCCCGTCGGGCCTCTCCGGCCTCGCCGCGGCCTTTGCGACCCGCGGAGGGCGTCCGTGGTCGCCCGCGGCGCCAGAAGGGGGTCGGGGGTCCATTCCCTTGCCGCGCGCCCTCAGCGACTGGCCGGCGCGCTGGCTCGAGCGCGACCCCCCGGGGCCGACCGAGATCGCCGAGATGATGGACGACCTGCGTCTCTACCTCGGAGCCGAAGGCTTCGCCTGGCTGTCTTCTCTCGCCATCTATCCTGCGCTGAGCTGGAACTTGACTCTTTACCTCGGGTCGGCGCTCCGCACGTCGGCCGGCGTCCGAACGATCGACCGGGACTGCCTGGCGCGTCTCGCGCGCTTGCCGTGGCTTCGGCACGCGTCGATGCCGCTCTGGCTGCGCCACGAGCTCGTGGCGCGTCTGGCGCCGGCGGACGCCGGGAGGATTCGCGATGCGCTCGATCGGCTGCTGACCACCGCGGTCGAAGGAGGCGCATCTGGAGAGCGGCGGGGCTTCTCGCTCGACATCGTCCGACAGCGTCCAAGGGCGCTGCACGCCTTGTCGGCGGCCCTGCTCGATCGCGTCACCGCGCGGGGTCGGGGCGCCGAGCTGAAGGACTACGTCTTCAAGAGCTTCATGTCCCGCGGCGGCCTGGGCTTCGCGGTCCCGGCGCGTCTGCGATGGTGGTTCCTCGCGCAGGCGGGGGCCGAGGAGCGCGCTTGGGTGCGCCCCTTGGTCGCCCTCGCGGGACCGATCGTGGCGTACGGGCCCATGCTGCTCGCCGGGGTGCTTGGACAGAGCTTCCGGGCGACGACGGCGCCAGTCCTCGGAAACGTCAAGACCTTGTCCATGCTGAGCGTGGGCATCCAGTTGGTTGCCGCGGCTCTGGCCGCGCTCCTCTGCACCCGCTTCGACCGGCGCCGGCAGCAGGCGGCGTTTGCCGGGGTCGCGCTCGTCCTTGCGATCCCGGCGGCGCTCTCCCAGACGTTCAACGGCTTCGACGCAGCGGGCGTCGATCTCCTCCTCCGCGCGGCCGCGGGCTTCGGAGTCGGCGTCTCCTACGGCTGGGCTTCCCGACTGGACCTTCGTGAGCGGTACTTTCGTTTCGTCGGCCTCTACGCGGTATGGACGGTGGCTCTCGAACTGGGTTCCGGGTTGGACGTCGTCGCGGATCCTTTGCGGCCGTTCGTCGTCCTGTCCGCCATCGCGGCCGTCGCCGCGCCCATGCTGGTCCTGGCTTCCTTGCCGAGCGCGAGGCCACACTGGCGGACGCCCGTCGGACCGGCGAAGCCCGAACCGGCCGCGGCGCGTTGGGACTGGGTGGCACTTGGCCTCGTCCTAGCCGCCTTCGCCGTCCCCCTCGGAGCAATTGACCGGTCGCTTGTCGGTTCGACCCGGATCTTCGATTGTCTTACACTCTCTTTGCTCGTGCTGATCGGCCTGCGTCTGGCTCCTCGCGGCGCCTCTCTCATCACAGGCATGTGCGTGGTCGGGTATGCGATCTCCGCGTCGATCGCACCGGACAGCAACCCGATGGAGCCATTGGCCGCGCTCGGCCGGTGGCTACTTCTTGCGCGTGCCGCGTCGGTGGCAACGCGGGCCGGATCGCCAGCAAGCCTCGCGTTCTTATCCCTTGGCGCAGGGGAGATCCTGCTCGACTTGACCTCGGAACCCGCGCGCGTCATCGAAGTCGCGCTCCAAGTGGGCTCAATCATGGTCCTCGAAAGACGGCGCTTTCGTTGGAAGGCCGGCAGCCCGCCGAAGCTACGGCGCAGAAATGCGCGGCTTCTGCTGGCGATTCCGGCCATGTTCTTTGGAGGTTATGCGCTGACATTGATCGGTGCGTTGATAGGATTCAGTCGTATTCCCGTGGTCGAATTTCTGGCCACCGCACTCGTGTATGTTGGAGTTATATGGGGAATCATTGGGACACGCGCGCCGATCCGCGAGCTACGGGCGTTGACGCACGACAGAGCCTTCAACTGGTGGCTGATGTGGATACCCTGGTACAATCTGTATTGGTACTGGTCGGCTATACCCATGGCCGTGTCGCGAACCAAACGAGCGCTCGGTCTCGCGAATCCAAAACGATCCGGGTGGCTCTATTTTATCGCCTTTCACTACGCCCTCGCCTGCGACGCGAACGAGATTGCCGACGCGGTGGCGCTCTTGCCGAGCTCCCCTTTCGTCCCCGAGCCTCCTGGTATCCCGCGCAATTGGGGGTGCCTCGTCTTCGCGATCATCACGACGATCGTGGTGCTCCTCGCCGTGGCCTTCTTGTCCCTTCGCTGACGCCGGAACCGATGCGGACTACCCCGGTGCGTCGTCACGCCCGCTTTCCGCGACGCAGTCCCCCGCGTCGTTGCAGATCTGTCCGAAGGCAGAGCAATCGACGCAGGTACTGGAGTTAGACCCGCAGACTGTGTCCGTGTCGCCGTGGTTGCATCGTCCGTTCAGGTCGATGCATCCAGGACACTGCATAGGGCAAGTCGGAATGGCGTAGTGGCAACCCCAGCGGCCTCCGAGGCACGAGCATCCGGACGGGACCGTCGGCTGATTGTAACAGTCGAGACCGCGCATGACCGAGGCGCGCTCCTGGGAGGGCGGACCCGCGCAGGACGCGTCTTGGAGGACCTCATTGGGCGCCGGGCAAGCCGCGTCGACGACCTCGAGCCCGGCCTCCGCCTCCGCCCCGCCGTCGGCGAGCGACGCCGCGTCGCGCTGCGAGTCGCCGTCGGCGTCCTGCGCATTCGCGTTTAGGGTCGCGTCCACCGGAGGCCTGGTCGTATCCGGGACGACGTCGGCCGCCGGGGGCGATTCGACGTCCGGCGCGGCGTCCACCGTGAAGCCGTCCGGCGTCGATCCATCGGACGGCGGCGCGACCACGCTACCCCCGCACCCTGCCAGCGCGCCCGCGCCGACGAAGGTCGCCGCGAGCGCGACACAGCGCACGGCTTGGCCTCTCAGACGCGCGCCGAGCGGAACGGCGAGAACACCGCGCCCGTCGGATCCTGGACGACCGAGAACCGCCCCGCCTTCGGGATCTCCATCGCCGGCATCCGCACCGTGCCGCCGAGCGACGCGACCCTCTTCGTGCACGCGTCCACGTCGGAGACCGCGACGTACGCGAGCCAGTGCGGGGGCACGCCGGGTCCGCCCATGTGCGACGTCATCCCGCCGATCTCCTTGTCGGCGAGCTTCCAGTGCCAGTACCCATCGCTGCCGTCCGCTTCGCCCTTGCCCGTCCATCCGAACAAGCCGCCGTAGAATTTCTTCGCCGCCGCCATGTCCTTGGTGTGGAGCTCGTCCCAGCAGAACGTGCCCGGGCGCGGGGGCCCGTCGTAGGGACGCTGCTGCGTGCCGGTCCCGAGCGGCTGGAGGACCCCGAACGCCGCTCCTTGCGGGTCCGACGCGCACGCGAAGCGCAGCATGTCCGGGACCGTCGTCGCCGGCACCATGATCTTGCCGCCGAGCTCTGCGACCTTGCTCGAGGCCGAGTCGGCGTCGTCGACCGCGACGTAAACGAGCCACCCCGACGGCACACCCGCGGGCGCCGCCATCGCGCCGCCGACCATCGTGTCGCCGAGCGAAAACATTCGGTACGCCCCGCCCATCGGGCTCGGATTGTCGCGGAAGGTCCAACCGAGCAGCTCCCCGTAGAACTTCGTCGCCGCGGCAACATCGCTCGTCACCAATTCGTGCCAGCAGAATCGTCCCGTGCCCGGATTCGCCATGAGGTTGCCTCCTTCCACGATCAAAACGCGACACTCAGATGTAGCGCATCCACGCGTCGGGGTGGGCGGCCTTGTACTTCGCGTAAAGCCGGCACACGGGGTACAGGACCGCCACCACCACGGCCGCGCCGAGGAAGGTCGCCCCGAGGCCGAGCGCGTGGGACACCCCCAGAAGGCGCGCGCCGAGGACGAGGCAGGGGATGTGGAGCAGGTAGAAGAACATCGGCGTCCTGCCGAGCACGACCACCACGCCGCCTTCGTTCGCGACCGCGCGGTCCGCAGGGCCCCAGAGGACGGCGAGCGCGACCGCCATGACGCCGAGCTCGAGCGCGACGAACGAGACGCTCGGAGGGTATTTGCTGACGTGCAGCCACTGCACGAGATCCAAGCCCTCGCGCGCGAGCCCCGCGTTGCCGTAGCCGTTGTGCGCGCGCACGAGGACGAAGGCCGCGAGCAGCGCGGCGCCGCCCATGCCGAGGGCACGCCGGATCGTCTCCGGGGGCGGTCTCTTCGCGAGCCAGAGGCCGAAGCACCACCCGAAGAGCATGATGGCCAGCCAGTAGAGCATTGGGTATCCGACGATCAGGGGTCCGCGCCGGCCCGGCACGAGGAGCAGCGCCGCGATCGACGGCGTGCGCTCGGGCGGGCCCCACCCCGCCGCTGCGGTGAGACCCTCACCGCCCACGACGATCGCCAAAGCCAGCGTCAGGATCGCCGCGGCCGGGAGGCGTCGCAGAAACACCATCGCGACGAAGCTCGTCCCGATCGCGTAGAGGACCTGCAGGAGATATCGCCCGGGCGGCATCCAGAACAGGGACACCCAGAGCTCGAACGCGACGATGATGACGCCGCGAAGCGCGATGTGGCGGTCGATGCTCCACGCGCTCTCGCGCGCCCGGACCCTGCGCGCGATCGAGAGCGCGAGCGACGTGCCGGCGAGGAACACGAAGGTGGGCGCGCACACGTGGGTGATCCACCGCGTGAGGAACTGGGCCGCGGGGAGGGGAGTCCCGGCCGTGTAGACGAACGTGCCGTCCGTGAAGAGGCGCCCGGCGTTGAGCTCTCCCGAGCTGTGGTCGACCGCCATGAGAACCATGACGATGCCGCGCATCCAGTCGAGCGCGACGAGACGCTGCCCGATCCGGACGGGGGCGTCGATGGTTTGGGCGGCGGAGGCCAAGGCTCTTCGCTACTCTGCCCGCGTGCAATCTTGCAAGGTGTTGCTTTCGGGGGTCGTGGTTCTCGTCTCGATCGGGTCGGCTTGCGCGCCCGGTCCCGCCGCCCCTGCGACCGCGCCGGCTCCCGCCGCGGCGTCGCCCGACTCGATTCACCGGAGCGCCATCGTCATCGACACGCACGACGACGTCACGCAGCGCATGGTGGTCGACGGCGCGAACCTCGCCGAGAGGCTGCCCGACACCCAGACGGACATTCCCCGGATGCGCGAGGGGGGGCTCGACGCCGAGTTCCTGTCGGTCTTCGTCCCGCCCATGCTCTACCCCGGCGCGAAGGCGTACGACCGGTCGCTCGAAGAGTTCTCCGCGATCGACCGGCTCGTCGCCGCCAACCAGGCCGGCGTCGTCCTGGCCCGGACGGCGGGCGAGGTGCGCGCGGCGGCCGCGGGCGGGAAGATCGCGTTCTTGATCGGGGTCGAAGGTGGGCACTCGCTGGGGGAGGGGACCGACGACGACCTTCTCGCTCACCTTCGCGATTTTTACGATCGCGGCGCGCGCTACATGACGCTCACCTGGTCGAACTCGAACCGACTGGGCGGCAGCTCCGGCGACGACGGCCGCTCGCGAGGCCTTACCCCGCTCGGCGCGCGGGTCGTATCGGCGATGAACGACCTCGGGATGATGGTCGACGTCTCCCACGTCTCGGACCCGACCTTCTTCGACGCCGTGCGCGCGTCGAGGGTCCCGGTGATCGCGTCGCACTCGTCCGCGCGCGCGCTCGCCGACCGCCCGCGCAACATGACCGACGAGATGTTGCGCGCCGTCGCCCGGAACCGCGGCGCCGTGTGCGTCAACTTCGGGCCGGAGTTCCTCGACGCCGCCTGGGCGGCGCGCCTCGACGACCTCGAGAAGGGCGCCGGAATCATGGATATCGTGAGGCAGCACGCCGGCGATCCGCAGGGGGTGCAGGCGGTCCTCTGGCACAAGTTCAAGGAGCTCGCGGCGTCGCTTCCCCCGGTCCCGGCGAGCAAGGTGATCGACCATATCGAGTACATCTCACGCGTCGCCGGCGTCGACCACGTGTGCCTCGGGAGCGACTTCGACGGCGTGCCGGCGGCCCCGGCGGGCCTGGACGACGTCTCGAAGATGCCGTTCATCACGCAGGAGCTCCTGCGCCGCGGCTTCTCGGCGGACGACGTGCGCAAGATCCTCGGCGAGAACGTCCTGCGCGTCCTCGAAGCGGCCGAGCGAGGACGAAAGCAGGGCTGAGCGCCGATGCGCGCGCGACCTCTCGTCGGCCGGTCCCTGCTCCTGTTCGCGCTCTGCGCGGCTTGTCACAAGGGCCCGACCCGGAGCGCCTCGGAGGCGGGGGTCCCCGCCGTGGCACCCGCGAGCGCGTCGGCGTCCACCGACGTGGGCTCGCACGCGTCGCCGTCGTGGACCGAGGACGCCGAGGCCCCGGCGGTCGACGGGGCCGAGCGGGTGGACGGCGCGTCGCTCCGGGCACGCCAGGGCGCGCGCCTGGCGAAGGACGCCTCCCCGGTCGTCCTCTTGCAAAGCCATGATCGGCGCCCGGCCTACGACCTGGGCAGGCGCCTCTGCGACGCGGTCGTTCCGCGTCGGCCCCCGTCGACGCCCATCTTGCTCAAGCCCAACCTCGGCGGGTTCGAGTGGTTCAAGGACCCCGCGAAGAGCGGTGGGGACGACGGGCTCAAGGGGCGAATCACCGATCCGGAGTTCGTCCGCGGCGTCGTCCAGTGCCTGCGGGCTCGCGGCCACGATCACGTCACGGTGGCCGAGGGATGGGGGGCGAGGCACGCAGACTGGGAGACCCTCGTTCGCGCGAGCGGCTACGCCAAGATGGCGGCCGAGGAGCACGTGCCCCTCGTCGCGATGGATGACGACGGCGTCTTCGACGTCGAGGGGGACCAGCCCGGCAAGCCGCTGCCCGTCTCGGGCATGGAAGCGTCGCACGTCTCGACGCTGCTCGTGCCGCGCATCCTCGCCGAGACGCTCGCCCACGGGATGTTCATCTCGCTGCCGAAGATCAAGGCGCACCGCTACGGGGTCCTCTCGATGGCCGTCAAGGGGATGCAGGGCACGGTCGACCTGTCGGACGCGTCGCCGGCCTTCCACCAGAAGTGGCGCATGCATCGCGAGATGCTCCCGCTCGTCAAGACGGGCAAGATGGATCGCGCCGACTACGTCGCGTCGATCGAAGCGTTCGCCGAGCGAATCGCCGACGTCCTGGAGATCGAGGCGCCCGACGTCGTGCTCGCCGAGGGCGCCCCCGCGATGGGGGGCGACGGCTTCGAAAAGTTCTGGCCGAGCGCCGAGAGCTTCGCCATCGGCGGGACCAACCCCGTCCTGGTGGATCGCGTCGGCGCGCAGATGCTGGGGCTCTGGGACAGCGCGGAGCTCGCGCGGGAGCTCGGCGGACACCGGACCTCGCCGCTTCTCGAGACGGCGGCCAGGCGGTTCGGGGTCGACCTCGCGCACCCGAGCGTCACGGGGGATGGGTCGCACCTGCTCGATGCCGCGCGACCGGTGCACCTCGTGGGGATGGCTGGCTTTTCGATCCACTCCGACGCGTCACCGCCGCTGACATCGGCGCAGCTCGGTGCGCTCGGCTCGCCGGGCGCTCCCGCCGAGCGGCCCGTCGCGCACGCCCACGCCCTCGGGAACGACGCGATCGCGATGGACGGCCGCGGCGACGACGCGGCGTGGGCTCGCGCGGTCCCGGTGAGCTGGAACAGCGACTACGCCGGCGTTCCCACCGCCACCTCGACGCGCGCGCGCTTCCTCTACGACAAGGGCGGCCTCTACGTGCTCTGGGAGCTCTCGGGGGCGGGCCTGAACACCGACCGGACGCGGTCGACCCGGTCGCCGCGGTCGAAGCTCTTCGAAGAAGACTGCGTGGAGCTCTTCTTCACACCCGACGCCGCCCGCCCGCGCCGGTACTTCGAGACCGAGGTCGGTCCCTTCGGGCACTTCTTCGACGTCGCGATCGACCTCGACGCGGGCCGCGGCGGGGACACGACCTGGTCGAGCGGCGCGATCATCGCGACGACGCAAGACGCGGCGGCGCACACGGCGACCCTCGAGGTGAAGCTCACGGCGCCCGAGATCGTCGCCGCCCTCGCGCCGGGCGCCCGCCTCCCGCTCGCCCTCTATCGGATGGAGGGTAAGTCGGGCCGCCTCTATCTGGCCTGGAGCCCGCCCCGCACGCCCAAGCCGGACTTCCATGTCCCGGCGGCCTTCGGGTCGCTCGTGGTCGATCCGCAGTAGAAAACACGGCGATCCGTGCCCACCCCGCAGCCCTTAGAAGGTTCCGACGAAGATCGGTAAGCCGAAGGGGGGCGGGACTCGTCTCGACTCCGGCGTGCTCCACGCGGCGCTCGCCGCCGGCGGGCTCGCAGGAACGGCGGATGCGGGGGGCGTCTGCGCTGGGCTCGCGGACTGGGCGACGGTCGTCTGGTAGTTGGCCACGACGGGGACCAGGCCGACGATGCCGACGGCTCCCCCGGCCCCGGCCAGCGCGAAGCCGATCACCGGATCGATCGTGGTCGGCCGCGGTTTGCCCTGGGAGTCGGCGATCGCGTCGAGGACATAGTGCAGGTAAAGGATGTATCCGCCGATGAGCGCGGTCAGGAAGCCCCCTCCCACGAGGACCTCGCCCCCCCTTCTCCACGACCTCGACGCGCCCGCGACGCGAAGGTCCGCCCGCCCTCCCGCGGGGGCGTCGAGCGCGAAGTCGTCGGAAGGGATGAGCCCCCGGCCCGCGATGCGATACCACGAGCCGAGGGGCGCAAGCTGGTCGCACGGCGCTTGGCAGATCGTCTTCCAATCGTCGTCCCCCGACTCGTCCTGCTGCAGACTTGCGCCGTCCGCGCCGTCGACGTGGACCCAGACGGTCGGGGTTGGGCTGGGCCCGGGCGATGTGCTCGGGCCGGGCGGCGGCGACGCCGTTTGGCCGGCCGCGGTCGAGGCGATGAGCAAGGCCGCGACGTGCAGCGCCCCCGCGAGGGTCGTGTGCTTGCGAAGCCGGTGTGACATTTCCGGCTGCAGCCGAGCACGGATGGGTCGCGTTTGCCAACGGCGTCGTACAATCCGCCGCGCGGGTCGCCCGCGCGCATGGTCCAGGTCTCGAACGCCGATCGGGTCGTCTTTCCGGAGGTCGGGCGCACCAAGGGCGATGTCGTCGCCTACTACGAGCGGATTGCGCCGCGCCTTCTGCCGCACGTCCTCGGGCGCCCTCTCTCGATCCGTCGTTACCCCAAGGGGCTCGCCGCGCCGGGGTTCTTCCAGAAGAACGTCCCCGCGCACTATCCGTCTTCGATTCGGCGCTTCGCCGTCCCGCGCAGCACCGCGGCGTCGAAGAAGCACCCGAGACGCGGCGCGGCGTCGCCGGACGTCACCGTCTATCCGGTCGTGCTGGAAGGCGAACATCTGGCCTATCTCGCCAACCAGGGGGCCATCGAGCTGCACGTGCCGACCCGTCGCGTGACCGACGGGTTTCGCCCGGATCGGATCGTCATCGACCTCGACCCGCCCGAGGGCGCGCTCGTGGCCGTGCGTCGCGCGGCAAAGAGGGTCCGCGAGGCGCTCGACGCCTTGGGCCTCGCGACGACGCCCGTGGCGACGGGGTCGAAGGGCTACCACGTGGTCGCGGTGATCGCGCCGCGCGTCGACGGAGGCACGATCGCCGTGGCGACCCAGAAGGTCGCCGCGCTCCTCGCCGCCCACCATCCGGAGGAGCTCACGGTCGCCTTCCGGACCGCGCTTCGCGGAGGTCGTGTCTTCATCGACTGGATGCGCAACAACCCGGGCGCCACCGTCGTCGCGCCGTACTCGCTGCGCGCGCGGCCGCGGGCCTCGGTCGCCGCGCCGCTGCGCTGGGAAGAGCTCGACGCTCACGCGCCGGACGCGTTCACGATGGATGACGTGGAGCGCCTTCGCGATCGTCCCGATCCCTTCGCCGACGCAGCCGCGTCGCCGCAAGACCCGGCGCCCTTCGTCTCGGCGAAGGGATCGG
>DATGJA010000755.1:0-8729 GCA_035295445.1 Polyangiaceae bacterium | reverse complement strand
CTCTCGCAGCACATCACCGAGCGCCTCGTCGGGCGCGCTCGGGTCACCGAGGAGCACGCCGCCGAGGGCGCGCCACGAGGCCTCGTCGACCAGGACCGAGACTCGTAGCTCGGTCTTGTCGGTCGCCAGCGACATCGGGATCGTCGCTCCGCGCAGGAGGGTGGACCGCTCGAGGTTCCAGCCTTCGGCGACGCTCGCTTCTTGTCCAATCATCTCGGCGACGTCTTTGGCCACCAGTGGTCCGGCGTTTCGAATCGCCGTGTACTCGCCCAGGTCTTTCGCCCCGGGCGAGACCTCGTGGGCCGCGCTGGCCCCGGACCACTTACGGATCCGCGCGAGCGCCTCGATCCGCCCGAGGAACTCCTCGCGTAAGACCGGTCGTCGCATAAAGTCGTCGGCGCCTGCGCCGTAGAGCGCCGCGACGTCGCCGGCCGAGTTGGAGTCGAGCGCCACCAGCACGTATGCGTGGCTGTCGGCCTCGCTGCTCCGGAGTTGCTTTAGAAAGTCCGCGGCCCACCGCGCCCGCCACGCCAGAAGCACGATGGGGTGGCGGTCGCGCTCGATGGCGTCGAGCGCGCTCCGGGCGTCCTGGACGGCCTCGACGCGGTACGACGCGTGCTCGAGCAGGCGGGTGGCGGCCTCGCGCTCGAAGCGGTTGTCGTCGGCGACGAGGACGAGCATCGCTTTCGGATGCCCGCCGTCAGGCCGGCGTGGCTGTGAGCTTTCGTGCCGCCGAGGCGAGTAGGTCGGCCTTGAAGGGCTTCACGATCCACCCCTTGGCCCCGAGGCCCTTGGCCTTCTGAATGAGCTCCGGCTGGCCCTCGGTCGTCAGCATCACGACGGGCACGCCGCGGCAAGCCGCGTCGCCGTTCTTCTTCTCCAAGAACTCCAGGCCGTTCATCCGCGGCATGTTCACGTCGCAGACGACCAGCGCCACGTCGCCGTTGGCGGCCAGTTTCTCGAGCGCGTCGACGCCGTCGACCGCCTCGATCAGGACGAAGCCCTCTTTGGAGAGCGCCTGCCCGACCTGCCTTCGTACCAACATCGAATCGTCCACTACGAGGATTTTCCCGCCCATCTTGGTTTGCTCCGGCAAGTCTTGCTACGGCACGCAGCGCCGCGGTCCATAAGGGCCGCCACGGACCCCGCCGGAGCGCGTCAGGCCGCGGCGCCGGACGCTGGGCCGAGGAGGGCCGGAACGCGCCGCAGCGGAACCCGGAACACGAGCCGGGTGCCTTCTCCCGTGCGCGATTCGACCTGGATCGACCCCCCCAGGTCGCGGCACGTCTGACGCAGCGCGGCCATGCCCACACCGCGCCCCGACAGGGAGGTCAGGTGGGACTTGGTCGTCACGCCGTCGCGGAAGAGCGCCTCGACGAGGTCGTCTGGCGTCCGAGCCGGGAGCCCCGCCTGTACGGCGGCGTGTCGGACCGCCTCGAAGTCGATTCCCCGACCGTCGTCCTCGATCTCGACGACCAGATCGGCGCCGCTCGACCGGGCGCGGAGCGTCAAACGTCCTCGCGCCGGCTTTTGCGCCGCCCGCCGCTCCTCGGGCGCCTCCAGACCGTGGTCGACTGCATTGCGGACGGCGTGTACCAGAGACCCCCAGAGGGGGCGCAGCTCGCCCGGCGGGACGCGGGCGCCGCCGTCTTCGATCCGGACGTCGACCTCCTTGCCCAGGTCGGCCGCGATCCGGCGCGCCTGCGACGCGTGACGCTGCAAGACGCTCCCGACCGACTCGTCGCGCCACGACGTCACGAGCGCCGTCAGCGACGCGGGGTCGCGGCGCGCGGCGAACGCACGCAGCAGCTCGTCGATGTCCTCGGTCCGTATCCCCACGTGGTCGAGGAAGTCGTCTCCGAAGACGGTCTTGACGCGATCCAGCGCGGCGTCCAGGTGTGCGCGCAAGTCCTCGGCCCGATGTGCCGGGACGCGACCGTCGGTCCCCGCGAGGTCGTTCTCCAGGTCGTGACAGCGCGCCGCGAGCCGGTGCAGCCCGAACATCGCCGCGTTGCCCTTGAGGGTGTGGAGCCGGCGGAGCGCGAGCGCCCCGTCGTCGGCCTCGGCCATCGAAGCGAGGAGGGCGCGCGCGTCGGCGACGTTCTCGACGAAGCCAGCCTTGTCGCGCAGGATCGACGCCGCTAGATCCTGCAGCTCGCGCGCTTCGGCTTCGGCCATCTCGGCCTCGATCCGCTCGGACACGTCGCGCGCGACGAGCAGAACGCCCGCGGTCGCGCTCGTCGCGGCGCCCGTGACGGCCCGCCACCACAGCTCGAGCGTGCGGCCCTCTCGCGTGAGGCGGCTCGGCATCTGCGCCGCGGCGAGATCGAATGGAAGGACGTCCTCAACGAGCTGCGCGAACGCCATCTCGATGGCCAGCGTAGCCTTCGGATCCCCCGCGCCGAGGAGCGTCCAGACAGGCTGCGGCGACGCGCCGGGCGCCCCGAACCAGGCCGTGGCCGCCCGCGACCGCTCCGCCTGAACGGTCCCGTCGACCGCCACCGAGAGCAGACCGTCCCCGGTGCTGTCGAGGACGAGCTGCAGCGACCGTTCCCGTTCGACCAGCGACTTCGTACGCTCGGCGACCTGTTGCTCCAAAGTGGCGTTCATGCCCGTGAGCTCGTCGCGAAGCTGCCCGAGCCGCCGGTTTTGATCTCGGAGATCGCGGACGCTCGCCCGCACGCGCCGTGCCCCGAGGAAGGCCGCGGCGACGCCGGCTCCCACGAGGACGAGGACGACGATTCCGGTGGACCTGGCCGTCCAACGCGCGCGGCGAGAGGAGGCCCCGGTCAACGCGTCGGCGGCGCGCTCGACGGCGGTGAGGTCGGCGGTCAGCTCCTTCGCGCGTCGCGCGCTCGACTCGCGCAATGACGCCGCCTTGGCCTTCTCGAGGAGGATCGCGCGGCGGATCGCGAGAAGGCTGTCGGGTCTCCCCTCGTCGCCGATCTCGGCGCTCAGGTCGGCGAAGCGCGCGGCGAGCGACGTTGCGTGCTCGGCGAGCTTGGGCTCGTGGGCGGTGAGCTCGACGAGATCGCCGAGGCGGTCCGCGATGCGGCCTCGGTTCTGTGCGATCTCGTTGGCCGCGATCGAGGTGAGGGCGTCGCCGTCGGGCGCGAGGCCGATGCGTCCGCTCAGCGCGCTGAGGTCGAGCGCGGCGTTCGACAGGTCCTCCACGCACTGCGACAGGGCGCGCTCGTCGCCGTACACGAGCTCGTGCACGAGGCCGGGGCTCGGGTTGCGCGCGAGGCGACGCAGCAGGACGACGTTGTCCAACCGGACAACCCCCGCGATGGCGTCCGCTTGTTCCGTCAAGGCCCGGAGGCCCGACTGGGCGCTGGCCAGGCGGCGCGCGAAGTCCTCGCGCATCGCGTGATAACGCGCCACGCTCGCGAAGAGTTCGTCGTCCGCGGCGATGAAACTCTCGATGGATGTCGCCATTTGCGCCGCGCGAGCGCGGGCGTCGGCGGCGGCCTCGTCGTGGGTCGAGGCGAGTCGTCCAACGAGCCTCTTCTGCGCGTCCTGGAGCTGCGCGTGCATCTGGGCGCGGTCCTGGACGGCGGCTAGCTCCGCCGAGCTCATGCTGGACGACACGGCCGCCTGCTCCCGGAAGATGGCGCCGACGGCACCGTGGAGGCGGGCGACGTCCTGTTGCGCGGGCACGACGAGCCCGTCGAGGACGTGGTGGCTGGAGACGAGCGACCACTGTACGAGGACGAGCGCCAGAATGAGCGCGCCGAAGAGCGCGAGGGCCACCGTGCTTAGCAGCCGGAGGTTCGCCTCGATGGTGGGGCGCGGGGGGGGCTCTCTCACGGCCTGCCTCGCAGGTCGCTCCAGCGGCGCAGGGCCCGGAAGCGGCCATCCCGCAGGACCGTGAGCCATACCGCGTCGCTGAACTGATGGTTGGCCGGGGACATCGCATGCGCCCGCCCGAGCCCGAGATCGAATTCACGCCCGCTCTCGACTGCTTCGATGAAGGTCTCGCGGGTCGCGTCCGGGCCGGCGGCGCGCAGCACCTCGACGAACGCGCGCGCCGCGATGTACCCCTCGAGCGAGACGAAATTCACGTCCTTCGGGTCGATGCGCTCGCGGTAGTCCGCCACGATGGGCAGGGGCTGGTCGTAGTGCGGCACCACCTGCGTCGCGACGACCCCGTCGCCGTCGCGGCCGAGCTCGTGAGCCAGGGCCTCGCTCCCGACGAAGGAGACGTTGGCGAAGAGGGCGCCCAGGCCGTTGGCGCGCGCGAGGCGGATGAATTTGGCGCACGGCCGGTACGCGCCCACCATGATGACCATCCGCACGTCGGCCTTGGGGTCGAGCAGGCGGGCCAGCGCGCCCTCGACGTCGACCGTGTTGCGCGGGTAGCGCCCGTGGGGAAGCTTGCGTGCGCGCGCGAAGCCGGTCGCCTCGAGGGCCTGGACGCCCCCGCTGTATCCGGCGTCGCCGTAGGCGTCGTTCTGCGTGAAGAACGCGACGTGCTCCGGGGAGATGCCGAGCTCCTCCACGCACCCGCGCACCATCTCGGCCGTCTCCTGCGCGTAGCTCGCCCTGTAATTGACGACGTACCGATCGGGCGGGCGCTTGCGGAGCAACCCGGCGCCGGTGAACGCGCCGAAGAAGGGCGTCTTCTTCTCCTTGGCGATCTCGACGGCCACTGCGGCGGTCGGCGTTCCGACGTTCCCGAGGACGCAAAAGACGTCCTGATCGATCAGCGCACGCATGTTCGGGCCGGTTTGGAGCGGCTCGTATTGGTCGTCGAGGGCGATCAGGCGGAGCCTGCGGCCGAACACCCCGCCGGCCTCGTTGACGCGGGCGAAGAAGGCCTCGACCCCGGCCTTCATATTGAGTCCGAGCGCCTGCGACGGGCCGCTCAGCGCCGTGGACATGCCGACGCGGATCTCGCCGTCGCCTGCCGCCGCCAAGCGGGACACGGCGAGGCACGGCACCGACAGCATCGCTCCCAGCAGCGCGCGTCGAGACAGCTCCGCGCGCCCGCGGCCCTCACGAGACGACATCCACACGAGGAGTACGGGTCGCGCCTTGGCGTGGTTTAGCGCGCCGGGGCCACTAAAGGTTTTCCGAGCGGCGCCGTTCGATTCCCCGCGGGGCGAAGCCTGATGATCCAAGCGCGCGGTGTGCTCGTACTCGGTCTCGGGGTCGTCATCGGCTGGGGGTGCGGGGGCGAGGACACGACCGTGCCTGCCGAAGCGACCGCCACGCTGCTCGAGCCGATCATCGGCGGCGCGCTCACGACGTCCTACCCCGAGGCGACCCTGCTCAACATGCGAGCGGCGAGCGGCGCGACCTACGCGTGCTCGGCGGTGCTCATCGCACCGCGCGTGGTGCTGACGGCGGGCCACTGCGTCGACGGGATGGTGTCGTGGGACGCGTACATTTCCGGCGCCCACGCCACCTCGACGCGGGGAGAGACGTACGACTGGCACGAGAACGGCGCGACGACGGTCAACCCGAACCACCACGACCTGGGGCTGGTCTACCTCGATCAAACGGTCGCGCTCGCGGCTTACCCGACCCTCGCGTCCACGCCGGCGGCGAGCGGCGCGCAGGTCATCGACGTCGGACGTATCGACAACGGCGTCCTGACCAACGCGTTCTATCGAGCGCCGGTGACGGTGACTCCGGCGGCCTCCGCCGGGTATCCCTTCGACTACTCGGCCTCCGACGTCATCGAGCACGGCGACTCGGGGGGGCCGGTCTTTTTGCCATCGACCCACACGATCGTCGCCGTCAACTCCGGAGCCAACACGACCATCGAGGTCCTCGCGCGGGTCGACCTCTTGGCGGCATGGATCGCCGCGCGCGTCGCCGCGAACTCCGGGAGCGACGCAGGGCACGCGCCGGACGCCGCGGGCGCGGCCGACTCGAGCGCCGACGCGGCCCCGCTGCCCGATGCGAAGGCACCCGCCGACGCGACCGCCGCGCCAGACGCAAAGGCGCCGCCGGCGGACGCGGCTCCCCCGTCGGTCGAGGGCGGCGCGTCGGACGCTGCGGCGTGCGTGCGCGAAGTCGAACCCAATGACACGCTCACGCAGGCCAACCCGCTCGGCGCCGCGGAGTGCGCGATCCTCGGCACCGCGAGCGATGTCGACTGGTTCGCCTTCACTCCGAAGGCGGGCGTCTCCCAGATCGCGCTGACGTCGACCGGCGATGCATCGATCGGCCTCGGGTTCTTCACCTCGCCCACCGCGTGTAGCCTCGTCATCCCGTCGAGCGCGCGGGCCGTCGGCGCGACCGTCACGGTGACCGGCAGCGGACAGTCGCCGCCGCGCTTGTGCGTGGTCGTCGGCTCGCCGTCGCATGCGGTCCAGAGCTACACGCTGACCGTGCGCTAGGGGGGTGTCCCTCGGACGACAGACCGGACCCGGTCTCATCCCGTCGCCACGCCGACGAGGCGCCCGATCGCCGCAGTCGCCGCCATAGCGAGCGCACCGCCGACCGTGACGCGCAGCGCGGCGCGGGCACGCGCCGCGCCCCCGAGGTGCGCCCCGAGGGCCCCCAAGGCGCCGAGGCTCAGGAGCGAGAGCGTAGCGATGGCCGGGATGCGCAGGGCCGCCGGGGCGACCAGGAGGCCGGTGACGGGGACGGTCGCGAACGTGGCGAAGCTCAGCGCCGACGTCCACGCCGCCTGCACCGGGCGCGCGAGCGACGCCGTGTCGATCCCGAGCTCGTCGCGGACGTGCGCCTCGAGTCTATCCCCGTGGCTGAGCTTTGTTGCGACCTTCATGGCGAGATCTTTGTCGAGCCCGCGCTTGACGTAGATCCCGGCGAGCTCTCGCAGCTCGCCTTGCGGGTCGGCCGCCAGCTCGCGCTTCTCGAGGTCGATGTCGGCCTGCTCTGCGTCGCGCTGCGAGCTCACCGACAGGTATTCGCCGACCGCCATCGACATCGCTCCGGCGACCAGGCCGGCTACTCCGGCGACGAGGACGGGCGCCTTGGACGCGGAGGTGGCAGCGACGCCGATCATGAGGCTCGACGTCGACACGATGGCGTCGTTGGAGCCCAGAACCGCGGCGCGCAGCCACCCCGTACGCGCCGTGCGGTGCGTCTCGCGGTGCCTGCGGGGTGGGGTGCGTCTCACGCTCGCGTCCTCTCCTCGCGAAGACTAGCGGAACCACCGCAGGGCGGCCCCTTCTCTCAGCCACGATCAAACGACGCCGATCACCATGGCCAGCCCCACGATGGCGAAGATCGCCGCCGCGATCCGCTGCGTCCGCTCGGGCGGCAAGACCTCTCGGACGCCGCTCCCGACGAAGATCGAGACGGACGTGGCGGCCCAGAGGCCGAGCGTCGCGCCCACGTAGACCGTCCCGGGTTTCCCGTAGCGCGCCGCGAGGGCGGCCGTGGCGAGCTGCGTCAGGTCGCCCCACTCCGCGACGAAGATCGAGGCGAGCGACAAGGCGAAGACGCGCCCGAACGCTGGCTCGGCATGCGCGACCCCGCTCGGATTCGCAGCCCGGGCGTCGCCGCTCGCCCGCCACATGAGCATCGCCGATGCGAAGAACAGCAACCCCGCGGCCACGTGGACGGGCCTTGCCGGCAACATCGAGAGCGCGCTCCCGGCGGTGACCGAAATCGCGCTCTGCGCGGCGAGCGCGAGTGCAGCGCCCGCGAGGACGGGCGGCGGACGATGGCGCGCCGCGAGGACGAGCGCTGTCACGGCGCTCTTGCCGGGGAGCTGAGCGACGAACACGACGCCGAAGACGGTGCCGACGAGCCTCGGGTCCAGCATGGGGCGCCTCCGGGTGGCGGCCCGACCAACCCGCGATCCTGCCGTGGGATCACGGCACCCGGGGCCAAAGCTAACACATCCAGGGCCGTCACATCCCGGACGCATCGCGCCGGTACTGCAGCGGCGTCTTCCCCGTCCACCGCTGGAACGCGCGCGCGAAGTTCGACGGCGTCGCGTACCCGAGCCGCCGCGCGACCTCCTCGATCGGCAGGCGCGACGAGCGAACCAGGCGCAGCGCCTTGTCGCGCCGCCCCTCGTCGACGAGCTCGGAGAACGAGACCCCGTCGGCGGCGAGGCGCCGGCGAAGGGTACGGGGCGACATGTCGAGGTGTGCGGCAACCTTCTCGAGCGTCCCGAGGTCGTCCTCCTCCCCGGCCACGAGGGTGCGCACGCGATCGGCGAACTTCGTCTGGCCGCTGATGCGGTCGAGCTCCCGCTCGCACTCCCTTTCCGCGAGCTGGAACGCCACGGGATCCCCGGTGGTGATAGGAAACTTCAAGACCTCTGCGTCGAAGACGATCCGGTTGAACGGCTGGTTGAAGCGCGAGTAGAGCGCCAGGTGCGCGAAGCGCGCGTGGTACTCCGGCTCGGGAAACTCGTAGTCGGCGGTCCCGCCCGTATCGCGCCCCGTGAACGCGCGCCCCATCGCACGCAGGCCCACGAGCATGCTAATGAGGACGACGTCCCGTACGCTGCCGAGGTCGGCGCGCTCCTCGAAATAGAGCGACGCGAGCGGGCCCTCGACGCGGAGATCCATCGCGAGCGCCGTCGAGAAGATCGGCGCAAACTGCGAGACGACGCGGATTGCGTCGGCGACGGTGAGCGCGCTCAAGCCGGCGAATCCCAGATAGCCGTAGAGCGTCGCCCGCGTCTGGTGCCCGAGGTAGTAGCCGAGGCCGGGTTCGCCGGTCATCGATCGCGCGGTGGCGAGCAGCGAGCACATGGTCGGCAGGGGCACCCGGCGCAGCGGATCCTGCAAGAC
>DATGJA010000754.1:0-5409 GCA_035295445.1 Polyangiaceae bacterium | reverse complement strand
TGGCGGCCAGCGTCTGCCTCTTCGCCGCCCTCCTCGGGATGGAGGCCGACCGCGAGATGCGCGCCTCGATCGGTCGCGGTTGGGTGGGGACCCTCCTCGTGCTCTCGTACGCCGGCCGGTTCCCGTCGCTCGTGTCGGATTACCAGGGCCACGTCGAAATGAAGGACGGAAATGGCATCGTGGACTCTCAGCGCGAGGCGTGGCCGTCCGCTGGGCTGAGCGGCCTCACCCTCTTTCGACCCATTCCGGATCACGAGTCGGTGCGCCTCGGCAAGGACCTGCATGCGCATCCCGAGCGGGTGCCCGTCTGGGGCGGGGTGGGCATGGCCGGCTTCTACGCCGGGTCGGTGGGTCACGTCGTCGACATGCACGCCCTCACCGACGCGTTGCTCGCACGCTTGCCGGCCCCGGACGCGTCACACGAGACTCGCGATCGCATCGGGCACATCATCCGGCGGATCCCGGAAGGGTACGTCGAGACGTTCGAGAAAGGCTCCAACCAGATCAAGTCACCCGAGCTGGCGCAGTACTTCGACGCGCTCCGGCTCGTGACGAGCGCTCCGCTCTTCGCGCCCTCGCGCCTTCGGGCCATGTTCGGCATGTGGTTCGGGGCGTACGACCCGCCCCTGAACGCGTACCTCCGCGAATACGACCGCAAAGCGATAAGACCGGGCGACTTGAATCACGGCGAAGATCACGTACCGAGCTCGTTCTACTCGTACTGGGCGGCCTGCGCCGATCATGGGGTCGCCTTCACCGATACCGGGGCGGAGCTCGAGCTCGACGCCCCGGTCACGACGTTGACTTTGCACCTCGAGAATGGCGCGTACGACGTCACGATGCTCCGCGACCGCGAATGGATCGCCGCGTCGGCGCACTACGAGGGCGAGACCGTCCGACTCGAGGCGGCTCAGCCCTTCGATCGCGTGTACATCGACGTCGCGCACGATCCAGCGCGGCGGTGGACGCTCGTGTCGATGGACGTACCGAAATGACGCGTTCACGGCGCTCGGACGACCGCCATCGAGAGCGAACCGAGGCGGTCCGTTCGTTTGACCACCGCGTTCGTTGCGCTCATGGCCCGGACGGTCGGCGAGACGGACGCCCTTGTACTCGAGACGGGACCGATCCGTCGGCGTGACGACCGCGACCGAGGGGGATACGAAGGGGTCCGTTCGCTTGACCATCGCGTTCGTGGCGCTCGAGACCCGGAGGGTCGGCGAGACGGACGCCCTCGTACTCGAGACCGAGCCGATCGTCGGCGTGACGACCGCGACCGACAGCGAACCAGGCGGTCCGTTCGCTGGACCACCGCGCTCATGGCGCTCAGGACCCGGAGGGTCGGCGAGACGGACGCCCTCGTATTCGAGACCGAGCCGACGGTCGGCGTTCTAGGCGGTAGGAGACCGGAGTCGATACGAGCTCATAGCGGAGGCCGCCTTCGCGCGACCCGGTCGCCCAGCCGCCGCCCGAGCAGGCGCCTCTCTCCCTCGTTCGTCGCGAGCGAGAGCGCTCTCTCCAGATCGGGCCGCGGATCGTCTCCGGCTCGCTCGAGCATGTCCGCGCGCGCCGCGTAGAAGAGGTGGTAGTCCGCGAGCCCGTGCTCGAGCGCCGACAGCTCCGAGAGACCCGCGGCCGGTCCGGCGCGCATCGACACCGCGATCGCTCGGTTCAGGGCCACGACCGGCGACGGCGCGACCCGCGCGAGGGCGTCGTAGGCCGCCACGATCGCCTGCCAGTCGGTGCTCTCCCACGTCGGCGCCGTCACGTGCGTCGCGGCGATCACGGCTTGCAAGACGTACGGCCCTCCGCCCCCCAGCGAGCGCGCGCGCCCGAGCGCCATGAGCCCCTCCCGGAGGAGCTCCGCGTTCCAGCGCGATCGATCCTGCGCGGCGAGGAGAACGGGAAGCCCCTCGTCGTCGACGCGCGTGTGCGCGCGCGCGGCACCGAACGCCATGATTGCGAGCGCGCCGAAGGCTTCGGGCTCGCGCGGCGCGAGGTCGCAGAGCAGGCGCGCGAGGCGCAGCGCCTCCGCCTGCAGATCGAGCCGCATGAGCGGGCCGCTCCGCCCGGTGTGCCCCTCGTTGAACATCGCGTAGAGGACCCCGAGCGCCGCCGAGACGCGCGCCGTGAGGTCGCCGCGCTCCGGAGTCGCGTACGCCACTTCTTTCTCGTCGATCGTCTGCTTCGCGCGCAAGATCCGTTGCGAGACGGTCGCCTCGGAGCAGACGAACGCGCGCGCGATCTCCTCGGTCGAGAACCCGGCGACCACCTTGAGCGTGAGCGCGATCTGGTTGTCGACGGAAAGCTCCGGGTGGCAGCAGGTGAAGATGAGGCGCAGGTAGTCGTCGCTCACCGTGTCGATCGTGTCTCGCGTATCCATGTCGTCCTCGACGAGGAGCGGCGCCTTCGCCTCGGCGACCGCCGTCCGGCGTCGCGCGTCCTTCGCGCTGTTCTTCGCCGCCGTCATCAGCCAGGCGCCCGGATTCGACGGGACCTCTTCCCGCCACGCCTGCACCGCGGCGAGCGCCGCCTCCTGGAACGCCTCTTCGGCGGCGTCGAGGCTCCCGCACAAGCGCAGAAGGCCCCCGACGATGCGCCCGCGTTCGGCGCGCACCGTGTCCTCGACGATCGCCGTCAGGTCCGCCATAGCTCGCGAATCTCGAGCGCTCCGTGCACGACGAACGCGGTCTCGGCGGCCCACCGGACCGCCTCGTCGATGCTCGCCATGCGCACGAGGAACAGTCCGCCGATGACTTCTTTGCTCTCCAAGAACGGCCCGTCGAACGTGGCCCGTCGCTCGCCGCGCGCGGCGACGCGCCTTCCGCTCCTCGGGGGCTCGAGGCGCAGGCCGCCGAGGAACGACGACTCGGGGAAACGACCGCGCGTCTCCTCGTCGATCCGGTCCATGACGTCGATCCAAGCGTCTTGCGTCGGCGTGCTCGCGAGCACGCCGCACGCGAAGATCTTCCCCGGCAAGGCCTCCTTGTCGGCTGGGAGGGCGCCCTTCATCAGCGGGCGCACGTCGATCCGGTCGGTAGGGAGGACCGGAGCCCGGGTGGCGATCGTCGTCGCTTCGTCGAGGCTGCTCGCGTGGACCCAGTAATAGCCGCCGAGGGCCTTGCCCTCCTCGGCGAAGGGCCCGTCGTGGACCGCGAGACGCTCGCCCTCGCGACGGACGCGCTTGCCCTCCTTGCTCGGGCGAAGACGTCCGCGGTCCTGCAGCCGCCCGGCGCGTCGCAGCTCGTCGGCGTAGGCGGCGCTCCGTTCGATGAGCTCCGACGTCGCCTTCGGCGACTGCGACGCGTGGACCTGCTCGTCCTCCAGCGTCATGACGAGGTAATCGGCCACCCTGTCACCTCTGCGCGTCGTGCGCGCGACGTTCGTCGCGGCCCTTCGCCAGGCTCGGGCGCTCGTCCGGGTTGGGCTGGCCCTTGCCCTTCGTGATGAATTCGCGAAGGCTCTCGTTTATGTAGAAGCCCCATGCGCCCGAGCAGCCATCGTAGCACTCGATGCTCGGCACGAGGCCGACGTGCGTGAATCGGACCTCGGTCCTGTCGCCCTTCTTGGCGATCTCGAAGACGATGTCCGTGCCGTCCCACTCGCTCTTGTCGCGCACGAAGTTGATCTGGCTGGCCGTGACGTGCCACACGACCTTCTTGCCTGGCACGAGCTCGGTGATCTTCTGGGTCGTGCGGTGCACGGTCTTGTAGCTGTACGTGAACTCGGCGCCCAGCGCGTCCGTGCGCCCCTCGATCTCCCCGGACCACCAACCGCGTACGTCGTTGATGGCGTCGAAGGTCTCCTGCGGCGTGCGATCGACCAGGATGGTCGTCGTGAAATTCTGCGTGTTCATGGTCGTCTCCTTTTCCTTTTCGGTGGGTCGTACGTGGTGACCTCAGAAGCTCGCGAACGCCCGCTCGTACTCCTTGTGGCTCTTGTTCCAGAGCGCGCCCATCTGGATCGCCATCGGGTCGGGGAAGATGTCTTCCTCGCCGCGCTCGACGCCCGCGAGCACACCCCGGGCGACGTCGGCCGGGCTCGTCTTGGGCATCGGCAGGTCCTTGACCATGTCGGTGTCGATCGGCCCGGGGAGCGCGGCGAGGATCTCGATGTGCTTTCCCTTGAGCTCCGGACGGAGCGCTTGGGTGATCGAATACGCGGCCGCCTTCGAGGCCGAGTAGCCGCCGAGCGCCGGGAAGCTCCCGAGAGACGCGAGCGAGAGCACGTTCACGACGGTCGCCCCGCCGCGCGCGCGCTCGAGCACGGGCAGAAAGCCCTTGATGACCGCCAGTGTGCCGTAGACGTTCGTGCCGAAGTCGGCATCCATCGCCGCCCGGCTCGTCGTCAGGACGTTCGCCGCCGAGGCGACGCCCGCGTTGTTGACCAGGAGCGTGACGTCCCCGGCCGCCCGGGCGGCGGCCGCGATCTGCTCCGGCTTCGACGTGTCGAGCTCGAGCGGGATGACCCGCGGGTCCTCCGACCTGACCTTTCTCACGTCGCGCGCCGCTGCGTACACGGTCCGCGCACCGGCCTCCAAGAGCGCGGAAACAAGGGCCTTTCCCAGACCGCGGTTGGAGCCGGTCACGAGAGCCACACTTCCTCGGATCTTCATGTCGCACCTGCCTTTCATCGACGCGACGTTTCGGCCGGCCGGGATCCGACATGCGCCGCGGTGCGATCGACGAAAAAAACGACGCGCGGGATGCGACCGGCCGTGAGGGGGCGTCCGTCATGAAGGCGTTCGCCTCGGCCGCGGCGCTCGCCGCCGCGACGCTCGTCGGCACCCCCCTGCTCGAGCGAGAGCCTGCGCCGCTGCCGGTCCACGCCGATCCGCTCGTGTTCTCGGCCCTGCGCGCGCAAGCGTGCCGCGAAGAGCTGTTGGCCGGGGCTGCGCCGCACCCGGTCGGAAGCCCCGGCAACGACCAGGTCCGCGCGCGGCTCGTCGGGCTGCTCCAGGGCCGAGGCTACGCGGTGCAGACGGAGGAGGGATGGGCCTGCAGCGCCTACGGCACGTGCGCGCGCACGCGCGACGTCTTCGCGACGCTGCCGGGAACGGGGGGACCTGCAGACCCGGTGCTCGTCCTGTCGCACTACGACGGCGTCGGCGCCGGGCCGGCCGCGAGCGACGACGGCGCGGGGGCGTCGGCGGCGCTGGAGATCGCGCGCGCGCTGCGGCAGGGATCCGCGCTCCCGCGGGACGTGCGATTCGTCTTCACCGACGGAGAAGAGGCCGGGCTCCTCGGCGCGTCCGCGTACGCCGCGGCGCACGGGACGGCGGCGAGCGCGGTCGTCAACCTCGAGGCGCGCGGCACGGGCGGCCTCGCGCTCCTGTTCGAGACGGGCCCGAAGCGCGCGGCGGTCGCCGACGTCGTGTCTTCCGTCGTGGCGCGCCCGAAGACGTCCTCG
>DATGJA010000753.1:0-14469 GCA_035295445.1 Polyangiaceae bacterium | reverse complement strand
GTCGGTCGTGCCCGCCCCCGTCGAGGAGCCCGCACCCCCGCCGGACGATCCGGCGCTCGCCCCCGCGCTCGCACCCGCAGCCGCGCCCGAAGGCCCGCTCGCGCCCGGCCCCGCACCCGAACCTGCGCCCGCGCCCGTGCGCGCACCCGCGCCCGCACCCTGGGGCGTTCCGCTCGAGCCGCACGCGGAGGCTGCGACGAGGACGAGCGCGCCGGAACACCAAAGGGACGCCGGCCTGCGGGCGGAGCGAAGCGAGCGGGGCGACATGAGCGGCCTCCCTGACCCATTGCGCCTTGCAAGGGCGTGCGCAGCATACGCTCGGCGATTGCACTCGCAACGACAATATCGATCGACCGAATCGTGTTTTCGTAAAGCACGATACGTATTTGTGCATTGCTTTATTGCGAACGAGGACTTCTTCGATCGGGCGCAAGAGGGTCACGATTCGTGACCTCTTTGCTCTCCACGACCCCTCAATCCGTCGAGCGCGCGCTGGCGGTGCGCCGGTACTCGGCGGGCGACGTGCCGGTCCAGCGCCGGAACGCCCGCTCGAAGTTCCGCACGCTCGTGAAGCCCACCCTGCGCGCGACGTCATCGAGGGACAGATCGGCCGAGCGCAGGAGCGTCATGGCCCGCTCGTGGACGTGCCCTGCGCGGAGCGCCGAGAAGCTGAGCCCTCGCGCGCGGAGGTGGCGCTTGAGGGTCCGGGGCGACTGATTCATGGCGGCCGCGACCTCCTCGAGCCCGCGCGCGCTGCCGCCTGAGCTCGCGAGGAGTCCGCGGACGCGCGCCGCGAGCTCCGCGTTGCGCCCGAGGACGTCGAGCTCTCCCTGGCATCGCTCCTGGGCCCACTGCGACGCCACCGCGTCCGGCATCGTGTACGGGAGGGCCAGGCTGCGCGCGTCGAACGTGAGTCGATTCGCCGGGCGATCGAAGCGCATGCGCAGGCCCTGGGCCTCGAGCTCCGAGGGGCGCGCTGGGGGGGGGAACGCGAACTCCGCCATGGATGTCACGAGGTCGCGCCCGGTGAGCTGGCGGCTGATCTGCCACAGCGCGACGACCGTGGTCATCATCGCGATGTCGCGAGCGCTCCCGAAGTCCGCGTGCTCGTCGACGACCAGCGAGGCGACCGGACCTTCGGTCTGGAGCCGCACCGTGACCGCCGTCGTGACGAGTCGCCCGTAGCGGTTCGAGATCTCGATGGCCTCGCGGATGGTCCCCGCGCTGAGCAGCGCGAAGCCCACCGCACCGTAGAGCGTCGGCGAGGTCTGCAGCCCGATGTGCATGCCGAGGGCGGGCTCCCCCGTCAGGCGCCGAGCCCGCTCGAGCAGCGACGTGAGGACGGGGATCGGGATTCGCGCGAGCGGATGGGCGAGCGCGCCGCGCGTCATTCCCGTACCCGCGAGGAGCTCGTCGCCGCGCACGTCCCAGCGTTTGACGACCTCGATGAGGTGCAGGGCGTGCGCGGCGCGTATGGTGTGCTGACTTTCGTACATCGCGCTCATCGCCCGAAATTCTTGTCCAACCAGGCCATTCGAGCAATGGCGGCATGGGAGCGAAGTTCGTAATGGCGCGGCCCGGACGCCGAAGGCAGGTGTTGCGGTTTGGTGGACGCGCCTACGACGAGCGTCTCTCGCGCATGTCGAAGCGCGTGCCGCAGATGGAGAAGCTGCGGGGGCCGACGGGGAGCCCGCGCGCGCGGGCGCGCTCGAGGGCGCGTTCGGCGTCGACCGCCTCGACGGCCAGAGCGCTCAGACCCTCCCCGCGGGCGCCTGCGGGAACGAAGCGAAGGTCGCCCCCGTCAAGCGGGATCGAGCAGAGCCGATCGGAGACGTGGGCGGGCGACAGGTCGAGCGCCGCTCCCCAGCGGGCCGCCATGGCGCGGGGATCCAGCGCCTCGAGCTCGGCGCCCACGATGCGCGTGACGACGTCGGTGCGGACGAGACGTCGCCAGTCCGGCCCGCCCCATCGCCAGGAGTCCGGCGGCTCGGGCTGCTCGAGGGCGACGATCGCGCCGCCGATGTCCCTCGGATGAACGTGGACGGAGGCGATGTCGTCGAGCCGTGTCTCCCAGACGATCCGCGCGCCGAGGTGGCTCAGCCGTGCTCGGTCGGCCGCCAGGTCCGCGGTCTGAAAGAGGACCATGTATCCGGAGTCGCCGCGGCGCTCGAGGAACCGGCCCGCGGTGGTGCCCTCCCGGACCGGCGAGACGACCTCGAGAAACGTCGAGCCGACGGGCATCACGGCGTTGTGCAGCCCGAACTCGCCGACGCCGGGGTCGCGGAACGAGACGTCGACGCCCAGCACCGAAGTGATGTTCGTGACCGCCGCTTCGAGCTCGCGCGCCACGAGGGCGATCTGGCGGATGTGCATGATCCTCTCGTCAGCGCCCCCGGAACCGAGGCTCGCGTTTCTCGAGGAAGGCGGCCACGCCCTCGCGGTGGTCTTCGGTCTGCCCGCAGCGCAGGTGGGTGAGCGCCTCGCGATCGAGCATCGCCCCGTAGCTGCTCGTGGCGGCGAGGTGGACGTTCTCCTTCATGTACCGGAAGCTGACGAGCGGGCCCGACGCGATGCGACGCGCGACGCGGCGGACCTCGTCGAGGAGCGCGTCGTGCGGGGCGACGCGGTTGACGAGGCCGAGGCGCAGCGCTTCGTCCGCGCCGATCACCTCCGACAGAAAGAAGAGCTCCTTGGCCTTCGCCTCGCCCACCAGGCGCGCGAGCATCCACGTCGTGCCGAAGTCGCCGCCGAAGCCGACCTTGGCGAAGGCGGTCGTGAACCGCGCGCGATCCGAGGCGATGCGCAGATCGCACGAAAGGGCGAGACCGAGGCCGGCGCCGGCCGCCACGCCGTTGACCGCGGCGATCGTGACCTTGGGCAGCTCGTGAAGGAGGAGCGGCCAGCGGTGGATCGAGCGCTGCCGATCGACGCGCTGCTCGTAGGTCGGCTCCGCCCGGGCGCGCGCGCCCATCCCGGAGACGTCGCCCCCGGCGGAGAACGCGCGCCCCTCGCCCGTCACGACGACGCAGCCGACGTCCGGGTCCGTCGCGCAGCGCTCGAGCACGGCGATGGCGGCCTCTATCATCTCGTCCGAGAGCGCGTTGAGCTTCTCGGGACGATTCAGCGTGAGGAGCGCGATGCCGTCGGCGATCTCGACGTGGAGGGGAGCGGCGTCCGTCGGCATCGGCGCGCAGAATCGCGTGGGCGCCCGTCGAGCGCAAGGGTGCGGTGCCGATCGACGGACGCGGCCGGACCGGGCCATGATCCCTTCGACGTGTCTCGCTCGGTTCTGCTTGCCCTCGCCGCTTGCCTGGGTTGCTCCGGCGCCGCGGGTGCGGGTGCGGGTGCGGGTGCGGGCGCGGGCGCGGGCGCGGGCGCGGGCGCGAGCGCGGGCGCGAGCGCGAGCGCGGGCGACGCGGGGAACGGGGTGTCGCTCGAGTCGGGCGTCCTCGCCACCGGCTTGGGGCAACCCGGGCCCATCGTGCTGGACGAGTGCAACGTGTACTGGGCCGACCTCGCCCCGCCGGCCATCCTGAAGTGCGCAAAGACCGGCTGCGGGGACGCGCCGACCGTCCTCGCCCGAGGGGACTGGCCCGAGGTGACGCGCCTCGTCCTCCACGGCAAAGACCTCTACTGGGGCGGCGGCGCCGTCATCTACAGCTGTTCGACCGGCGGTTGCAGCGGCGAGCCTGTGACCTTCACGGTCCACGGGGTCGTGCGCGATCTCGCGGTAAGCGCGGACGGCGAGCTCTTCTTCATTACGCGTCCGTTCTTCGTCAGCGAGCTCGACGAGTGCTCCGGCGTCGACTGCGACGGGGGCACCGGCTTGTTTTCGGGCCTGGGGCCGCCGACGGTCCAGCTGGCGCCCCCCCCATTGCCCGACGAGATCGCACTCGACGGTCAGAACCTCTTCTTCGTCGTCGACTCGAGCGCGAACCTCGTGACGTGCAGGATCGGCTCGTGCTCGGCCACGGCCCATTCCATATTCCCCTTGAACGGGCCGGTCCCCTCGCCGCCGGTCTTGACCCTCGATTCGGAGAACGCGTATCTCGCGAGCTCGTCCTCTTCGTCCGGCGTCGCCTCGATCGCGGTCGTTCCGAAGGACGGCTTCTTTCCCCCCGACGCATCGACGAGCCGCACTCCGGGGGTGCTCCTCGACGCACTGAGCACGCTCGCCGGTCTCGCCGTCGACGACGTCGCCGTGTACTTCGCGGAGGTGGGGGCGCCCGACCCGACCGGCGTCGTGCCCGCGGGCGCCGGCCGCATCGGCAAGTGCGCGATCGGCGGGTGCAACGCGACGCCCGAGGTCGTGCAGGACTACGTCAGCTCCCCCGGGGGGCTCGCCGTCGACGACGCGAACGTCTACTGGACCGAGCAGGGCGCCGGCACGGGCGCTGCCGCGGGGCGCGTCGTGTCGCACGCGAAGTGAGCGCCGACTCGCCTTCCGTTGTGGACGGAACCGGCGCCGCCGGGCGAACGGCTCCTTCGCGTCTTTGAGGAGGCCGTTGACTTTGAGCAATCTCGCACGATCCAAGTACGTTTTTGCGGCGTATAAGCGTCCCCAACGGTAAGGGATGGGCGGGGATAGTCCGCTTTTCGAAGCGGAGGGCGATGTCCGATTTTCATCATTGGATGCCGGACCTCCGGGTCCTGTAGGCGCGGCGTTGTGCGCGGCGCTGGGTCGTCTTCCATTCCTTCGTCGGCGGGGAGCGCTCGCTGGTTTGGGGTTCGAAACGAGGACGCTCATGCACGCGGACACTAGAAATACGGGGGCTCTTGTCGTCCTCTTGGCGCTTGCCGGCGCGGCGGGGTGCAGTCGGACACCGGAGCGGGATCCGAGTCGGCAGTCCTCTCCCGCAAGCGTCTCGCTCGGGCCGACGTCCGTCGAGAGCGTGAGCAAGGTCGCCGACGGCGGTCAAGGTAGCGACGCCGGAGACGCCGCCGCCGCTCGCGACGGCGGCACGACATGCCCGGGCGTCCTCGCCGAGACCACGTTCCGAAACGCTCTCTGCTCCTGCGGGTCGATCCAAGCAAGCGCGCACCTCGCGACCGACGGCTTCGACGGCACCAAGGGCCCCCCCGACGGCGGGCTCGGGGGAAGCATCGGGTCGAACAAGGCGCAGGCGTGGTCCGCGCACGTCACGGTGGGCGGCGATCTTCTCACCCCCGGCGACCTTCAGACGTCGGCCTCGAGCGAAGTGCGGGGAAACCTCGACCTCGGCGGAACGCTTGCGGCGAGCGCTCCGGTAACGGTGGACGGCAACGCCGCCGTCGTGAAGGCCCTGCCCCGCAACGTCACGGTCCGCGGGTCGGTCTCGCGCGTGTCCTCGGTCGCGGCTCCCTGCGATTGTACGAACATCGTTCCAATCGCGTCGATGGTCGCCGCCTACCGGCCCCCGGCCAACGACGACGGCTCGATCGGTCTGTCGGCGGGCGCGGCGAAGGGCTCGAACCTCGGGAAGATCGACCTTCCGAGCGGCCATTTTTACCTCTCGGGGATCCAATCGAGCGGGCCGCTGACCATCGCCGCTCACGGGCAGACCGCGCTCTACATCGATGGCAACGTGCAGGCGAGCGGACCGCTGAGCTTTCAGCTCGACCCGACCGCGGCGCTGGATCTGTTCGTCGCGGGCACCGTGAGCGCATCGGCAAAGCTCACGCTGGGGGTCGACGGCGAGTCCGGCGCACTGCCGCGCGTACATCTCGGGCTCCACGGTCGCTCTATCGGCCGGCGCGACCATCGGGTGCAACGTCTACGCCCCGGCCACTTCCTTCGACACGTCGGCCTCGGGCGACGTCTACGGCTCGCTCTTCGTGGGCGGCTTCAGCGCGAGCGCGAACGCGACGGTCCACTACGACGAGAGCATCCTGAGCGCCGGCAGCGGGTGCTGCGCGGCGTCGTCTTGCGACGACGGCAATCCGTGCACGGTCGACTCGTGCAACGGCGACGGCAGCTGCAGCCACGCCCCTGCGGCGAACGGAACGGCCTGCAGCGGCACGAACAAATGCGAGCAGACGTACGCCTGCCAGGACGGCGTGTGCACGGGGAGCGGCCCAGTCGCGTGCACGGCGAGCGACGCGTGCCACGCGGCGGGGACGTGCGACCCGAGCTCCGGGGCGTGTTCGAATCCGCCGGTCGCCGACGGAACTGGCTGCAACGACGGCAATGCGTGCACCCAGACCGACTCGTGCCAGAGCGGAGGCTGCGTCGGATCCAATCCGGTGACGTGTGTTGCAGGCGATTCGTGCCACTTGGCCGGGTCGTGCAACCCTCAGACGGGCGCTTGCACGAATCCATCCGCCGCCGACGGCACGGCGTGCAGCGACGGCAACGCGTGCACGGGATCCGGCGCCTGCGACGGAGGCGCCTGCGCGTCCGTCATGCTGAAGTTCGACTCACTTCCGAGCGCCCAGGGTTGGACCTATTCGACGTCCGGCCAGCCCGAGTCGGCCATCTTCTCGGTCGACGGGTCGACCTTGCACCAGAACTCCATGGGCACGGGATTGAACGGACCGGCTGCGTTCCAGTACTACATCTTGAATGGCGCGGTCGACTCGACAAAGGCGTTCACGGTCGAGGTCCGCGCTCGCGTGCTCCAGTCCGAGACGGCGGGCCTCGGAGGCTTCGGCTTCGGCGTATTTACCGATACGGATATTTTTGAAACCTGGATCGACACGTCCAGCGTCAAGGACGCGCTCAAAGCGACCCTCACGACCACGATCGATACGACGCAGTTTCATGACTACCGCATCGAAGGAACCCCCGGCCCCAGCCCTGGATATACGTTTTTCGTCGATGGCGTGATCGTCGCCACGGGGTTGCCGCTCCATGTGACTTCGCCCAACCAGGTGTGGCTTGGCGATGGGACATCCGACGGCAACGCCAAGGCAGAGGTCACGTTCTATCGTTTCAGCCAGTGTGGCGGCAGCGGGTGCGGGGCTCCGGACGCTTGCCAGGGAGGCGTCTGCAGACCCGGCAGCGCGGCCGTGATCGACGATCGCAATCCCTGCACGAGCGACTCGTGCGATCCGACGGCCGGCGTGACACACACGCCGGTGGCCTCCGGCACGTCGTGCAGCGACGGGAACGCGTGCAACGGCCCCGAGACGTGCGACGGCAACGGCGCGTGCCAGCCGGGCACGCCCGTCGTGTGCGCGGCGGCGGACGCATGCCACACCGCCGGCACATGCGATCCGGCGAGCGGCTCGTGCTCGAGTCCCGCGGCGGCCGATGGGACCGCGTGCGGCGCCGGCGTCTGCCAAGGTGGCACGTGCGCTCCGGCCGCCGGTCCCCTTCAACTCGGCTGCGTGCGCAGTACCGACCACCAGCCGACCTCCACGGTCGTACGGTGGACGACGAGCCGGGCGGCCGATTCGCTCGTCGAATACGGCGTCACCACCAGCTACGGGGCCTCGGTTTCCAATGCCGTTTTGAGCAGCGATCACGCCGTGTCGATTTCGGGGCTGACCCAGGGAACCGTCTACCACTATCGCGTCACGAGCCGCGACGCCTCGGGGAGCGCGAGCGGCAGCGGCGACCAGCTCTTCTGGGCGGGCGACCCTTGCCAGTTGGGCCTCACCCCCTTCTCGACGACGCCTCGCAGCGGCGCGGGACCTGGACGGTGGACGACCCTTCCGAGCATGGGGACCGGCCGCAGCTATCACGCGTCCACTCTCTTGGCCGACGGGAGCGTGCTCGCCGCGGGAGGTCTCACCACGGCGGGCGTCAGCGCGTCGGCGGAGCTCTTCAGCCCCGGAGCGACCGCGTGGCTCCCACTGCCGCCCATGAGTAGCCCTCGCTACCTCCATAGCGCGACACCCCTTCTCGACGGGAGGGTCCTCGTCGCGGGCGGCTACGCTTCTGCGTCCGTTGCCGCCGCGGACCTCTACGATCCATCGCGCCGCGCCTGGCTTCCGGCGTCGCCCATGAGCGCGTCGCGCAACTACCACGCCGCGGCCCGTCTGCTCGACGGGCGGGTCCTCGTCGCAGGCGGTCAGGACGACGTCGGGTACATCTCGACTGCCGAGATCTACGATCCCTCCTCGAACTCGTGGTCTGCCGCGCCCTCGCTGGCGCAGCCCCGCGGCGGCGGGAGCGCCCTCACGTTGAATGACGGTCGGGTGCTCGTGGTCGGTGGGCGCAACGCGAGCGGACCGATCCAGGCGGCTGAGCTGTTTGATCCAAGTACAGGCGCCTGGACGACGGGCGCCCCGCTCGCGGTCGCCCGTTTCGCCCATACGGCGACCGTGTTGGTCGACGGCAGGGTGCTCGTTGCAGGGGGCCTCGGCACGGCCGGAGTGGTGCAGGGGACGGAGATCTTCGATCCCGCTTCGGGCACCTGGTCCGGGGCTGGAGACATGTCCACTCCACGCATGGACCACGCGGCGTTGAGGATCCGGGACGGGCGCGTCCTGGTCTTCGGGGGCGGCGCGTCCAACGACTACCAGGTCCTGCGGACAGCCGACATCTTCGACCCCGCGACGAATCGATGGACGCGCGCTCCGAGCGAGACGGTGGGTCGGAGGACCTTCGCCGTCGTGCAGTTGGGCAATGGCGACGTTCTCGCATCCGGCGGTACGGCTGGCAGCCAGTCGCAGACGCCGGCGGCCGAAGTCTACCGACCCGGCGCGGCGGGATGGCTTCCCATCACGCCGATGTCGCAGGCACGTCACGATCACACGACGACGCTCATGCTCGACGGACGCGTCATGGTGACCGGGGGCTTCGGCGGCCCCGGCGTGCGCCAAAATCCGGTCGCCGCGGCGGAGATCTTCGACCCCGCGACGGATACGTGGACGCCGATCCCACAGATGCACGACGCCCGCGCCCGCCACCGGGCATCGCTGCTCCCCGACGGGCGGGTGCTCGTGACGGGCGGGGTCATCGAGTCAGGAGGACAGGGACCCGGGAGAGCGACCGCGGAAGCTTTCGACACGTGCACCAACACGTGGACGCCGCTGCCGCCCATGGCCGTCGACCGCTATCTTCATACGTCAACGGTTCTTTGCGGCACGGGCAAGGTCATCGTAACCGGAGGGGACAGCTCCGCGGGGGCTCAAGCCGTCACCGAGAGGGTGGAGGCCTACAATCCCGTCACCAACGCATGGGAATCGCACGACTCGATGAGCACTCCGCGCGAACACCACAAAGCGGCGCTGCTCGCCGATGGTCGCGTCCTCGTGAGTGGAGGTGCCGCCGGAAGCCAGAACTTCGCCCCCAATTACCTCAACACGAGCGAGCTGTTCGATCCCGCCGTCGGGCACTGGGCCGCTCCCGTGACGATGAATGCATACCGTGCGAAGCACCGCTCCTTGCGGCTGGCCGATGGTCGGGTCCTCATCGCAGGGGGCTTCGATCCGAACGGGTCGCCCCTCTACTCGACCGAGGTCTTCGACGTCACCTCCGGTGCGTGGACCTTGGTCGCCGCCACGACCGGTCAGCACATCGAGGCGGAGCTCGTTCCCTTCGCGGGCGCGAGCCTCTTGCTCGCGGGCGGGTGGACGACCAACCTGACGGAGGCATTCGACCCGCCCAGCGGCACATGGTCTGCCCGCCTGCCCATGAACGAGGTGCGCGGAGAGTTCGGCCTTGCTCCGGTGTTCGACGGCCGCACTCTCGCCGCAGGCGGCCTGGACGTCACGCAGTCTCCGCAACCCAGCGCCGAAGTCTACGACCCCGCCGACAATACGGTGGGATCCTTGGCCCCGACCGCGCACGACGATGCATTCGCGACGGACCCCGATTCGCCGTTGGTCGTTCCCGCTCCCGGCGTTCTTGCCAATGATGCGACCGAGGGGGCCACCGCTGTGACCGCGGTGCTGGTCGCAGCCCCCACGAGCGGTACGCTGAGCTTGGACGGCGTCGGCTCCTTCCGCTACACGCCGGCGTCGGGCTTCTCGGGAACGGACTCGTTCACGTATCGCGCCGTCAACGGGACCCTCGCCTCCAATGTGGCAACCGTGGTCATCACGGTCGCGCCGGCGAATCCGTCGCCCCCGGTCGATGGCGGGTCCCCCGCGTCCACGGATGCGGGCTCCGGCGGCGGGGCGCCCGCGGCTTCCGACGCGGGATCCGGCGGTTCTGCGCCGCCCGCGGAAGCCGGCGCCGACGGAGCGCCGCCCCCGCCATCGACGAACCAGCCCCCCGTCGTCAACTGCGGACCGAACGTCACCCTGCCGTACCCGCAGGACACGACGACGATCACGTGCACGGTAACCGACGACGGCCTGCCTGCGGGAAGCACGCTCGCGACGTCGTGGTCAGGATCCGGGCCCGGCGACTTCCAGCTCAGCAACGCGACGGCCACGTCGGTCACGGTCCAGTTCCCCGTGCGCGGCGCTTACACAATCCTGCTCACCGCCACGGACGGCGCCCTGACGACCACCGCACAGGTCGTCGTGACGGCGCAAGCGGCCAACCAAGCGCCCATCGTCGATGCCGGTCCGGACCAGACGGTCACGTTCCCCAACATCGTAAACCTGTCGGCCACGGTGACCGACGACGGCCTGCCCGCCGGCGCGGCCGTCACGAGCTGCTGGCTCGTGCTGAGCGGCCCGGGCACGGTGACGTTCGGCTCGACGTGCGCCGCGGCGACCACCGCGACGTTCTCCGCGCCCGGCACCTATGTCCTGCAGCTCGACGCGAACGACACGGCGCTCACCGGATCGGGCGACGTGACGATCACCGTCTCGCCCCCGCCGGTGAATCAAGCGCCCGTCGTGAGCGCAGGACCCGATCAAACCATGCGCCTCCCCGGCACCCTCGTCCTCAGCGGCACCGTCACCGACGACGGCCTCCCCGTGGGGGGCGCGCTCACCTCGTTCTGGTCGCAGGCGTCCGGCCCGGCACCGGTCTCGTTCAGCAACCCCAACGGCCCCGCGACCACGGTGACGTTTACCAAAGCCGGGGCCTACGTCCTTCAGCTGACGGCCAACGACTCGGCGCTCGAGAGCACGGGCACGGTGAACGTGACGGTGCTCGACACGATCACGGGGCCCCCGCCGACGGTCTCCATCGCGTCGCCCGCCGAGGCCGCCGAGGTGACGGCGCCCACGTCCGTCGTCGGCACCGTGGACACCCCGACGCTCGACCACTGGACCCTCTCGTACCGCCCGCTCGGCGCTCCGGCGTTCACCGACCTGGCCACGGGGACGACCACGGTCGCCGCGGCCTCGCTCGGCACGCTCGACCCGACGCTCATGCTCAATGGGATCGTCGAGCTGCAGCTCACCGCGGCCGACACGTCGGGCCAGACGGCGACCGACTCGGTGCGCGTGGCGCTGACGCGCAACCTCAAGGTCGGCAACTTCACCGTGTCGTTCAAGGACCTGAGCGTCCCGGTGGCCGGCATCCCGATCGAGGTGGTGCGCACGTACGACAGCCGGAACAAGAGCCAGGGCGACTTCGGCGTCGGCTGGACGCTCGACATCGACAGCGTGCGCCTGCAGAAGAACCGCGCGCCCGGAGACCTCTGGCAGGGCACCGTCGAAGCCGGAACTTTGATCACGAACAGCTACTGCGTGCGGCCCGTGCGTCCGCACGTCGTGACCGTGACGTTCTCGGACGGAAAGGTGTTCCGATTCGAGGCGCACCTGTCGCCCGAGTGCCAGGACGGCGCGCCGCTCGACGCGGCCACCCTCTCGTTTGCGCCCCTAACGGGGACCGACGCGACCCTCTCCGTCGACGGATCGAGCGACGTCGTCATCTCCGCCAGCTACCCGGGCGACGCGCAGCTCTTCATGTCCGATGGCAGCACGCTGTTCGATCCCTCGCGGTTCGTCGTGACGCTGCACGACGGGCGGCAACTGCGCGTCAACGACCAGACGGGACTCGAGCAGGTCACGGACATCAACGGCAACGTCCTCGAGATCAAGCCGCAAGGACTCTTTCACTCGAGCGGGCAGAGCGTGACGTTCGCGCGCGACCCGCAGGGGCGCATCACGGCGATCACGGATCCGTCGGGGCACACGCTGAGCTACGCCTACGACGGCAACGGAGACCTCCTGAGCTACACCGACGCGGTCGGCAACGCGACGCAGTACGCGTACGACGGGTCGCACTACTTGCTCAGCATCCTCGATCCGCGCGGGATCCAGCCGATCCGCAGCGAGTACGACGCGTCGGGCCGCCTCTTGAGCCACGTCGACGCGTTCGGCAACACCATCGGTTACGACCACCAGATATCGGCCCGGACCGAAGTGGTGACCGACCGACTCCGCCACTCGACGACGTACCTGTACGACGACGACGGCAACGTCCTGCAGGCGACCGATCCGCTCGGCCACGTCACCAAGTACACGTACGACGAACGCGACAACAAGCTGACCGAGACGAACGCGCTCCGACAAACGACGAGCTACACGTACGACGCGCTCGACGACAAGACGAGCGAGACCGACCCGCTCGGCGCCGTGACGTCGTACACGTACGACAACGACGGCCACCTGCTCTCGACGACGGACCCGCTCGGCCGCGTGACGCAAAATACGTACGACGGCAGCGGCAACCTGACGAAGACCGTGGACGCCGCGGGCAACGTGACGACACACGAGTACAGCAGCTAGGGGCTGCAGACGAAGACGACGGACGCCCTGGGCGGCGTGTCGACGTACGCGTACGACGCCGTGGGACACATGACGCAGGAGACGGATCCCGCCGGGCGCGTGACGGCGTACACGTACGACGCCAACGGCAACCGCCTGAGCCAGACGACGACGCGGACGACGGCAACCGGGACGCAGACGCTGGTCACGCAGTACGCGTACGACGCTTCGAACCGCGTCGTGAGGACGACGATGCCCGACGGGTCGACGACGGCGACCGAGTACAGTGCGATCGGGCAGCAGGCCGCCACGGTGGACGCCCTCGGGCAGCGCACGACGCGGACGTACGACGACCTCGGACGCCTCACGCGGACGGATTTCGCCGACGGGACGTTCGAGACGAGCGAGTACGACGCCGAGGGGCGTCGCACGGCGTCGGTGGACCGGGCCGGACGCAGCACGACGCACGCGTACGACGCGGCGGGCCGGATGGTGAGCACGACGTTCGCGGATGGCGCCGGGACGTCGACGGCGTACGACGACGCCGGCCGGACCGCGTCGACGACGGACGAGACGGGGCAGACGACGTCGTTTGCCTACGACGCGGACGGCCGTCGCACGAGCACGGTCGATCCGCTCGGTCACGCGACGACCTTCGGGTACGACGCGGCCGGGAACGAGACGCAGGCGACGGACGCGCTCGGACACGCGACGTCGCACGCGTACGATGCGCTCAACCGGCGGACGAAGACGACCTACGCCGACGGGACGAGCGACGCGACGGAGTACGACGCGCTCGGGCGGCGTACCGCGAAGGTCGATCCGGCGGGCGTGCGCACGGCGTACGCGTACGACGCCGTGGGGCGCCTCGTCGCGGTCAACGACGCGGCGGGCGGGACGACGAGCTACGCGTACGACGAGCAGGGCAACGAGGTCACGCAGACCGACGCGCTCGGGCACGTGACGCGCTTCGACTACGACGCGATGGGTCGCCGGGTGAAGCGCACCCTGCCGGCGGTCGCGCCGGCCACCGCGGGGGCGCTCGAGTCGATGACGTACGACGCGGCCGGCAACCTCACGAGCAAGACGGACTTCATGGGGAGGACGATCGGGTACGCGTACGACGCGAACAACCGCGTGACGCAGAAGACGCTGCCCGACGGGTCGACGGCGTCGTTCACCTACACGCCCACGGGCGGGCGCGCGACGGCGGTCGATTCGCGCGGGACGACGAGCTACGCGTACGACGCCCGCGACCGGGTCGTCACGATGACGTATCCGGACGGGCGCAAGCTCGAGTACGGCTACGACGCGCGCGGTAGCCGCGCGCTGCTCCGCGCCACGGTGGGATCGAACGTGCTCGCGACGACGTACGCGTACGACGTGCTGACTCATCTGGTGAATCTGACGACGGTGTACACGCCGACCGGCGCGACGATCCAGTCGTACGCGTACACGCTCGGGCCGACGGGGATCCGAACGCGCATCGACGAGGCCGACGGGGCGTCGCGCGCCTACGGGTACGACGCGCTCTACCGGCTCACGAGCGAGACCGTGACGGGCAGCAGCGGGACGGACTACGACAAGACGTTCGCGTACGACGCCGTCGGCAACCGGTCGCACCAGGTCACCACCGGATTCGGCGCCGGCTCCGTGGACTACGCGTACGACGAGCGCGACCGGCTCCTCACGGAGAGCGCCGCGACCTACGGTTGGGATGACGACGGCAACATGACGAGCAAGTCGGGCGACGCGACGTACGCGTGGGACGCCGAGGACCGCCTGGTCAAGGTCACCAGGACCGACGGCGCGGTCGTCGAGTACGCGTACGACGTCGATGGCGTGCGCGTGCAGACCGTGCTGCACCCCGCCGGCGGCGGCGCGGCGCAGACCACGGCGTACCTCGTGGACACGGCGGGCGCGCTG
>DATGJA010000752.1:0-25966 GCA_035295445.1 Polyangiaceae bacterium | reverse complement strand
TCACCGGCTCCTCCCGCGACAAGATGTTCCTCTCCGACCTCGACGAGGTCTACCTCGGCATCAAGCCGGGGCACGACGTGCGCATCGGGCAGGATCTGACCATCTTTCGTCCGCGCCAGACGGTGGCGGCGGGGACGATCGTCCAGATTCTCGGCACGGCGCGCGTTGATCAATGGGATCCGCACGAGCGCATCGCGCGCGCCCAGATCGTCGAGACCCTCGACGTCATCGAGCGCGGGGCGAGCGTGGGCCCGCTCGACCGCAAGTTTGACGTCGTCCCGCCGAAGCGCAACGAAGCGGACGTTCGCGCCCGCGTGCTCGCGAGCCTTCATCCCAACGAGTTCTTCGGCCAGAACCAGGTCGTCTTCATCGACAAGGGGGACGCCGCCGGGCTCAAGCCGGGCAACCGCCTCTTTGTCATTCGCCGGGGCGACGCGTGGCGCAACAGCCTGGTCACGCCGGGCGCCGGCTACCGCGTCTCGCCGGACGACGAGCGGCCCTTGCCGCCGATGGAAACGACGCCGGGGGCGAGCCGCAAGGAAGACAGATACCCCGACGAGGTCGTCGCCGAGCTTCGCGTCATCACCGTCAAGAAGGACTCGTCCGTATGCCTCGTCACGCAGGCGAAGAACGAAATCGAGCTGAACGACGTGGCCGTGGCGCACAAGGGGTACTAGGTCTCGTTCGAAGGGAGCGACCTCCGCTCCCCTCGAGCTCCCCACCGGATCCGGGTCACTCAAAATGGCGCGTCGATCGGTCTGGCCGGTGCTCGGCGCGCTCGCGCTCGTCGCGGGGATCGCCACGCACGCCGCGGCTTCGGGGGCGCAGGACCCGGGCGACGAACGGGCCGCCGAGGCTCGCCCGGCCGACGCCGGCGCCCACCCCGCCAAGCGCGGAGGCTGCCCCGCGGACATGGTGCGCGTGCGCAACTTCTGCATCGATCGGTACGAGGCCCCCAACCGCCGCGGCGCCCGCCCGCTCGTGATGCAATCGGCCACCGACGCGCAGGCGTGGTGCTCGGCCCGGCGCGCCCGGATGTGCACCGAGGAGGAATGGATCACGGCGTGCGAGGGCGAGGAGCGGCGCCCGTACCCGTACGGCTCGACGCACGTCGAAGGCCGCTGCAACGACGACCGCCCGTGGCGCAAGGTCGACGAGGCGGTGCTCGCCAAATGGCCCTCGCCCGAGGCCCAGGCGCACGCCGAGGCGCTCTACCAGGCGACGCCAAGCGGCTGGAAGCGCCGGTGCGTGACCGAGAGCGGGGTGCACGACATGACCGGCAACGTCGAGGAGTGGGTCGTCCGCACACGCGAGCACGAGAACGCGTGGCCGGACATCCTCGTCGGCTGCTACTGGGCGGGCTGCTACGGGGGCTCGAAGCCCACGTGTCACTCGACCAACGACGCGCACGGCCCCGAGTTTCGCTTCTACGAGACGGGCTTTCGCTGCTGCAAGGACGCGCGCTAGAGCGTGAGCCGATCAGTCTTGGTGTGTCACTTCCGCGGGTACTCGCTCAAGGCGCGCGCCCGGAGCGACTGCCGGCCGCCGCTGTGCTCCACGAACGACGTGCAGTAAAGGGCCGTCGCCGCCTGCGTCCCGAGGAGCGCGAAGAGCTCGTGGTCGATCGGCTCGAGCTTGGGCTTGTGCTCGAGGAGGCGGAAGATCGCGACCGCTCCGGTGACGACCCCCTCGACGATCAGCGGCACGCACACCGTGAGGTTGGCCTCGAGCGGAATCGGCGCAAACCCCTCGGTCTTCTCTCCGGCGATGAACGTGCGGCCCGACAGCGCGCACGCGCCGATGATCCCCACGCCGAGCGCTACCCGCTGCATGCCGTTGGGGTCGAGGCCGAAGGACGACGACAGGAGGAGCGTCGACCCCTGCGAGTTCATCTCGAAGACGGCCAGCTCCTCGGAGCCGACGAGGTTGATGACGATCTCGTGGATGGCCGTGAGCACGTCCGCATGCCCGATCGAAGCGTGCAGGCGCAGCGTCGCGACGTAGAGGTTGGAAACGTTCGCGTTCTGCGCTTCCACCTCGAGATAGCGCTCGAGGTAAGCCTTGCGCTCGGCGTCCAGCGCGGCGATGCGCTCCTCGACCCGTAGCCGGTCCTTACGCTCGCGATCGAGCTCGCGCTCGAGCGTGTGGATGAGGGCGAAGAGTCGCTCGTTCTCCGCGATGAGGTCGCGCAGGTACTTCTGGGTGTTCTGGTGGACCTGGCGTACGTAATCGCCGAGGTCGTCGCGGTCCGACGAGTCGCTCACGGTTTTGCTCCGAGGTACTGGTCGACCTTGCTGAGGAGCTCTTTCTGGTCGATGGGCTTGGTGACGTAGCCGTTGGCCCCGGCGGCCGTCGCCGCGTCCATCGTCTTTCGTTCGCCGCGCGTCGTCACCATGATGATCGGGGTGGACCGGGTTGCCTCCATCGCCCGGAGCAGCCTGCACGTCTCGAGGCCATCCATCGCGGGCATGACGATGTCGAGCAGCACGAGATCCGGCTTTTGCTCCGCCGCGATGCGAAGGGCCTGGGCGCCTCCGGTCGCCTTCACGACGTCGTACTTCGACCGGAGGAGCATCTCCTCCATGATGAGCACCGTCGACGAGTCATCGACCAACAGAATCTTCGGCTTGCGTTCCTGACCCATGCTCGCGCCCATCCGGTCTGTCTTTCGGGAGGGTGCGCCCCCCGCCATTAAAAATAGCTTAGGGCAGCCTGAGTTGAAAAAGGAAGGTTAGTCATATCGTTCCGTTCGAACCTGCTCGCGCGGCAGCCCGAGTCCTTGGCGAAGCATGCTGCGTACGGAGGAAATCATGCGCTCCAGTCCGCATATGTAAGAGACCGGCTTGGCGCCTCCTGCCGCGAGCGCCACGAGGTCTTCCCATAGCCCGGACAGGTGCGCTTGGACGTACCCTCGCCGTCCGCCCCAAAGGCCGCCGGCCTCGCGCGGCTGCGAGAGCGTCGGCTCGAAGCGAACGCACGGGTTCTTTTCGGCCATGGCCTCGAACTCGTCGCGATAGAGGAGGTCCTCCTCGTGCCGTACGCCCAGCAAGAGCCACATCGGCGCCTGTGATCCAGCGGCGACCGCGGCGCGCATCATGCTGCGCATCGGGGTCACGCCGGTACCTGTGGCGACCAGGAGCGAAGGTGGGGCGCCGTCGACAGGTCGGGTGAAAAATCCCTGGGGTCCGATGAACCGCACGACCGCCCCGGGGTCGAGGGCGTGCAGCCAGGTAGAGCCGGGGCCTCCGGCGACCCGCGTCACGGCGAGGTCGAACCTGGGCGAGCCGTCGGGCGCCGAGGCGATCGAATACGATCGCTTGAGCGTCGCCTGGTCGCCGGGAAGGGCCTCGCCCGTCGGCGTGATCGGCAGGAACGCGCTCACCCACTGGCCGGGGACGAACTCCATGGCCCGGCCGTCGACCCGCTCGAAGGTGAGCTCACGCACCCCCGGAGTCAACACGCGCACATGCACGAGCCTGCCGTCGAACGGCGGGGGGAGGGGCATCGATTCCTATCTAGGGCCTTTGGCCGCGCGTCGCACGGGGGCGGCGGCGGTCTCCTGCGCGGCGAGGGCGTCCGGGCGGTACGCGTACGACGCCTTTACGCGCGACAGGGCACGGAACGTTCGCCCCATCCGCAAGAGGGCGTCCAGGGTGTCGCCGGTCGACATGCCCCGATCGCGCGCCGCCGCCAGCACGGGTTCGATGGCCGCGGTCGCCTCCCGTGAATGAAAGACGGCGCCGGGGAGCAGCGCGAGAACGAACGGATCGAACGCACCGACGACGCGGGCGTCGATGAGCTGTCCGCCGGCCGCGTCGAGCTCGGCCCGCGACGGGTCATCGACGAGCGTCGGCTCGACTTCGGCGCCGCTCCAGACGTCCTGGAGCACGGTGGCGCCCGCGGTGGTTTGCTCCACCCGGAAGAGGCCTCGGTGACCCCGCTCGAGCGGCGCGAGCCACGCGCGGTCCTCGAGAGAAAGCTCCGGCTCGACCTCGCGTCCGAACCCGGTCGTCAGCGCGTCGCACCAGAAGGCGCGGCTCCTCTCCTCGAACCATGGGTCGTCCGGCGAGAACGCGCCGGTGCGTGCTTCGAAGCGCGCGCGCATTTCGCGGACGAGCTCCGTGCGGTTGCGGTCTCCCCCGAGCTCCACGATGCGCGCGGCCGTCTCGAGCACTCCCATCCGGCGCGCGCTGGTGTAACCTGCCAGGCTCTCGGACGCATGGAAAACCGCATCTTCTTCCCCCAGGCGGGGCTCGATGAGTGGGTCTTGAGCGGGTCGGTCGATCTCCAGGACGGCGAGCTCACGATCCTGCCCTCGGGACACAAGTACAAGCTCGCCGAGGCGGTTCACGTCCTTCGGGAGGTGAGCGGGAGCGGTGACCTCCACGAGCTCCTCGGTCGGGTCAAGGCGCGGGCGTACCTCGAGCAGCTGGGCGCCGAGATCGTCGAGTCGTCCATGCTGCTCGGCGACTCCGCGTACGACGTCGAGCCGGGGTGGATCGGCATCCCCGTGGGGGCGGTGCCCAAGGGGGGGGAAGAGGCAGTCCTCCGGTCCTTGGGGAAGGGGTAAGCGCCCCCCTTGCACGCGACGGCAGTGGCGCCGCTTGCCAGGACGTAGCACGATCCGCCGGGAGACCCGATGTCGCAGCTCGCCAACGTGCTCTTCGCAATGACGGCGGTCGCCTACTTCGCCGCCTCGCTGCTCTTCGTCGCGGAGCTCGTCGGCCGTGCGGGGAGCTGGGCGCGGTGGGCCCCGCGGCTCGTCGCGCTCGGCGTCCCGCTCCACGCCGGGCACATCGTCGTCTGGTCGCTCGTGCTGCACGTCTGCCCGGTCGAGGGGATCCACTTCGCCCTCAACGTCGCCGCGATGCTCGTGTGCTTCGCGTACGCCGTCGCTCGCCTGAGATACCGCGTCGACGTCGTGGGGGCGTTCGTCGCGCCCCAAGCGCTCGCGTTCCTCCTCGCATCCCGGTTCGTGGGCGAGGTGTCTGACCAGCCGCACCTGAGGAGCGTCTTGCTGCCCTTCCACGTCGCGAGCAGCTTGCTCGGGATCGCCCTCTTCACCCTCGCCTTCGCGGCGGCGGTCGCCTACCTCTTGCAGGACAACCGGCTGAAGCACAAAAAGCTCGAGCGCGCCGAGCGCCTCCCCCCCGTCGACGCGCTCGACCGAGCCGAGCACCGGTTCCTCGTCGCGGGCTTCCCGCTGCTCACGGTCGGGATCCTCACCGGGACGATCTGGGCGCGCGAGATCGAGGCCGGCGGCGCGGTCACAGGGATCGTTCGGGCGGGGCTGGCGTACGCGTGCTGGGCGCTCATCGGGGGCGTCTTGCTCCTGCGCGCCGCGGCGGGGTGGCGCGGGCGCCGCGCGGCCGTCGGCACCATCCTCGGCTTCGGCCTGGCGATGCTCGTCCTCGTCGTCTACCTGGTCCGAAGCCTGGGCGGGCACGCATGATCTTCGTCGTCGGCCTGTCGCATCGGACGGCGCCGGTCGACGTGCGCGAGCGCCTGTCGGCGGGCGCGGACGCGCTGCCCGAGGTGATCGCGCGGCTCGCGGCGCGCCGAGAGCTTGCCGAGGTCATGTTCCTGTCGACGTGCAACCGGGTAGAGGTCGCCGCCCTGCCGAACGCCGCCGCGGGCATCGACGCGGCACGCGACGCCATCCGCGAGGAGCTCGCGCGACACGGGGGGGTGGCGGGCGGCGCCGAGCTCGCCACGTACCTGTACGAGAAACGAGGCGAGGAGGCGGTGCGACACATTTTCCGGGTCGCGGCGAGCCTCGACTCGATGGTGCTTGGCGAGCCGCAAATTCTCGGCCAGGTAAAGGACGCGCACGATGCGGCCATTGCGGCAGGGGCGCTCAAGGGGACGCTCGGCCGGTGCGTGAGCCGGGCTTTCTTGGTGGCCAAGCGGGTGCGCAGCGAGACGTCGATAGGGGCCGGCTCGGTCAGCATTTCGAGCGTCGCCGTCGACCTGGCCCAGCGCATCTTCGGCGACCTGAGAGATCACGCGGTCCTGCTCCTCGGCGCGGGGGAGATGGCCGAGGCGGCCGCGCGGAGTCTCGGCAAGGACGCCCGGGCGCTGCGCATCTGCAACCGGTCGTTCGAGCGTGCGGCCGCGCTTGCGGCGGAGATGCACGCCGCCGCGGTGCCGTGGGAGGGGCTCGAGGCGGAGCTCGTGAGCGCCGACGTCGTCGTGGCGAGCACGGCGAGCCGCGCGTTTGTCGTGACGCGGGAAATGGTCAAGCGGGCGATGCGGGCGCGCAAGGGGCGGACCCTCTTCTTCGTCGACATCGCGGTGCCGCGAAACGTGGATCCGGCGGCCCACGGGATCGACAACGCGTACGTGTTCAACGTGGACGACCTGGAGCAGGAGGTCGCGCGCGGGATGAAGGCGCGGCACGCGGAGCTCGACGCGGCGGAGGCGATCGTGGCCGAGGAGGTCGCGCAGTTTCACGCGTGGACGAGGGGGCTCGAGGTGCAGCCGACGGTGGTCGCGCTTCGATCGCGGGTGCGCGAGGTCATCGCGCAGGAGCTCGAGCGCGCGCTGTCGGGTCGGCTCAAGCACCTGCCCGACGGCGACCGCGCGACGCTGACGCGGATGGTGGACGGCGCCGTCGGCAAGCTTTTGCACGGGCCGACGACGAAGCTCAAGGCCCGCGCGGCCGAGGGGGAGGACGCCCGGGAGCTCGCGGCGGCGGTGCGGTTCTTGTTCGACTTGCAGGACGCGCGCGAACCGCCCGAAGAAGGGGAGGGCGCCGCGGCGCCCGACGAGGACGAGCGGCTCGCGAACTAGGCTCGTTCGAGGGGGGGACCGAGGGTCGCGGTCGCCGTCACGGTGGGCGATCGTCTCGCGGCCGGCTCGTGATTCTACCGCCGCTTCCTGTCGTTCTTCGGGGGGACGGATTTGGGCGCCTTCGAGGCCGAGCGCGTCGGGGGGGTGGACTTCGCGTTTCCCCCGCCCTTCTTCGGCGCCGGGGAGCCCGGCGGGGGAGGGGGCAGGGAGACGATGGGCGGCCGGGGAATCGCTTGGCCTCGCAGCTCGACCGGGATGACGCACTTGTGCGCGGTGTGGGTCTTCGAGAGGGCGACGACCTTCGTATCCACCAGGCCCGATGTGCGCAGCGTGTCGAAGACGTCGCCCTCGGAGATGGCTCGGCTGCCCTTCGGGCGGATGATCCACATGACCCCGTCCTGCGCCATGCGGGCACGAAGGAGGGGGACTTTGCGCAGTGCGTCGCGGGTCTCGGCCCCGAAGAAGATGATCGGTGCCCCCTCGGGCACGCGCCCCTCGACCACGGCGGCCGTCCTCTCGCGCAGGCCAGCGACAAAGAGCCCATCGGTGACGTCGACCACCGCCACTCGCGATGGGAGGCCGAGCTCGAGCTTCTCGAAGAGGCCTTTGGGCTCCTTGATGAGTTTCGCCCAGAGCTCCGCGAGTCGGGCGCCGAGGCCGAGACGGATGTCGTGGTCGTCGGCGCGGAGCACGAGTTCGTCCCCCTCCACGGCAACGTTCCGCATGCGTTCGAAGGGCAGCTCGAGGCGCGGATCTACGCGAATTACAAGCGTTTCCCCCTCAAGGAGCACCCTGGCTTGAGATGACTTGCGTCCGATGCGGACCGCGCACTCCGCTTCGAGGCCCATAGGCGGAGAATGGTAATCCCGCAAAGCGCGACTTGTGGCATTTGTTGCAAGAGAAAAATGCGGGTGGGATCACCACCGACGAAGCGAAGGACGAAAAAAGATGGGTGACGCAGTCATTGTCTCGACGGCACGAACCGGCATCGGCAAGGCATTCCGGGGTGGATTCAACAAGACGCACGGTGCGACGCTCGCCGGCTTCGTGATCGAGCACGCGGTGAAGCGGGCGAAGATCGACCCGGCGGAGGTCGAGGACGTCATCCTGGGGTGCGGCCTCCCCGAGGGGGCGACGGGGCACAATGTCGCGCGCAACGCCGCCATCCGGGCCGGGCTGCCGGTGACGACGAGCGGCACCACGGTGAACCGCTTTTGCTCGTCGGGCTTGCAGGCCATCTCGATGGCGGCGCAGCGGATCCTGGTCGACCAGGTCCCCGTGATGGTCGCGGGCGGGGTGGAGTCGATCAGCCTCGTGCAGCAGAAGCTCAACACGAACGACTTCACCGAGGAGTGGCTCATGCAGCACAAGCCCTCGCTCTGGTACCCGATGATCCAGACGGCGGAGATCGTCGCGGCCCGGTACAAGGTGAGCCGCGAGGCGCAGGACCAGTACGCGCTCGTCAGCCAGCAGCGCACGGCCGCGGCCCAGAGGGAAGGCAAGTTCGACGCGGAGATCGTGCCCATGGCGACGCGGGCCGAGGTCGTCGACAAGGCGACCGGAGCGACCAGCATGCAAGACGTCACGGTCGCCAAGGACGAAGGGAACCGGCCGTCGACGACCCTCGAGGGCCTTGCGGCGCTCAACCCGGTGCACGGCGGGAACTTCATCACCGCCGGCAACGCGAGCCAGCTCTCGGACGGGGCTTCCGCGTGCGTGCTGATGGACGGCAAGCTCGCCCAGCAGCGCAACCTCGAGCCGCTCGGGATCTACCGCGGCCTCGTCGTATCGGGGTGCGAACCGGACGAGATGGGCATCGGGCCGGTCTTCGCGGTCCCCAAGCTTCTTCAGCGCCACGGGCTCAAGATGGACGACATCGGGCTCTGGGAGCTAAACGAAGCGTTTGCCGTTCAGGTCGTCTACTGCCGCGACAAACTCGGGATTCCCATGGAGAGGCTCAACGTCGATGGCGGCGCCATTTCGATCGGCCACCCGTACGGGATGTCTGGGGCCCGGATGGTGGGACACCTCCTTCTCGAGGGCAAGCGCCGCAAGGCCAAGTACGCGGTCGCCACGATGTGCATCGGGGGCGGCATGGGCGCCGCCGGTCTCTTCGAGATTCCCTAGTCCGCCAGCTCCTTCCCGAGCGAAAGCCCGACGTCCCGGGCCTCGGCCTCCGACGAGGGCCACGGGACGTCCCGTTCGCCGCGCCGCAACCGCCCGCCGCCCGAGTCGGCGACGAAGGCGGCGATTTGCAATCGCCCCTCGACGCGGCGGGCGTGCGCGGCGAGCGGCGTCTTGCAGTCGCCCTCGAGCGCCACGAGCACGCCTCGCTCCGCGGCGACCGCGATCGAAGTGTCGAGGTGGTGCACCCGAGCGAGCAGGGCGCGGGTCGCCTCGTCGTCCACGCGGCATTCGATCCCGAGTGCGCCTTGCCCCACCGCCGGGAGCGAGACCTCCGGCTCGAGCACCTCCGTCGCGCGCGCCACGAGCCCCAGGCGCACCAGGCCGGCGCGCGCGAGCACGATGGCGTCGCAGTCGCCGCCGTCCACCTTCCGCAGCCGCGTGTCGACGTTGCCGCGCATCGGAGAGATGACGAGGTCCGGTCGGCGCGCCAGAAGCGAGACGGCGCGCCGGAGGCTCGACGTGCCCACGCGGGCCCCCATCGGGAGCGCGTCGATCGTACGGTGCCGGGGTGCCACGACGACGTCGCGAGGGTCCTCGCGCTCCGGGACGCACGCGATCACCAGGCCGGCCGGCAGAGTCCCCGGCACGTCTTTGATCGAGTGGACCGCGAAATCGGCCCGGCCTTCGAGGAGCGCCTCCTCGATCTCTTTGACGAAGAGGCCCTTGCCCCCGATGTCCGCGAGCGGCCGGTCCTGCACGCGGTCGCCCGTCGTGATGACCTGGAGCTCGGTGAGCGCGGCCGCCGCCTCCCCGGCGAGAAGGCGCGCCACGAATGCGCGGCTTTGAGCGAGCGCGAGGGCGGACCGGCGCGTGGCGTAGGTGGGCATCGTTGGCGCGTTGGGTCGGGAGGCGGCGAGGGTAAGCAAAGATAGTACCCGGCCTCGACCGCGACATCCCCCGCTCGAATCGCCCGACTCTTAGCTGAGCCGTTTGCCCGGCCGTATGGGACAGAATGCGTTGCGTCGCAGCGCCGCCCGTGGGTGGACCCCCCGCTCCGGAGCGCGCGGAGCTCGACACCGTACGCCATCTGGGCCGCCGCTTCCCCGAAGCCCGCGTGCGCGAGGTGCCGCTCGTGCGCGCCGCGGAGCTCGATCTGCGCGCGGACCCGACGGGTTCGACCCGAGTCTGGCTCGCGCTCGAGCAGCTTCAGGTGGCCGGGAGCGTCAAGATCCGCGGCGCGCTCGTCGCCATGTCGGCTGCGATGGCGCGGCGAGCGTCGCGTGGGTCGGCCGGCGACGCGCCGCCGTGCATCGTGGCGGGAGGGTCCGACAACCATGCGCGTGCGGTCGCGTACGCTGCGTGCGTGCTGGGCGCGAACGCGACCGTCGTCCTCCCCCGGACGGCGTCCGAGTCCGCCCGACATCACGTGCGGCGGTACGGCGCCGAGCTCGTGGTCGCTGCGACCGACGACTGGGAGGACGCCGAGGCCCTGGCCAAGGAGCTCGCCATCACCCAAGGGGCCTCGTACATCGGGTGCACGGACGAGATCGAGGCCGCGCTCGGCAACGGCGCCTCCGTCGGCTTCGAGATCGTGCGCGCCCTCGGGGGTGTCCCCGAGCGGGTTATCGCGCCCTTCGGGGGTGGGTCGCTCGCCACCGGCCTCGCCTGGGCGCTTGCCGCCGAGACGCGGGCACCGCACGAGCGCAGCGTATGGGGCGTCCAGCACGACGCCGCCTGCACGTTCGCCCTTTCGCTCGAGAGGGATCGTGCGGTCGAAGCTGTCCCATCGTCCGGAGGGGCGAGCGGCTGTCCGCTCGCGCGTGGGCTCTCGCCCGAGGCGTTCGCTCGGGCGCGGGCCGCGCTGGCCGGAGCGGTGGTGGTCGACGAAGGTCAGGTAGACGCGGCCGGGTCGCACGCGCGCTGCGAAATGGGCCTGGTCCTCGAGCGCTCCGCGGCCGTCGCGCTGGCGCCGGTCCTCTTCGGCCTGCCGGAGCCGCTCCGCGGTGGCGACCTCGTCGCCGTCCTGACGGGCCGAAACGTCCGCACGCTCGAGCGAAGCGAGAGTTCGGACGGAACACCCGCCGTCCGCACGCTCGAGCGAAGCGAGAGTTCGGACGGAACACCCGCCGTCCGCACGCTCGAGCGAAGCGAGAGTTCGGACGGAACACCCGAATGAATCCCGCCTCTCGCGATCGGTTAGTCTACGTGTAGCTCGTGCCCCACCCCCGAACCGCCGCGGTGTCGCCGAAGGCCAAGTTGGTCTGCGACGTGCTGCTGCGCGACAAACTTGTGGGGGAGGATCAGGTGGAGGCCCTGCTCGGCCGCGCCCAGCGGGGCGGCGAGCGCGTCGAAGACGCCGTTCTCGAGCTCGGTCTGGCCCGCGAGGTCGACCTCCTGCGCGGGCTCGCCGGGCACTACCGAGTCCAGTTCATTTCGACCGAGAAGCTGTCGAAGGTCGAGGTCTCCCGCGCCGTCACGGGGATGCTCCCGCAGCGCTTCGCGGAGAAGATGGGGGTCTGCCCGATCCTCTTCGACGCGAAGACCCACGCGCTCACCGTGATCACGGCCGATCCGGACGACGTCGACACGCTGCGCGAGGTGCAGCTCTCGTCGAGCGCGAAGGAGGTGAAGGCGATCCTGGGCCGGCCCGCGGCGGTGCGCGCGCTCATCGCGAAGGCGTACGCGGGAGACGCCCGGGCGTTCTCGATCCTCGAGCGGGAATCGCAGGCCCAGATGCAGTCGATCCTCAGCGCCTACGACCGCAACAACCTGGTGCTCGACGACGCCCCGGCGCGGCCCGCCGCACGCTCGACCGCCCCGGCCCCTCGACCCCCCGAGCCGCCTTCCGCGAAGCCGCGCCCGCCGCCGCCGTCCCCGCCTGCGCACGCGAGGCCGCCGCCCAACAAGCCCGCGCCGAACGTCTCGTTCCTCGAGCTTCTGCACGTCCTCGTCAGCCTCCTCGAGAACTCGCGCGCGGACCTGCGCGGTCACTCCGCCCTCGTGGCGCGCCTGGCGCGGCGCGTGGCCGAGAAGATGGGGCTCGACCCCTCGATGACCGCGACTGCCGTGGCCGCCGCATTCATCCACGACCTCGGGAAGATGGGCCAGTACCATCTTACGCCGCTCAACTGCAGCGAGTACGAAGGGCACAGGGTGGCGGCCCAGAAGGCGCACGGCATCCCCGCGCGGCTGCTCGAGGCGGTTCGGTTGTCGGCGGAGGCCATCGAGGCGGCCTCGCACATGTACGAGCGCTTCGACGGCAAGGGGTTTCCGGACTCGATGGCCGGGCGCGACATCCCGCTCGGCGCGAGGATCCTGGCCGTTTGCGACACGTACGCCGATCTGACCACGAATCCGCGCAATCCTTTCCGGCGAGCGCTCCTCCCGGAGGAGGCGTGCAGCGCGCTGGCCAAGCACAAGGGGAGCGTCTTCGACCCCGTGCTCGTCGATCTCTTCAAGTCGACCGTACTCGGCGAGGAGCTCGCCGCGCGTCTCCTCGCGACGCGGTCCACTGCGCTCATCGTCGACGTCGACCCGGAAGAGAGCACGGTGCTCGAGCTTCGGATGGTAGAGCAAGGCTTCATCGTGACGACCGCCCGGAGCGCGGAGCAGGCGCTCAGGATTCTGGCCGAGGGGACGACCGATCTGGTCATCAGCGAGGTCGACTTGGGTGCCACCGACGGCCTGTCGCTCCTCGCGCAGGCGCGTCGCGAGCCGTGGGGTAAGGACTTGCCGTGGGTGCTCTACACCGGTCGCCAGGAGCGGGCAGCGGCGCAGAAGGCGTTCGAGCTCGGCGTCCTCGACTACGTGACGAAACCCGCATCGGCCGACGTGCTGGTCGCCAAGCTCCGCGCCCTTCTCGAGCAACGCGCGAGCCCCCGCAGCGCCCAGGGCGTCAGCGGCTCGCTCAAAGAGATGGGGTTGCCCGACATGGTGCAGGTGCTCTTCCACGGCCGAAAGACCGGCAACCTGAAGATCCGCGGGCGCGATGGCACCGGCGAGATCCACTTCGTGGACGGCAACGTGGTGGACGCCACCTGGGGCGACGTCCGCGGGGAGGACGCGTTCTTCGCGATGCTCAAGGTCCAGGAGGGCGACTTCGGGCTCGACCCGACGTTCCGGACCGAAGCGCGCGTCATCCAGAGCTCGAGTGAAGCGCTGCTCCTCGAGGGGATGCGGCGGATCGACGAAGGGATCGGGTAGAAGGCCGGCGTCGCCAGTGAGGCGGGTCGACGAGAAAAGAACCGAGGCTACCTCGGCAACGGCCCCTTCACCGTTTGCCCCGCGAGGCTCACGTCGGCGTCCAGGCACAAGAGCCTCACGCGCCCCGTCGCGACCACGCGGTTCGTCGAGTCGACGATCGTGCCCTCCCACACCTGGGTGCGCCGCCCGCGCGTAATCGGCCGCGCCGTGGCGCGCAGCTTGCCCTCGCGCACCGCCGCGATGAACGACGTGTGGTTCTCGAGGCCGACCACCGACTGCCCGCGCTGGGCCGCGTTGAGCGCCGCGCCGAGCGACGCGAGACTCTCGACGACCCCTGCGTGAACGCCGCCGTGCACGATCCCGTATGGCTGCAGGTGACACGGGGCGACGTCGAACTCCGCGACGATCTCGTCGGGCGTCGCCCGGACGAACCGCAGCTTCATCGCCGCGTTCCACCCCATGGTCTGCTCGTTGAGGCTCTCCGCCACGTCGACGTTCGGGGAAGGGGGAGGGGTCCGCTGGCTCATGGTGCCCGGGCAGGATTACCCGACGCGCGCCGGCATCGCGAGCTATTCGTCGGCGCGCACGGTCACCCATCGCGCACCCGTCGCTGGCGCAGTGCGGGCGTGGTAAACACGGTCGCCCACGCACTCCGGAGAACTGAAGACCATGGCTCGTTCCCTCGTCCTTTTGCCCCTCGCGGTCGCTTTGGCCTCGAGCGCTTGCGGGGGCGAGACGCCGCCGCCCGCGCCCCCGCCGGTCACCTCGGCCGCGCCCGTCGCGACGACCCCCCCGGTCGACACCGGGGCCGCCTCCGCCACGGCGAGCGCCGCCCCCGCCGAGCCGCCCAAGCCCGCCGCGCCGACGCCCGCGGCCAAGTACACCGGCCTCGCGACGCCCGAGTCGGTGCTTTACGACGCCGACGCGGACCGCTACCTCGTCTCGAACATCAACGGCAAGCCGACGGACAAGGACAACAACGGGTTCATCTCCGTCCTTTCCCCCGACGGCCAAGTGACGACGCTCAAGTGGATCGAAGGGGGCAAGAACAAGGTCAAGCTCGACGCGCCGAAGGGGTCGGCGATCGTCAAGGGCGTCCTTTACGTCGCCGACATCTCGGTCGTACGCAGCTTCGACGCCAAGAGCGGCGCCCCCAAGGGCGACATTGCCATCCCGGGCGCGACCTTCCTCAACGACATGGCCGCCGGCCCGGACGGCAAGCTGTACGTGTCGGACTCGGGGCTCAAGATGGGCGCGAACGGCCTCGAGCCGGACGGAACGGATGCCGTGTACGTCATCGACAAGGGAAAGCCCAAGGCGCTCGCCAAGGGCACGGAGCTTGGCGGACCGAACGGCCTCGTCGTGGTCGACAAAGGGGTCGTCGTCGTGACCTTCGGCTCGGGCGAGGTCTATCGCCTCGACGACAAGGGCAAGAAAGCGGACGTCGCGAAGCCGCCGACCGGGGGTCTCGATGGCGTGGTCGCCCTCGGTGACACCCTGGTCGTCTCGAGCTGGCAGGGATCGGCCGTCTATCGCGGCAAGCTCGGGGGTCCCTTCGAGCAGGCCCTCGGCGATCAGAAGTCCCCCGCGGACATCGGCTACGACACGAAGCGGGGTCGCGTCCTCGTGCCGCACTTCACGGAGGACACGGTCGAGACCTATGACCTCAAATAGGTCGACCGGGAGCGGCCGCGTCCGCTATCACCGGAAAATGTGACGTCCTCCCCTGGTAGCTCCCCTTGGCGGGGGGGCAAGGCTGCCGGCCCGAAGGGCGCGTACAAACGCGCCCGAGCGTGCCCCGTGCGACTTCTTCGTAGGGTAAGCTACGACGGGCGGAGGTCACATGAGGAATACAGGCTTCGTTGGCGCGCTCGCAGTTGGCGCGCTCGGCGCCGGGCTCGCGGCGTGCGGCTCGGGCCCACACCCGCACGGGACGGGCTCCGCCTCCGCCGCCTCCGGCTCGATCCCCCCCGTCCCCACGACGAAGGCCTTTCACGGCGTGTGGGGCAGCGGCACGACCGACGTGTGGGCGGTTGGTGAGGGCGGCACGATCGCGCACTACGACGGCAAGGGATGGACGCTCGCGGAGGGGACCACCACCGAGAACTTTACGAGCGTCGGTGGCTCCGGTCCGAACGACGCCTGGGCCACGAGCGACATCGGCAACGTGTGGCACTGGGACGGTTCGTCCTGGCAGCTCGCGTCGGAGGTCGCGGACACGATGCTCCTGGCCGTGTGGGTTGGCGGGCCGAGCAACGTGTGGGCGGTGGGCACGGACCTCGCGGGACCGTCCGGGTACGTCCGCCACTTCGACGGCAAGACCTGGGTGGACTCCGACGTGCTGCAGGCCGCCAGCCTCTGGGAGGCTTGGGGCAGCGGCCCGAACGACGTGTGGATCGTCGGGACGAGTACGCAGGACAACGGCCTGGTGCTCGAGGGCGACGGAATGCTTTTCAACGTGATTCCCTTCACGGGTCCGACGTTGCGCGCCGTGTGGGGCACGAGCCCCGCCAGCGTTTGGGTCACCGCCTACGGCGGGGCGATCCAGCACTGGGACGGACAGGCGTGGACGGCCGCCCCGGATGCCACCTCGGCGCCGCTGCTCGGGATGTCGGGCTCCGGCCCGAACGACGTGTGGGCGGTGGGCTTGAATGGCGCAGTTTTCCACTACGACGGCGGGACGTGGACGTCGCGCGCCACCGGTTCGAGTGCGGTTCTATGGGCTGCGTGGAGCAGCGGTCCGAACGACGTGTGGGTCGCCGGGGGCGACGGCGTGTCCCGCTGGAACGGGATGTCCTGGAGTCCCTGAGATCCATCCGCCACCGCTGGACGGGGTGCGGCCGGGTCCGCTCGGAAAAGGACGTTTTGCCTCGGAGGTCGGTTGCTCCCAGGCCAGTTGCAGGGTACGTCGTCCCCTCATGCAAAACCTTCGCACTCTCGCTCTTACGACGGCACTCATGGGCCTCTCGGCCGGCACCTGGCTGGCCTGCAGCGGCGACGACAACGGCACGAACAATGGGGACGCGGGCTCAGGCTCCGCGAGCGGCACGTCTTCGGGCACCTCGTCCGGTACGTCCGGGTCGACCAGCGGCTCGGGCTCGACGACGGGATCCACCTCGGGATCGACCTCGGGCACGACGTCCGGATCCACGTCGGGTTCGACGTCCGGATCGACGACGGGCTCGGCCGACGGCGGGGGCGAAGGCGGCGAAGCGGGCGGGGGCGATGGCGGAGCGCCCAACTGCCCCGCGTACTGCAAGGCCATCATGATGAACTGCACGGGCGCCAACGCCCAGTACATCGACATGACGTCGTGCATGAACGCGTGCGGGGAGCTGCCTGTGGGCGCCTCGGCCGACACGTCGGGCGACACGATCGGCTGCCGGACCTACCACGCCAGCCTGGCGGCGATGGCGCCCAATCCGCACTGCTGGCACGCGGGCCCCTGGGGCGGCGACACGTGCGGTCCCCCGTGCGAGGCCTTCTGCAAGATCGCGACGACGTTCTGCACGGCGGCAGGCGGATTCGACGGAGGCACGCCGCCGTATTCGTCCCTGATGGACTGCCAGAACTCGTGCGCCGGGTACGCGCGGATCGACGACGTGGACGGGGGCGGTGCGTTCCCGGACGGCGGATACAACTCGGCTGGCCCGCTCATGGGCAACACACTCGATTGCCGCGAGTACCACCTCGGCGCGGCGCTCCAGGGTGGCGCCAACCAGCAACTGCACTGCCAGCACCCGGGCGCCACGAGCTCGTTCTGCAAGTGAGCTCCTCCAAAACATGAGTCCTCCGCACGCTCGAGCGAAGCGAGAGTTCGGAGGAGACACCGGAACATGACCCACGCCCCCGAGCTATGCTCGGGGGCCGTGGATCCGATCGCGCGACGCTTCGTCTGCCCGGGGTGCGGGGCGGGCGTAGATCCAGGCGCGAGGCGGTGTGCGCACTGCGACGGTCCCGTCGCCACCGTCCGCTGCGCGAGCTGCTTCGCCATGAACGCCCCCGACAGCGCGTACTGCTCGGGCTGCGGGCGAGACCTGGGCCTCGAGCCGATCCCTCGTCCTGGCACGCTCTCCTGTCCGGACTGTCGGGAGACGATGAGCGGCCTGGACTGCGGCCCGGGCGTGGTCCACGACTGCGGTCGGTGCGGGGGGCAGTTCGTGGACAACGCCGGCCTCCGCGATCTCGTCGAGCGTCACGATCGCCTCGACGTCGGTCTCGGCGGCCGCCAGGGGGCGCGGGCGCCCGTCGAGACGTGGGTCCGCTATCTGCGCTGCCCCGTGTGTGCGTCGATGATGAACCGCCGGAACTTCGCGGGGGCGAGCGGCGTCGTGGTGGACGTCTGCGCCAAGCACGGCACGTGGTTCGACGCGGGGGAGCTGCCGCGGATCCTGACGTTCGTGGAGGCCGGCGGCCTCACGCGCGCCCGCGCCCGCGCCGCCGAGCAGCAGCGCGTGGAGGCGGTGCGCGAGCGCATGGGAGACACGTCGAAGTCGTACGCGTTACCGCACCCGGACGACGCGTCGGGCGTCCTGTCGGTAGGGTCGGCGCTCGTCGACTTCTTGCGAGAGTTGTTCGAGCCTTGAGGGCGTGCCCCCCTTACGACGACGCGCGGTCGAGGAACTCCTCGACGAGCCCGGCGTACTCGTCGGCGTGGGTGACGTGCGGATCCAGCCCTGCGCCGGCGAACGTCCACCACTCGCCGCGTCGGACGGTGTCGGCGAGCTTCATCATGACGCGCGCGACGATCCGCGGCGTCTTGTCCCCGCGGGTGAGGAGCACCGGTCGATCGAAGTGCAAGAGGGCGTCCGGGTCGAACCGATACGCCTCGGGGTTGCGCATCTCGTCGACCCAGACCTTCGGGTCGGTGGCGAACGTGTCGCGCATCGCGCGGGCGAGCTGATCGGGGGCGGCCATCGAGTCTTCCTCGAGTGCGCCGAGCAAGGGCGGCTCGTGGGCCACGACGCTGCGGAAGAGCTCTGGCTTCTTCGCGGCCAGGCGCAGGACGACGCCCGCCCCGAACGACGCGCCGACGAAGTGCGCCGGCGGCAGCCCGAGCTGCGCCACGAGCGCCGCCAGATCCTCGACATCCGCGTGGCCGGTGGGCTGGCCTAGCGGCTTCTCGCTCTGGCCGTGCCCGCGCCGGTCGTACGTCAGCACCCGAAAGCGTCGCGCGAAGTGGGGCACGACCGCCTGCCAAGTCCGATGGTCTCCCTGTGAACCGTGCACGAAGACGATCGGATCACCCGAGCCCGCGAGCTCGTAGAAGAGCCTCACGCCTCCGATCTGCGCATGCGTCATGACCTCTGTCCCTCTCTGGCAATCGCGCCGAGCGCGTCGTACGCGGCGTACTTGAACATTTCGCTCAGCGTAGGGTAGTTGAACACCATCTCGATGAACGCGTCGATCGTGCCGCCGAGGAGCATCACCGCCTGCCCGATGTGCACGAGCTCCGACGCGCGCTCACCGATGACGTGGCAGCCGAGCAGCCTGCGCGTGGGACGTTCGACGACGAGCTTGATGATCCCATCCTTGTCGCCCACGATCTTGCCCCGCGCGTTGTCCCGGTAAAACGCTCGTCCGACGGCGACTTCCATGCACTTTTCTTTCGCCGTTTCCTCCGAGAAGCCGATCGAGCCGACCTCCGGGATGGTGTAGATGCCGAACGGCAAGAGGTGCGAGACCTGGCGTTTGTAGGCGAAGCCGAACGCATGGCACACCGCGACCCGGGCCTGTTCCATCGACGTCGACGCGAGGGCGGGAAAGCCGATGACGTCGCCCGCCGCGTAGACGTTCGGGACGGCCGTCCGGTAGTCGGCGTCGACGTGAATCGCTCCGCGCGCGTCGACCTGCACGCCGATGGCTTCGAGCCCCAGGCCTTCGATGCGACCCGAACGGCCGCTCGAGGCGAGCACCTTCTCGGCGTCGATCTCCGTTCCGTCGTCGAGCATCGTCACGATGCCCCTGCCCTCTTCCCGACGGATGCTCCTGGTCGTGCGGCCGAGGCAGAAGGTCACGCCGAGCGCTTGCATCGCGCCACGGAGCCGCTCGGCGATTTCGGCGTCGAGGAAACCGAGAAGCCGCGGCCGGCCTTCGACGAGCGTCACGTGGACGCGCATCGCCGCGAACATCGCCGCGTACTCGCATCCGATCACCCCGCCCCCCACGATCAGCATCGACTTCGGCAGCCGGTCGATTTGCAGGATCGTGTCCGAGTCGTCGACGTCGTCGTCGTCGAACGGGATATCCGGCGGGTGATGGGGGACCGACCCCGTCGCCACGAGGAAGACGTCGCTCGTGATCCGCCGCCCCGCCCCCCCGGTGCCGTCGACCTCGATCGTGTTCTTGTCGACGAACCGGGCCGCCCCCCGAATGAGCGGTATGTTGTGCCGCTCGAGGTTCCACCGGATCCGCGCGACCTCGAGCTCCCGGACGGCGTTCTTGCGCGAGAGCAGCTTGGGCACCGCCATCTGCGGGTTCAGGTCCACGCTCAGGCCGTAGAGTTCCCGCTGCCGGAATCCCGACAAGAAGAGCGCGGTTTCGCGCAGCGTCTTGCTCGGCAGCGTCCCGGTGTGGACCGCGGCGCCTCCCGGCTCCTCACCGCGCTCGACGCACGCCACCCGCTTGCCGAAGTAGGCCGCCTGCGCGGCGCCCTTCTCGCCGGCAGGGCCGACTCCGATGACGACCAAGTCGTAGTCGGACGCCACCCTGCGAGCGTATCAAGGTCTGGCGCGAGGCGCCGAGATCAGTGATGCTTCGGCTGAACGAGCTCGACGTCCCAATCGAGGCTGGCGTCGCTCGACCCGGCGTACGGGGGAAACTGGATCTTCTCGAAGGCGTGCACGACGCAGTCGCCCACGGGCTTGCCGGAATAGGGGGAGGGAACGCTCACCTGCTTGACGTGCCCGTTGCGGCCGAGCACGACGCTCGCCGTCGTCTTGCCCCAGGGCCCGGTGGCCTTTCCGTCGTCGTCGGTGGCCGAACCGCAGTTCTTCTGGATCTGACGGCCCGCGCGCTTCAGCTCGGCCTGCACCGCGTCGTGGTCGTAGCCGCCGCCGCTCGACGAGGCGGACCCGGTGTCCGCGCTACCCGCGCCACCTCCGCCGCCCCCGCCTGCGCTCGCGGTGTCGTCGTCGGACTTGTGCTGCTTGGAGGTGGTGCCGCCGCCGCCGGACGAATCGGACGACGTATCACCCCCCGCGGCCTCCGGGATGCAGTCCGATCCGTGAAGGACCGTCCCGTCCGGGCAGTTGCCCGGGGAATCCGCCTGCTTCGTTTCCCCGCCGCACGCGCCGCACGCCAAGACGGCGAAGACGCACCCCCAAACCGCCGTTCCGGATCCCGGGCTTCTCATGGCCGCTCATGATAGCGCTTTTAGAGATCGGTGATCTTATAGTCCTTGATTTTGTAAAGTAGAGCCCTGTGGCTGATTTCCAGCAGGTCCGCAGCTCGCGTCCGGTTTCCCTTGGTCTTCTGAAGGGCCCTTCGAATGAGGATCTGCTCGATCGCGGCCGTCGTCTTCTTGATCGACATCTCCCCGCTGGCCAGGTGTACCTGAACCGGATCGAGCGCGTCGCGTACGCGATCCGGTAGGTCGGTCGTCTGGAGCACGTCCGCCTCGGCCAGGACCATGGCGCGCTCGATCGTGTTCTCGAGCTCCCGAACGTTCCCCGGCCAGGCGTACTCGAGCAGCAATTTGCGGGCGTCGGTGGATACCCCGCGGATGGCCGTCCCGAGGCGCGTGTTGTTGCGGGTGATGAAGTGATCCAGAAGAAGGCCGATGTCCTCTCGACGGTTGCGAAGCGGAGGGATGTGGATAGGCAGGACGTTGATCCGGTAGAAGAGGTCCTCCCGAAAGCGCCCCGCCTTCACGTCGGCCGCGAGATCGCGGTGCGTCGCCGCGATGATGCGTACGTCCACTCTCACGTCCTTGGAATCGCCGAGGCGGCGGATGCTCTCCTCCTGGAGGACGCGAAGGAGCTTGACCTGCAGGTTGAGAGGAAGCTCGCCGATCTCGTCGAGGAACAACGTGCCCGCGTGCGCCTCTTCGAAGAGGCCGCGCCGGTCCGCCGTCGCGTCGGTGAACGCGCCCTTCTTGTGGCCGAAGAGCTCGGACTCGAGCAGGTTCTCCGGAATGGCGCCGCAGTTGATGGCGACGAACGGGGCGGCTTTGCGCCCCGAGGACGTGTGGATCGCGCGGGCGACGAGCTCTTTGCCCGTACCGCTCTCGCCGGTGACGAGCACGGTGGTCTTGAAGTCGGCGATCTTCGAGACCGTCCTGAAGATCTCGAGCATTTCGCGGCTCTTCGCGAGGATGGACTCGAACTGGCTCTCCTTGTGAATCTGCTCCTTGAGCGCGCGGTTCTCGCGCCGCAAGGTCTCTCGCTCCTCGGCCTTTCTCAGCGCGAGCACGATCTCGTCGGGCTTGAACGGCTTGCCGACGTAGTCGTAGGCGCCCGCCTTCATCGCGTCGATCGCGAGGTCCACGTTGCCGTACGCGCTCATGACGATGACGGTCGCCGGGTGCTGCTTGGCCTTGAGGGTGGCGAGCAGATCGAGCCCGCCCATGCGCGGCATGCGAACGTCGGTCAGGATCACGTCCGGGTCGAACGACTCGAGCGCCCCGAGGGCGGTCTCACCGCTGTCGGCCACCTCTACCTCGTAGCCGTGCTTCTTGAGCAGCGTGCGAAGGACGAGGCGGATGTTCTCTTCGTCGTCAACGACCAGGATCCGACGCATCGTACGAAAACTCTTCATCGCTAGAATACGCTGGAAGTAGCGTTCGGGCGAGGTTAGTTACGCGTGTACGCAAGGTTTGCGTGGCGCTATCTTGTTCCGGTGCGCACCGGTCTCGATCGCCTGCCGGGGGCGGCGGCCCTCGTCCAGCAGCTCCGCGCGAGGCGCGTCGGGCTCCTGGCCCACCCGGCGTCCGTGGATCGGGACCTCACGCATGCGAGCGACGTCCTCGACCGCCTCGACGTTCGCGTCGCCCTGGTCTTCGGCCCCGAGCACGGATACGGAGGGGAGGCGCAGGATATGGTGGGCGTGGCGGACGCGCGCGACGCGCGCGGCACGCCGATTCGGAGCTTGTACGGAGAGCGCTACGAGGACCTCTCGCCGCGGCCCGAGGATCTCTCCCGAATCGACGTTCTGCTCGTCGACCTGCAAGACGTCGGCGCCCGCTACTACACGTTCGTCTGGACCGCCGTCCTCGCCATGCGCGCCTGTTCGGCGGCGGGGGTTCGCGTGATCGTACTCGATCGGCCCAACCCGATCGGCGCGGACGCTCGCACCGCCGAGGGTCGCCGCCAGAAGCCTGCGTTCCGCTCCTTCGTGGGTCTCGAGCCGCTGCCGATTCGCCACACGCTCACGCTGGGCGAAATCTTGGCGTGGCGCGCCGAGGTCGAGGGGGTGCCGTGCGAGCTCCTGAGCGTCCTCGGGGTCGACGGGCTGGATCGGGACGCGCGGGCGCCCGGCTGGGACCGACCCTTCGTCGCGCCGTCGCCGAACATGCCGACGTACGAGACCGCCTTGGTCTACCCGGGCGCTTGTCTGGTCGAGGGCACCAACCTGTCGGAGGGACGAGGTACAACCCGCCCTTTCGAGACGATCGGCGCGCCGTGGATCGACGGCCGACGCCTAGCTTCCGATTGGAACGACCTCCGCTTGCCGGGCGCCAGGGCGCGTCCCGTCACCTTCCGGCCGGCGTTCCAGAAGCACGCCGGCAGCGTATGCGGCGGGGTGCATGTGCACGTGACCGACCCGTGGGCGTTCCGGCCGGTCGCGGGCTACGTGGCCCTCGTCGCCCTGGCGCACGCCCAGGCGCCGGATCGCTTCGCCTTTCGTACCGAGGCGTACGAGTATCGCTCCGACGTGCCCGCGTTCGATCTGCTGACCGGCGACTCCGAGACGCGGGAAGCCATCCTGCGGGGAGCGGCGGCGCGGGAGGTCGCCGAGTCGGTGTCCGCGGTGGACGCCGAAGATCGGTCCATCGTGGCGCGGGCCGTCGAGGCCGGCGTGTCGCGGCAGCTCTCGTCATCCTGAACGGCGCCCGCGTCCGGGCGCGAGACCGTACTTGCCGACCTTGTACCGCACGATCCGCTCGGTCGTTCCGAGCGATCGGGACGCCCGCGCGAGGTTGCCTTGCGACTCGCGGAGCGCCTCGGCAATCATCTGACGCTCGAGGTTCTCGACCGCCTCGGCCAGGGACGGCTTGCGGTCCGGCGTGTCCGCGGCCGCCTCTCGAATGGTTCGAGGCAAGTGACGCTCCTCGACGACCGATCCGGCGCACGCGACGACGGCTCGCTCCACCGCGTTCTCGAGCTCGCGCACGTTGCCCGGCCACGAGTACCGACCCAGGACGTCGATGGCGCCGCTGGCGATCCGGCGAGCCTTGCGGCGATGCTGGCCCGCGTAGCGCTCGAGGAAATACTCGACGAGCGCGGGGACGTCCGAGCGGCGGTCGCGCAGCGGGGGCAGCGTAATCGTGAACACGTTCAGGCGATAGTAAAGGTCTTCTCGGAACACGCCCGCAGCGACCGCCTGCTCCATGTGCTTGTTGGTCGCGGCGATGAGGCGCACGTCCGCGCGGAGCGTTTCGGTCCCGCCGAGCCTCTCGAACTCGCGCGACTGCAGCACCCGCAGCAGCTTGACTTGCGTCGACAGGGGCAGGTCGCCGATCTCGTCGAGAAAGAGCGTGCCCCCTTGGGCGAGGTCGAGCCGCCCCTTCTTGCGGTTGACCGCCCCCGTGAAGGCGCCGCGCTCGTGTCCGAAGAGCTCGGACTCGAAGAGGGTCTCCGGAAAGGCCGCGCCGTTGATCTTGACGAACGGCCCGCGCGCACGATCCGAGTTGGCGTGGATGGCCTGGGCGACGAGCTCCTTGCCGGTCCCGGACTCGCCCAAGATGAGCGCCGTCGCGGTCGTTCCGGCGACCTGCCCGATCTCCTCGTAGACCTGCCGCATCCCGGCGCTCGTCCCGATGAGGTTCGCGTACTCGAAGACGCCCCGCGGCGCGCTCTCGGGGACGACCTCTTCGCCGGCCGGCGAGAGGTCCGCCCGGATGCCTTGCGCGATGACGGACGCGACGATCTGCAGCAAGCTCACGCGGGTCGCGTATCCGGACGGGTCGGCCGCGAAATAGACGCCGAGGGCGCCCGCCGGCTTGCCGCGGACCGAGACCGGGACCGAAACGAGCGACAGGCGCAGGCCGTACCACGCGGGCGGGTCCGCCAGCTCCGAGAGCGCCATCGGGTCGCGCCGCACCTCGGGAACGACGATGGGACGACCCATTTCGGCCACGCGGCCGGCGACGCCGAGGCCGAAGCGGGCGCGGAAGTCCTCCGACGCGACGCCGTAGGTCGCCTCAATAGTCAGCGTCCGCTGCCGGTCGTCGGCCAAAAAGAGGGCGGCGCGCTTGGCGCCGAAGCGCTCGTCCAGAAGGCGCATGGCCCGCCGGAAGCCCTCGGCCAGCGTGTTCCCCGACGTCAGCTCCGTGCCGACGTGGGCAAGGGTCGTCAGCTGCTCCGGGACGGGCACGGCGGGTGGACGCTCCTGATCCGGCCGTCTTGCGTGTCCCCCCGGAAGAACTGCCCCGAGACTCATGAATGCTCGATGATAGCGCGCGTGGCTTTCGCCAACGTTTCGGGCCGATGACCGCCTTGCGCAACCGGCGATGGACTCGGATGCGGTCGACGCCCTACACCACCTGCGTTTGGGGACCGGTGGGCTCCGCCTCCCGCGCCTCCGAGGTTGCGCGGCTCGATGTAGGCTGCAAGTAGCGAACCCACGTGAGGAGCATGCACGTCGCGTAGAAAAGCTCGAAAGCGACGAGGGCGGAGTTGACCGACCCCGTCGCCTTGATCGAGGCTCCGAACGACTTCGGGATGACGTACCCGCCGCACGCCCCCACCGCCGCGACGAAGCCGAGCGCCGACGCCGCCTCGATCCGCGCCCCCTTGAGCGCCTCGGCGGCGCTTTCGGGGTTCGCCTTGCTCTCCGAGAGCCTCGCGTTGCGGAAAATGACCGGGATCATCCGGTACGTCGACCCATTGCCGAGGCCGGTCGTCACGAAGAGAACGAGAAACAGAAGTACGAAAGGGACGAACTGACGATTGCCGACGGCGTGGATCACGCCTCCGGTCGCGAGGCCCATTGCCACGAAATTCCAGAAAGTGAGCTTGGTGCCCCCGACCTTGTCCGCAAGGAGCCCGCCCAGCGGCCGGGCCGCTGATCCGAGGAGCGGCCCGACGAACGCGAGGTTGGCGGTGACCTCCGGGAATTGGGTCTTGAGAAGGAGGGGAAACGCAGCGGAGTAGCCGATGAACGACCCGAACGTCCCAATGTACAACCAGGACATGAACCACGTGTCTTTGCGCCGCGTAATCGCCAGCTGCTGCTTGATGCTCGACCGAGCCGACGAAAGGTTATTCATGTAGCGCGCGGCGCCGAACACCGCCAGCGCCACGAACGGCAACCACATAAGACCCGCGTTACTGAGGTAGAGACCCGAGCGAGGCTCGAGCAAGCCGAGGTTCACCCAGCCGAAGCCAATCACGACCGGGACGAGCAGCTGCACCGTGCTCACTCCGATGTTTCCGCCGGCCGCGTTCAGGCCGAGCGCGAAGCCCTTCTCCCGGTCCGGGTAGAAGAACGAAATGTTCGCCATGCTCGAGGAGAAGTTGCCTCCTCCGAGGCCCGCCGTCGCCGCGGCGAGCGCCATCAGCCAGTACGGGGTGTCGGGCCGGGTGACCAGGACGGCCAGCGCCGTCGTCGGGACGACGAGCAGGAGCACACTCGCGATCGTCCAGTTCCGGCCGCCGAACTTCGGAACCGCGAACGCATAGGG
>DATGJA010000751.1:0-2353 GCA_035295445.1 Polyangiaceae bacterium | reverse complement strand
CTGCGCGACGTGGCGGAAGGGGGTCCGCTTCAACCGCTCTACGGGATCGACGGCGAGCGCAACCTCTTCGAGGAGACGCTCCCGCACCTCGCAGGGTTCGGAGGAAACGGCTGGGTGCGCGTGGGCAACGCCGCCATCGATCAGCGCCAGAACGACCTCATGGGCGAGCTCGTCCTGTGTCTCGAGACGCTACTCACCGACCCCCGCATCGTCGACGACGACTCGGGTCGATTCACGCCCCTCCTCCAGCGGCTGGTCGAGCAGGCGGTCGAGGCGGCGCCCACGCCGGATACGAGCATCTGGGAGTTCCGGAGCCTCCTCAAGCACTACACGTTCTCGCGGGCCATGTGCTGGGTCGCGATCGACCGCGGCGCCGTCCTCGCCGGCCGCCTCGGGCGGCCCGACCTCGCCGAGCGGTGGCGCGACATCGCGGAGAAGGAGCGGGCCGAGGTGCTTCGGCGCGGCTACAGCGAGAAACTCGGCTACTTCACGCAGGCCCTCGAAGGCCAGCACCCGGACGCGTCGCTGCTCCTCCTGCCCACGATCGGCCTCATCCCGGCGCGCGACCCGCGTTTCCTCTCGACCCTCGATGCGTACGAGAAACAGCTCGTGGCAGGCGGCCTCATGCGCCGTTACGCGAGCGAGGACGACTTCGGCGAGACGCGGAGCGCGTTCACCATCTGCTCGTTCTGGTGGGCCGAGGCCCTGGCGCTCACCGGACGCCTCGACCAGGCTGTCGAGGTGTTCGAACGAATCACGCGCCACGCCAACCCGGTCGGACTGTTCAGCGAGGACATCGATCCCGAGACCGGCGCGCTGCTCGGCAACTTCCCGCAAGCGTACACGCACGTGGGGCTCATCCACGCGGCGATGACGATCGGCGAGCTCCTCGAAGCGCGCGACGGCCGCGCGGGAGCGTGGACATGACGACGGACGGCGACGACAAGGGCGACGATGGGCCGACTCATACTCGTCTCCAACCGACTGCCGGTAACGGCGAAGCTCAAGGACGGGACCGTCTCGGTCGGCCGCAGCCACGGGGGCCTCTCCGCGGGGCTGCGCGCGCCGCACGAGCGCATGGGCGGCCGCTGGATCGGGTGGCCTGGCGACGTGTCGCAGATGAACGACGACCAGCGACGGCGGCTCGACGAGCAGCTCGCCGAGCTCCGGTGTGAGTCGGTCCATCTGACCGCCGACGAGGTGGCCCAGTACTACGACGGGTTCTCGAACGCCGTCCTCTGGCCCCTCTTTCACTACCTGCTGGACCGCATTCCCGCGCACTCCCAAGAGTGGGACGTGTACCGCGAGGTCAACGAGAAATTCGCCGACGCCGCGGCCAGCGCCTACCGGCCCGGAGATCTCGTCTGGGTCCACGACTACCAGCTGGCGCTCGTGCCGCGGATGCTTCGTCGCCGCATCCCCGACGCCGCCATCGGGTTCTTCCTCCACATCCCCTTCCCCGCATCGGAGGTGCTGCGCATCCTTCCGTGGAGAGAGCAGATCCTCGACGGCCTCCTCGGAGCAGACCTCGTGGGGTTCCAGACGTACACGTACCGGAGTCACTTCTCGTCGGCGGTGCTCCGGATCCTCGGCGTACCGACCCAAGGCGACGGGATCGTTGTGGACGGGCGGGAGACGCGACTCGGCGTCTTCCCCATCGGCGTCGACGCGCGCGCCCTCGGCGAGCTAGCGGAGGCGCACGACGTGCTGGCGGAAGCCGACGCCATTCGGTCGGACGCCCGCGGTCAGAAGATCCTCCTCGGGATCGATCGCCTCGACTACACGAAGGGTATCCCGCGGCGTCTGCTCGCGTTCGAGCGGCTGCTCGAGCGTGAACCGCAGTGGAAGGGGAAGGTGCGCCTCGTGCAGCTCAGCGTGCCGTCCCGCGACCGGGTGGCGAGCTACCAGGACTACCGGCGGCAGGTGGACGAGCTGGTCGGCCGGATCAACGGGAAGTTCTCGGCCGTCGACTGGGTGCCCATCCACTACGTCCACCGGCCGTTCAACGAGCGACACGTCGTGGCGCTCTATCGCTCCGCGGACGTCATGGTGGTCACCCCCCTGCGCGACGGCATGAACCTCGTCGCCAAGGAGTTCGTCGCCTCTCGCTTCGACGGCGACGGCGCCTTGATTCTCAGCAAATTCACCGGGGCGGCCCGCGAACTGAAAGACGCCATCTTGGTGAACCCGTTCTCGATCGAGGAGCTGGCCAGTGCGATGCGCGAGGCGCTGGAGATGCCGGAGGAGGAACGCCGGCGGCGCATGCAGCGGATGCGGGCCGAGGTGGCCGGCAACAACATCTACCGCTGGGCTGGCAAGATCATCTCGGCGCTGCTCAAGTTCGATTTCTCCG
>DATGJA010000750.1:0-11944 GCA_035295445.1 Polyangiaceae bacterium | reverse complement strand
CTCGCCGCGCCGCTCGCGTACGGGGCGTGCCGAGCCCCGGCCGAAGAGCACGAGGAGCCGATCGCCGTCGAGGTGAAGTGCGTCCCCGCGGACCGGCAGGTCGTGTCGGTGATCGAGACGCTCCTCGGGCGGGTCACCGCGCCGCCGGGCGGCGACCTGCCGGTCGCGTCGCAGGTGCCGGGTCGAATCCTTCGCGTGACGGTTCGCGAGGGGGACCGCGTCGCGGCGGGCGCGCTCGTGGCCCTCGTCGACGACACCGCGTCGAGGGACGCGCTTCGCCAGTCCGAGGCCGCGGTCGCCGAGGCGAGGGCCGCGCAGATCAACGCGCGGGCCACCTTGAACCGCACGCGCGAGCTGGTCACCCGCGGGATCGCAGCCAAGCAGGAGCTCGACGACGCCGTATCGCGCGGCGAGCAGGCCGAGGCCTCGGTCAACGCAGCGGTCGCGGCGGCGGACCTGGCGACCCGCACCCTCGGTCGGGTGCAGGTGCGCTCGACCTTCGACGGCCTCGTCACCCGCGTCTGGCGCGGGCCCGGCGCGCTCGTGGACGGCACCGCGGCGACCCCCGTGATCGAGCTCGCGGCGACGACCGCCGAGTTCGACGCCGACGCCACGGACCGCCAGCTCGTGGACGTCGCGGCCGGGCAGCAGGCCACCGTGACGACCACGGCGGGGGGCGCGCCCATCCCGGGCACCGTCCGCGCGCGCTCGGCCGCGCTCGATCCGGCGACTGGACTCGGTCTCGTGCGCGTCGCCATCGACCCGCCGGCGCCGCTCACGCTCGGGGCGTTCGGGACGGTCGCCGTCCAGACGCGCGTCCGCCAGGGCGTCCTCGTCGTCCCGGCGGCGGCGATGCGGGGCGCCGTGGCCGACGGCGCGGAGGTCGTCGTCTGCGCAAGAGGCAAAGCGGAGGTGCGCACGGTCCACGTCGGGTGGCGAGACGACGAACGCATCGAGATCGCGGGCGGCCTCGCCGAGGGTGAGCGCGTTGCAGTCGATCACGTCCTCGGGTTGCAAACGGGCTCGCCCCTGGTCGAAGCGAAGCCGTGAACCGGATCCTCGAGCTCCTCCGAAGGCACGCCGCGGCCGTCTGGTTCGCCACGGCGGCGATGGTGGCCCTCGGGGTCGCGTCGGCGATGTCGATGCCGAGCGGGATCTACCCCGAGGTCGAGTTCCCGCGGATCGTCGTCGTCGCCCGGAGCGGAGGCGCCCCCGCCGACGTCTTCCTCACCGCCGTGACGCGGCCGCTCGAGCAGGCGCTGACGAGCGTCCTCGGCGTGCAGCGCCTCAAGTCCACGACGATCCGCGGCGCCACGGAGATCTCCATCCAGTTCACCCCCGGGACGGACATGTGGCGCTCGCTCCAGCTCGTCGAGGCCCGCGTGGCCGAGGTCCGGTCCGATTTGCCGCCGGGCGCCGAGCTCGTGGTCGAGCGGGTGACGACCGGCTCCTTCCCCGTGCTCTCGTTCAACCTGTCCGGCGCGATCGACACGCGCGAGCTTCGCGAGCTCGCGGACTACGTGGTGCGTCCCGCTCTCGCCGCGGTGCCTGGCGTGGGGCGCATCCAGGTGCTCGGCGGCGACGTGCGCGAAATCGAGGTGCTCCTCGACCCCGATCAGGCCGCGGCCCTTCACCTCACGCCCGACGCGGTCGCCGACAGGCTCCGGACGGCGATGGGTCTCGAAGCGGTCGGCCGCGTGGACCGCGACCGGCAGCTCGTCACGATCGTCGCGGACGCGCAGCCGCGGGGCCTCGCCGACATCCGCCGCATGCCGGTGGCGACCGGCCCCGACGGCGTCTCCGTCCCCCTCTCGGCCGTCGCCGAGGTGGTCGACGGGCACGAGGACCGGCTCGTCCGCATCGGGGGGCCGCGCGGGGAGACCGTCGGCCTCAGCGTGGCCCGGTTGCCGGGCGCCAGTACGACCGACGTCGTCGAGGGGGCGATCGCCGCGGCCGACGCGCTGACCCCCGGGCTGCCGGCGGGCGTATCCCTCACCCCCGTCTACGATCAGGCGCGGCTCGTGCGCGAGGCCATCGCGAGCGTGCGGGACGCGATCCTGCTCGGCATCGTCCTGTGCACGCTCGTCATCGCGCTCTTCCTGCGCGACGCGCGCGCGGGCCTGCTCGCGGGTGTCACCGTCCCCCTCGCACTGGCCGTCACGTTCGCCGCGATGCGCGTGGCCGGGCAGACGCTCAACCTCATGTCGCTCGGCGGGATGGCCGTCGCCATCGGCCTCGTCGTCGACGACGCGATCGTCATGATGGAGGCCATCGCGCGTCACCGCGACGCGGGCGCTGCCTTGAAGGCCGCCTCGCTCGGCGGCGCCGCGGAGCTCGCGCCGGCCATCGTCGGGACGACGCTGACCACCGTCGTCGTCTTCATCCCGCTCGCCTTCCTCGGGGGCGTCGTCGGCGACTTCTTCCGCGCGCTCGCGTTCACCCTCACCTCTGCGGTCGTCGTCTCGCTGTTCGTCGCGCTCCTTCTCGTGCCCTTGGCGGCGGGCGCGTTCCTCTCGTCCCGACCGCGGACGCGTGAGGGAACGACCCGCGTCTACGAGCGCGCGGTCCGGGGATTGACGTCCCGGCCGATCCTAGCGGCCGCCGCGTTCGTCCTGACCGTCGCCGTGGGCGCCGTCCTCGCGCCGCGGCTCGAGCGGGGTTTTCTCCCGGAGATGGACGAGAGCGCGTTCGTGCTCGACTACTTTCTGCCCGCCGGCACCTCGCTCGCCGTGTCGGAGCGCTACGCGCAAGGGCTCGAGCGCGAGCTTCACGCCACGCCGGAGGTCGTCACCTTCTCGCGCCGCCTGGGGGCCGAGCTCGGGCCCGCGGCGGCGACGCAGCTCAATCGCGGCGACGTCATGGTTCGCCTGCAGCCGCCGTCCGACCGGGGTCGATCGTCGGAAGAGATCGTGGCCGACCTGCGCAAGCGCATGCAGACCCGTTTTCCGGAGGTGCGTGTCGAGTTCGTGCAGGTCCTCCAAGACGTCCTCAACGATCTTTCCGGGAGCCCCCGCCCGCTCGAAGTGAAGATCTTCGGCCCCGACGACGCCGAGCTCCACGCGTTCGCCGACCGGCTCGCCGCGCGGATCAAGGACGTTCGCGGTCTCGTGGACCTCTACTCGGGCCGCGAGCGCGAGTCGCCGGAGCTCCGCTACGTCGCCAAGCGAGACGCCGCCGCGCGCCTGGGGACGACGCCTGCCGAGGTCAGCGCGCACCTCTCCACGGCCCTCCTCGGCGCCGTGGTCGGCAGCGTCCGGCGCTACGATCGCCTCGTCGGAGTGCGCGTGCGCTACCCGGATCCGGTGCGGTTCGACGCCGGGCACGTCCTGACGCTCCCGTTCGTCGCGGCGGGGCACACGACCCTCCTCGGCGCCGTCGCCGAGCCGGTCGCCGACACAACCGCGTCGGTGCTCCAGCACGAGGCGCTGCAACCCGTGGTGGCCGTCACCGGAGACACCGAGGGGCGGGACATCGGCTCGGTCGCCGACGAGGTGGAGGGGATCGCTCGAACGATGCCGCTGCCGAAGGGCTGCCGCGTCGTCATGGGCGGACAGGCGCAGAGTCAGCGCGACGCGACCCGGCAGCTCGCCGCGGTGCTCGGCTTCGCCGTGGTGCTCGTCCTGACCGTCCTGGCGGCGCAGTTTCGCCGCGTGCGGCTCGCCCTGCTGGTCCTCGCCTCCGTACCGGTCGCGATCGTCGGCGCGGTCGTCGCGCTGCTCGTCACGTCGACGCCGCTCAACGCGTCGTCGCTCATGGGCTGCGTGCTCCTCGTGGGGCTGGTGGTCAAGAACGGCGTCCTGCTCCTCGAGACGGCGGAGCGGGCGCGCGACGCCGGGGAGGACGCGCAGCGAGCCGTGACCCTCGCGGCCCAGCGACGCCTGCGACCGGTCGTGATGACGACCCTGGCGACGCTCGCAGGCCTCTTGCCTCTCGCCCTGGGCGTCGGCGCGGGGGCCGAGCTCCAGCGACCCCTCGCCATCGCGGTGATCGGCGGCCTAGTGACGTCCACGGCGGCGACGCTGGTCCTCCTGCCGCCGTTCGCGGCGCTGGCCCTGCGCCGATCGCGGACCCTCACTGCTTGACGCAGACGCTCGCCGACGACGACATGTTGACGTAGCAGCACTCGCCGGCATCGCAGCCGGTGCTCGCGCACGCCGGCTGGCCGATCGCGAAGAGCGCGGCGAGTCCGTGCAGGACGTCCATCGGGCACATCGACGCGGAGCCAGCCCCCGAGGTAGGCGCGCCCGAGCCGCCGGTGCCGCCCGACGTGGCGCCGGAGCTCGAAGGGCCCGCGTCGGGCCACTCGGTCGGGGGGCTCGAGGCTTCGTCCGTCACCGCGCTCGACCCCGCGTCGTCGGGCACCGGAAGCGGCGGGTCATTCCCGGCGCCGGCGGTCGCGCACGCGGCGACCAGCAGGCCGAGGCAGGCCACCGAGCCAACCAGCGGGTCACGGAATATTCCGGACACACGGAAAGACTACGCCACCAGGCGGACCTCCTTTGTCTCCAAGTCGACTCATCGTGGGGGAATTCCCGGTGCCCCCGCCTCCAGCCAGCGCACGATGTGTGCGATGGCCGCGGCCGACGTAGCCTCGTGGTTCGACCTCCACTGCGCTCTCCCCTCCGATCCCACGACGTTGGCGACCCCGAGGACCGCGGTGAAGGCGACCCCGGCGCCGCCGCAGGCCGCCGCGAACCCGTAGGCCTCCATGTGCTCGGCGTGGGCGCCGGTGGCCCTCTCGATGCGCGCCGCGGCCGCGTCGTCGACGGTAACCCCCAAGGTGGTCGCCACGTCGACCGGGCGGGCTCCTCCCGACACAAGGCCGCGCGAGACCGCGGCGTGCGTCACCCAAGGCGGGTGGACCGCGTCGGGGCTCTGCGCGGCGCCGAGCATCCCGCCCCAGTCCGCGAGCACGACCCGGCGCGCGACGACGACGGCGCCGACCGGGATGCCGGACCCCGCATACGCGCCGCAGGTCCCCACCGCCACCGCGACCCTCGCTCCGGCGGCGGCAATGTGCGCGGCGGCTCCCGCGGTGGCGGTCGCGAGCCCCACTCCGCACACCCGTCCGGAGACCGCGAGCCGCCCAACGCGGCCGTCGCCGTGCTGCCCGAGCGCCTTCCAGAGCGGCGATAGCTCCGGTTCGAACGCGGCGAGGACGAGAACGTCTGCGGGCCAGACCGGCAAGACCTCGCGAATCCTACTCCGAGCCGCACGACCTTGCCTCGGCCGGGTCGCCCGACTAGCGTTACCAAGGAACGCGGATGCTTTCGCACTTCGATAAGTGGACCCTCCTCTTGACGGCGTCGGCGGCCGCCGGTTGCGCCGGAAACGTGGCCGGCCCGGGCACGCCGGGCGACGCCGACGCGTCCATGACGACGAACGCGGTCGTCGTGGTCGAACGCAGCACCGACGCGATCGAGGGCGCCCGCGCGCAGGTGAGCGCCCGCTTCGTGCGAGTCGCGGCGGGGTCATCCGCCCAGGACGCGATGCGCGCGGTCGGGGCCGCGCTCGAGCTCCCCGCGCGCGGCGAGTGCGCGAGCGTCTCGGCGCTCTCGGGCGGCATCACGCGGGCCGAGGCCGCCCCCGTCGTGGAGCTCGTCGACGTGGGTTCGGTGTGGCTCGACGTGGCGGGCGCCCGGACGCGGCTGGTTCCCCGCCAGGTGCCGGACGTGACCGACGTGGTGAGCGGCGTCGTCTACGCGCGGGCGTCGGACGCGGCGCTGCTCCCGGCGGCCGCGCGGTACGAGGTCCACGTCAGCGGGTCGCCGGGTCGCGAGGCGTTCGACGCAGCGGTCGACGCGCCAGCGGATCCGAGCGACATCACCGTCACGGGGGAAGAGGCGGGCGGCGGGCCGCTGGTCGCGCGCGGCTCGTCCGTCGCGCTCACCTGGCCGTCGAGCGGCGCGGACGACTTGGTCTACGTGGAGGTGCGGCCCGGCGCCGTTCGATGCGTGCTGGACGGCGTGGTCCGCGGCGGCTCGACCCGCGCGACCCTCTCGACGTCCAACCTCGACGATGCCGGTTCGATCGTCCTGCACCGCGTGCATCGAGAGGCGCTCCACGCGCTCGGCGTCGACGGGGGCGAGGTGCGCTTCGATTTCGCGCGAAGCATCGCGTACGTTCGGCCGTACGCGCGACCATAGGACGGCGGGCGTGCGTCCCACCCAGGCGGCCCGCGTCCTGGCGTGCGCGGTGGCGGTCGGCTCGGCGGCCAGCGCGATCGCGGAGCCTCCCCATCGCGCGAAGCGCATGCCGTCGCCGCCGGCGCCCTCGACGCGCCCGGGGACACCCGCGGCGGCCTCGTACATGTCCGGCAAGCAGGCGCTCGTGGGTCTTCATGCTGCCTCGGAGAAGGCCGTCGTCCGCGACGCGACCGGGCGACCGATGCTGTCCCTCATGACGGTCAACCGGCGAGAGTCGCTCGACATCGCCGCGCTCAGCGACGAGGGCGGCTTCTCTTCGATCGACCTGGACCGCGCGGCGCACCTGCTGCGCGCGGCCAGCGGCGACGAGCACCCCGTCGACCCGCGGACGTTGGCGATGGTCTATCGGGTCGAGGCGCACTTCGGCGTGCCCGAGGTGCGCGTCATCTCCGGATATCGCAACCCCAAGCCCGGATCCCGCTCCAACCACGGCAAGGGACGAGCGATGGACCTCATCGTGCCCGGCGTGGCGGACGAAGACGTCGCCCGCTTCGCGCGCGAGATGGGGTTCGTCGGCGTCGGCGTGTACCCGACGAGCCAGTTCGTCCACCTGGACGTGCGACCGCGGAGCTACTTCTGGGTCGACTACAGCGGACCGCACATGCGAAACCGCGAGAGCGGCATCCTGGGAGATCTCGCGCGCAAGAGCGACGCGGAGGCCCTGGCGCGCGGTCAGTCGCCGGTGGAGCCCTTCGCGATCGCGCGCGACGTCGAGGGGGCCCTCCGGGCGCGAGGGCTCGTCGCGCCGCCGTCCGCCGTCCCCGAAGAAGACGAGGACGACGAGAACTGACTCCATCGCCCCCTGCCCCGCTCACCATGGATCCGGAGGTCGAAGGACTCGTCGCTCAGGAGCGGCTCGTCGAGGCCGCGCGCCTCGCGAGCGCTCGCGGGGACGCGGCGAGGGCGTCGGCGCTTTTCGAGCGCGCGTGCGATTGGTCCGCCGCGGCCGCCGAGGCTCTGCGCGCGGGGGAGCCGGCACGATCGCTGACCCTTGCGGCCCGCGGGGCCGATGACGCGGCGGCCGAGAGGGCCGCCCTGGCCCTGGCGAAGGACGCTCCTTCGGCCGTCTCGGCGGCCGTCGCGCTGGCGAGCGAGGGACACCACCGCTGGGCGGCGACGCTCTGGGAGGCCAGCGGCCATACCGCGGAGGCCGCCGAGGCGTGGGAGCGCGCCGGCGAGGCGACCCGCGCCGCACGACTCTTCGAAGCGATCGACGGGCCCGCGCGCGCAGCCGAGGCGCTCGAGGCGGCGCTGCGCCGCGACCCGCGCGCATACGGGGCGGCGGCGGCCCTCGGGGCCCTGCTCGCGCGCTACGGCAAGGACGAAGCCGCGGTGCGCGCCCTGCAACGTGTGCCGATCGGCGCACCCGAGCGCCGGGAAGCCCTCGCCTTCGCGGTGACGGCCCTCGCGCGTCTCGGCCTCACGTCCGCGGCCGCCGAGGCGACGCGCGAGCTCGAGGCGCTGGGGGGGGCCGCCCCGGCAACGGCGAGCGCCGCGCCGCCACCCACGCCGCAGCGTGCCCTTCTCTTCGGTCGCTACGAGGTCGTGCGGGAGGCGGCGAATTCGCCCACGGCGAGGGTGCTCGAGTGCGTCGACGTCGTGAGCCGCGCCCGCGTCGCCGTGAAGGTCCTGGCGGCGCAGGAGGCGCTCGGCACGGGGCGCGACGCGGTCGCCCGCTTCGCGCGCGAGATCGAGGTCCTGCGCGCCCTCGATCACCCCTCGGTCGTACCCCTTCACGAGTTCTTCCCCGACGGTCCGGCGGTCGTGCTGAGGTGGATGGAGGGCGGGTCGCTCGAGGGGCTGCTCGCGGACGGTCCGATCGCTCCCGCGCGCGCTCACGAGATCGCGGCGGCCGTGCTTCGCGCCCTCGGGGACGCGCATCGACTCGGCATCCTGCACCGCGACGTCAAGCCGGCGAACGTGCTCATCGACGCCGCCGGCGCCGCGAGGCTGTCCGACTTCGGGGTCGCGAGCTTCGGAGATCTGGCCACGACCGCGACGGCGGGCGTCTTCGGAACGCGCGGGTACATGAGCCCCGAACAACGCGAGGGGCGGCCGGCCACGCCCAGGAGCGACATCTACTCGGTCGGCGTCCTGCTGCGCGAGATGCTCACCGGCGAACGCCCGTCGGCCGACCGTACTCCCACGACGACGCCGAGCGACGCGCACCGGGGGCTCGACGCGCGGCACGACGCGGCGATCGCGCGGCTGACCGCGGTCGACCCGTCGCAGCGGCCGTCCGGAGCGCCCGAGGCGCTCGCGATCCTGGGCGCGCTCCCCTGGCCGTCCGAGCCCGCCGGGCCGCGCATCGCTGAGTCCGCATGCTCGAGCGAAGCGAGAGTTCGGACGACACACCCGACTGACACGCCCACGGGACCGGCTCGGGAGGACCTCGTGGCGACGAACCGGTTGCGAACCACGGACGAGGGGACCACCGTGGACGTCTGGACGGGGGGAGCGATCGTGCGCTTGCCTCCGACGCGCGGCGTCCTCGAGCGAGCGCGTCGCTTCGCGCAAGCCGACCATCCCGCGCTCCAGGTCGTCCTCCGCGTCGATCCCGAGGACGGCGCGATCTGGCTCGACGCGCCGCGAGGCCGACCGATGCACCGGCCCCTCACCGCGGAGCAGCGGCGTGAGCTCGGGGACGCCTTGCGCGCCCTCCACGCGGCCGGCAGCGCGCACGGCCAGCTGGACGGTGCGCACGTCTTCGTGGACGACGAGGGCGGCGTGACGCTCGCGTTCCCCACGGATTCGGTCGACGGCGCGACGGCCCAGGGCGACCTCGAGGACCTCGCTCGCCTCGTCTAGCGAGCGACACCTCGTAGACGCCAGACCAAGCGAGCCCGGCCCGAGGGAAGGCTCCCCGGCCTTCGTCATGAGGCGCGCCTTCTCGCTTGAAAGAGTTTCCGGGACGCGCGTGTCCCGCAATCCCCACGGCGACGGCTCCTCCGGCCACGAGGGCAGAATTTCCGGCACACCGCTGTCCTGCAATTGCCATCGACGTGGCTCGCCCGGCCCTCGAGCCGACTATTGTGGGACGCGGGTGTCCCTCGAATTCCGCGCGGCCGGCTCGCCTCGCCTTGATCATAGGATTTCGGGGACACCCGTGCCCTCGGAACTCCTGCGCGCCGGCAATCGTGGGACGCGACCGTCCCGCGAATTCCGGTCGCGCGGCTGCGCTTGCCCACTCTACCGGTCGTCGACGATCGCATAGACGAGCTCCTGCGGGTGCCCGTCGCGCTCGAAGGCCACGCGCAGCTCGCTCGCGACGTCGAGCGAATCGAACGCGGTCTGCGCTTGCTCGGGTCGCTCGATTGGAAGGCCGTTCACGCTGGTCACGACGTCGCCCGGCTTGAGGTCCACGCCGGCCCAGAAGGCGGCGTCGCGCAGCGCGGCGATGCGGAAACCGTGGAACCGCCCGCCGGACATCACCGGATGGTCGTCGACGTCGACGTGCTGGAGGAATGCGCCCAGCCCTTGCGCCACGACCGCGTGCACGGCGGATCGCGCGAGCTTGTGGTCGGCGGCGCGCGCGTCGGGGGGCGCGGGCGGGCGGGCGCTCGCGGCGGGGGGCGGCGGCGGCGCCGGCGGGAGCGGCGCGGCCCCTCCACAACCGACGAGGCACGCGAAACCAATGGAAACGAGCTTGCCCATGGATGGCAAGTTGCCCCGTGGAAACCTGCCGGCGCAAGTTTTCGGACGGCGCGCGTTCTTCAGGCCTTGAACGAGCGCGCGTACGCGGTCCAGACGCGCTCGTGCACCTCGTCGATGCGCCCGCCTGCGTCGATGACGACCACCCGGTCGTCCGGCATGTGCCGCGCCAGGTCGCGGTAAAACACGGCGAGCGCCCGCTGGACCTCGTTCTGCTCGTAGAGCTGCGCCGCCTCGCCCCGTCGCATGCGGCGCTCGGCCGCCGTCTCCGGGGTCACGTCGAGCACGATCGTCAGGTCCGGCCGGCGCACGTGGCGGTTGAGCGACCGGATCCACTCGACCGCCTCCTTCGCCTCGGCACCGCTCGAGACGCTCTGATAGGCCAGGCTCGACGCGTCGTAGCGATCGGAGAGGACCACGCCGCCCTCCAGCACGAACGGCTCGATCTCGCTCTCCACGTGGTCGAGTCGATCCGCGGCGAAGAGCAGGGCCATCGTCGCCCATCCGGGCGCGCGGCCGCCGGGAACGACGATGCGACCCGTGAGCACCTGACGGACCAGCGTGCCGACGGGCCCGTCGCTCGGCTCGCGCGTCGCCCGCACGGGCACTCCCGTCTCGCGCAGGCGCTCCGCGAGCTTTGCGACGTGCGTGGTCGTTCCCGCTCCGTCGATCCCCTCGAGCACCACGAAGCGTCCGCGTTGCGTAGCCATCCGCCGGACCCGGGATACCCTAGCTGCCCGCCGACGGAAAGCCTCACGGCGGGAGCACGAACGCTTCTTCGCCGAGCACGGCGTTGTCGATGAGCCGCGTCGAGCCGACCCGGCAGGCCATCGCCAGGACGGCCCGCTCGCCCACGACCGCGTCGATCGGCGCGAGCGTGTCCGCGTCGCGCACCTCGACGTAATCGATCGACGTGGCCGCGGGCGCAAGCGTGTCCCGGGCCGCGCGCTCGAGCTCTCGCGCGCGACGTTCGCCCGCCGCGAAGCGACGCGAAGCAAGGTCGAGGCCACGGACCAGCGAGAGCGCCCGCGCGCGCTCCTCGGGCGACAGGTAGGCGTTGCGCGAGCTCATCGCCAGCCCGTCCGGATCGCGCACGATCGGGTGCCCGACGATCTCCACCGGAAGGAACAGATCGCGCGTCAAGGCCCGGATGACGAGCCATTGCTGATAGTCTTTTCGACCGAACACCGCGACCGAGGGGCCGACGATCGCAAAGAGCTTGGTGACGACCGTCGCCACTCCCTCGAAGTGACCCGGGCGGAACACGCCGCAGAGCGGCTCGGCGACGGCCCCGACCCGCACCCGGGTTCCATCGCCCGGAGGGTACATCTCGCCGGCGTCGGGGGCGAAGACCGCGTCGGCGCCCGCCCGTTCGAGTTTGCGCAAATCCCCCTGGAGGTCACGTGGGTATCGCGACAGATCCTCCTTCGGACCGAACTGGGTCGGGTTCACGAAGATCGAGACCAAGACGGTCTCGGCGCGCGCCCGGGCCGCGCGAACGAGCGCGAGGTGCCCCTCGTGGAGGGCCCCCATCGTCGGAACGAACCCCACGCGACGTCCCTTGGCGCGCGCGGCGTCCGCGAAGGCCCGTGCCTCGGCGGCGAGACGCACGACCGTCGGGAGCATCGAGCCGCAGGCTACGTGAAGCGGTGACCCCGTGCCACAACCCGGAAACCGCATTCCGTGTGTCGAACGACGGCCGGCTCTGGTAAACCGCGATCGGGGCATGCTCACGGACCGTGGTCGGCTCGGGCTTGGGGTCGGCGCCCTCGTCGCGTCGGGGATCGCCGCGGCCTCGGCGCGCCCGGCGGTCGCCGCGGGTCCGGACCCTCGCCTCGTCGAGGCACGCGCGCTCTTCGTCGAGGCCGAACACGATGAGGACGCGGGCCGGTGGCAAGATGCCCTGGACAAGGTGCGTCGAGTCGGCGAGGTGAAAAGGACGGCGGGCGTCCGGTTCCACGAAGCGCTGTGCGAAGAGCACCTCGGGCGCCTCACGCGGGCGCTCACCGACTACACGGCCGCGGAAGATCAGGCGCGGTCCGAGAATGCGCAAGACGTCCTGCGCCCCGTCGGCAAGCGCATCGCCG
>DATGJA010000749.1:0-6189 GCA_035295445.1 Polyangiaceae bacterium | reverse complement strand
CTCGCCGCGGGCCTCGTCATTTTCGGCCGCACCAACACGCCGGAGTTCGGGGCCAAAGGCATCACCGAGCCCGAGGCGTGGGGGCCGACCCGCAACCCCTGGAACCTCGAGCACTCGCCGGGTGGGTCGAGCGGCGGGGCGGCGGCGGCCGTCTCCTCGGGGATCGTCGCCGTGGCGGGGGCGAGCGACGGAGGGGGATCGATCCGCATCCCGGCCGCCTCGACGGGTCTCTTCGGCCTCAAGCCGGGACGCGGGCGCACCCCGACGGGCCCCGGCATCGGAGAAGCGATCCACGGCGCGGCCGTCAACCACGTGCTCTCGCGGAGCGTCCGCGACAGCGCCGCCGTGCTCGACGCGACGCACGGCCCGGAGACAGGGTCGCCCTGCCGCCTGGCGCCGCCTCCGCGACCCTACCGCACCGAGGTCGACCACGATCCCGGTCGGCTGCGCGTGGCCTTCAGCGTGCGGTCGCCCATCGGCACCCCCGTCGACCCGGAGGCCGTCGCGACCGTCGAGCGGACCGCGCGTCTGCTCGAGGAACTCGGCCATCAGGTCGAGCCGGGGGAGCCGCCGGTGGACGGCGTTGCGCTCGCGCGCGACTTCTTTCGCGTCTGGTTCGCCCAGTTGGCCTGCCAGATGTCGGAGGCGCGCGACCGCTGGCGCGCACGCGAGGAGGACTTCGAGCTCGACTCGCGCGCGATGCAAGCGATCGCGCGATCGCGCTCGGCCCCGGACTACGCCGCGAGCTACGTCCACTGGCTCGAGTACGGCTTCCGATTGAGCCAGTTCCTCGCACGCTACGACGTGTACATGACGCCGACCCTGGCCGAACCGCCGAGCCGGATCGGGTCGCTGCGCACCCCGGCGTGGGCCGCCGGGTTCATGCGCGCCGCCTTCCCGCTCGGCCTGTCGGGGCTGATTCCGCTGGCGGAGGGCACGATCGAGGACATCTCGATCCGCAACTTGCGCGGGTTCCCGTTCACCCAGCTCGCCAACGTCACGGGCGTGCCCGCGATGTCGGTCCCGCTCGGAAACTTCCCGAACGGCTTGCCGCTCGGCGTCCACTTCCTCGCAGATCACGGGGGCGAAGGTCGGCTGCTGTCGCTCGCCGGCCAGCTCGAGCGCGCCGCCCCGTGGCACGCACGCCGCCCGACCATCGAGTGACGAGTTGGATCGGTCCGACCCCGAGGTGCCATGGGCGCTCTAACGGTCGCTTGAAGGTGCTCCCTCGTCGAAGCGGCTGATTTCGAGCCCGGACCCGACGGGGACGAGGATGCTCGTCATCTTGGGCATCGCGCGGATCTTCTTCTGGTACGCCATCACGGCCGGTCGCTCACCGGCGGGCTCGATCATGTTGTCGCTGACGATGATCGCGCCGGGGTTGAGCTTCGGGTAGAACGCCTCGAGGCACGGGACGTAGAGGTTCTTCCAGAGGTCGACCAGCACGAAGTCGATGCCGAACGGAAGCTCGCCGATCATCTGGACGGCGTCGCCGACGCGAAAATCGACGAAGTCCGCGAGCCCGGCCTTCTTCGACATTTGGCGCGCGTGCTCGGACTTGGTCGGCGAAAGCTCCATCGTCGTGACGCGCCCGCCCGTCGCCCGCGCGGCGTCCGCGAGCCAGATGCCCGAGTAGCCGTACGACGTGCCGAGCTCGAGGATCATCGGGGCCTTCAGGCTCTTGGCGAGGATGTGGATCAAGCGTCCGCTCTCCGGCCCGACCGGAAGGAGCAGCTCGTCGATGATCTGGCCGAACGTGCCGTCCTCGGCGGCCCGTCGCATGCGAGGGCGCTCCGCCTCGATGCGTCGATGGTACTCATCGAGGACCTCCCCCACGCGTGCGTCGATCGAATTCGTCATGGGAAGCCTTCTAGCTCCAGAGAGCGTCGCGCGCCTTCTCCAAGGGAGCGCGCGCCTGGCCTCGCGACGGGACGCCAAGGTCGCGCACGACGGCCGGGGCTGGATCGGCGGCCCGCCCGGCGGCGAGGGCATCGAGCGGAGCGAGAGAGCGGACTGGAGCAAAGAACCGTGTCTCCCGAGAGTCCTTCCGGACGCGATCCTCTTGTCGGTCCGGCGCGCGGCGGGTAGTGGAACGTCCATGATGCCGTTCTCCAAGCTCCTCGGGTCGGCCCTCGTCATCGCGGGCGCCGCCGGCTGCGGGTCGGGGTCGAAGACGCCGACGACCTCGTCGACCCCGTCGAGCGACGCGTTCTCGATCTCGACGCCCGCGGTCACCGTGGCGGCCGGCGAGGAACGCTACGTCTGTTACGCGAAGACGCTCGACAGCGACGTGTCGGTCGACAGCTTCAGCTACGTGGGCGTTCCGCTCGTCCATCACGTCTTCTTCTCGCGGGCCATGGCCCCCGAGACGGAGGGCGTCACCGAGTGCGACGTGCTCTTCAAGACGACGTGGGCGCCGCTCTTCGTCGCCGGCGCGTCGGCGGCGAAGCTCGACTACCCCGCCGGCGCGGCGAGCATTTTGAAGAAGGGAACCCAGCTCGTCGTTCAGCTCCACCTGCTCAACGCCTCGTCGAAGGACGGGCAGCCGAGCGTGACGATCGACATGCACCGGTCGACCGCCGCAAACCCGAGCCCCGTCGGCCTCTACGCCTTCGGCACCCAGCGAATCTCACTCGCACCAAACGCCACGGGGTCGGTGTCGTACGAGTGCGCGCCGAATCGGGACGTGACGTCCTTCGCAAACTTTCCGCATATGCACAGGCTCGGCACCAGCGTCACGCTCGAGGTGTCGGACGGGGCGGGCGGTTACCGCATGGCCTACAGCCGCGAGCCGTACGACTTCAACAATCAATACCTCGACTCGACGACGCTTCACGTGCCGAAGGGCACGATGACGCGGATCACCTGCAACTACGACAACACGACCCCGGCCGCGGTCAACTACGGGGAGAGCACGAACGACGAGATGTGCTTTCTCGTCGTGTTCATGGTGGGCTTGTCAGGCGAGGGCGGGTGCGTTCAGGGTTTGAACGCCCCGGACGACGGGGGCGCGCCGGCGGGCGACGGTGGGAGCTGCACGCCGACGGCCAACGCGGTGGGCGTGGGCGCGACGTGCACGGCGGGCGGTGGCGAGTGCGCCTCGGGCCTGTCGTGCACCGCGGACCTCGGGACCAGCAAGGGACCGGGCTTCTGCCTGAAGGTGGGGTGCGCGTCGTCGTCGGAGTGCGGCGACAACGCCACGTGCTGCGCCCCGCCCCAGGGCGGCGGCATCAAAGCCTGTCTGCCGGCGTCGTGCGTGCCGGCCGGCTGCATGTAAGAAGGTCGTTTGGGACGACGCTCGAGGCGGATCGTAACGTCGGGCCTTCCGGCGCGTACTTCGAGGATGAGGACCTGGGTCGTCATCGCGGTCGGCGCGGTGGCGCTCTCTTGCCGCTCGGGGGCGCCGGTACCCGAGGCCCGTGCCGACGTCTCACCGCAAGGAGTCGCGGTGGTGGAACTATTTACGTCGGAGGGCTGCAGCAGCTGTCCCCCGGCCGACGACGTCCTCGCCACGCTCGCGCGGTCGACCGACGCGCGCGTCTATCCCCTCGCCTACCATGTCGACTACTGGGACGGTCTCGGCTGGCCCGATCGCTTCGCGTCCCCGCACAACACCGCGCGGCAGCAGGGCTATGCTCACGCGCTCGGCGTGCGGGGTCTCTACACGCCGCAAGTGGTCGTGGGGGGGACGGAGGAGTTCGTGGGATCCGACCGCGATCGCGCGAAGGCCGCCGTCGCGCGCGCGCTCGCGGTCCCGGCGACCGTGCGGATCTCGTTGCGCGCGCGGTGGACTGCTCCCGATGCCGTGACGGTCGACTACCAGGCGCTCGGCGCCGCGCTTCGCTCCGACGTCACCATCGCGGTAGTCGAGCCCGCCGCCTCGACCGCGGTCCGGCGGGGCGAGAACGCGGGCAAAGTCCTCTCGCATGCCAACGTGGTCCTCGGATTCGTGTCGCTGCCCCTCGAGTCGGACGGGTCGGCGACCGTGCGACTCGCCGCCGCTGCCCGCGGGGACCTCGAGGTCATGGCCCTCGTGCAGAAGCGCGACGCCGGAGTCGGGATGCCGATCGCCGGCGCCGCGCGCGCGCCGCTGACGGCGCGCTGAGCTACTTCACCTCGCCCTCAGGGCTTCCGGAACGACCGAGCGTGCAGCCCGAATCGTTGCATCCACCGGTGCACCTGCATGCGCGCCTTGCCGAACTCGCGCGCCACCTCGGAGATGTTCCCCCGGTGGCGGGTGAGCGACGCGAGGAGCGGACCGTAGATGGGATCGGCCTCCCCGGGCTGCGGGGCGGGCCCCGCTGATCCCGGCGGGCGCCTCGCCACCGTCGCCGGCAGATGGGTCGTCTCGATGACGCCGTCGCCGGCCAGGCTGGCTGCCACGTCGAGCGCCTGAAACAGCTCCCGGACGTTGAGGGGCCAGTCGTACTGGAGCAGCGCGCGTCCGGCCGCAGCCGTCAACCGGACCGGACGCTCGCGCGCCCATGCGGAGAAGAGCAGGCCCAGATCCTCCCTTCGTTCACGGAGCGGCGGCAGATGAAACACGAAGGCCGCCAAGCGGGCATAGAGGTCGCTTCGAAACGCCCCGCTCGCGACGAGCTCGTCGATGGGCTGGTGCGTCGCCGCGACCACCCGCAGATCGACCTTGATGGGGCGCACGCCGCCCACCGGGACGACCTCCTGCTCCTGGAGCACTCGAAGGAGGACGGCCTGGGACGGCAGCGGGAGATCGCCGATCTCGTCCAAGAACAGCGTGCCGCCGTCCGCCCCCCGAACGAAGCCGACCGACTCGGCCACCGCGCCGGAGAACGCCCCGCGCACGTGTCCGAAAAGCTGAGCCTCGACCAGCGTCGCCGGGATGGCCCCACAGTTGACCGTGACGAGCTCGCCCTGCCGCCCCGAGAGGCGGTGAACGCCGCGCGCGAGGACCTCCTTGCCCGTCCCCGTCTCGCCCAGCAAAAGGACGGGCGAACCGGAGCGCGCGACCCGCGCGAGCCTGGCGGCGTTGTCCTCGAGCGCCGGATGGAGCGTCGACAGCAGCGCGCCGGAGTCGTCCGCGGCGCAGTCGAGGTCCGCCGGGGCCACGCACGGGGCGCTCAACGACGCTCGGAAGGAGAGCAGCGTGTGCCCGACGCCGATCACGTCGCCGTCGGCGAGCGGCGCCCGCGACCCGAGCGCCGCGCCGTTGAGCCGCGTGCCATTGTGGGACCCGAGGTCCTCTAGCACGAAGGACGCGCCGGACCGGATGACCGTCGCATGTCGCGACGACACGCGCGCGTCGGGCAGCTGGAGGAAGAGCGTCTGCTTGCCCGCCTCGACCGTCCGTTCGAAGGCGCGCGTCCGCCCGCGACCGAGCACGACTTGCTGGATGTTCGCGAGCGAGTGGCGCGCCCCCCCGGCAGCGGGCCGCGAGCACTCGAGCGCCACGAAGAGATGCGGGGACACGACCTCCCGCGCACGCGCTGCCTGCCAGTCGTGATCCGTGAGGGTTTCTCCGGAGACGACGTCCCGCTCCTCGGAGGCTGGCATCCCCGGCAGCGTAGCACCGCCCGGCGGCCCGTTGACGCGCGGTTCTGCCCTTGCCCCTACTGCCCGTCGATGACGTGGGCGAGCGCCGCGCGAGCCGCCTCCCAGTCGTCGGGGTCGTCGCTCCAGCTCGCCGGGGCGTACGTGTATGAGCAGTCGCTGGCTGGGTCGTGGCACTGCTGCTCCCAGAGCACGCTCGGCACCATCTTTTCGACGAGGGCGGCGACGGCGCTCGGGTTGACCGCCGCGGCCAGCGTCAGGTAGTCGACGTCCTCGAGGCCGCGGCGCCAGTGCTTGAGGCGCAGGCTCGCGATCGGACCGGCGATACCGTACGAGCTCGAGGGGAACAGCGCGTCGGTGCCGGGGTACATGAGGACACCGTTGCCGTTGGCGCCGCCGCGGGTGCCGTAGGACGGATCGCTCGTGGCCATGCCGAACGTGTTGGCGCTCGCGAAGAGGTCCACCGTACCGAGACCCTGCTGGTTATCGTCGTAGTAGGTAGCCTCCCACCAGAACCAGCGGTCGATCTTCTTTTTGTACTGGCCCCAGGGCTGCTCGCGCAGCGCGACGCCGTCGTCTTCGGTGGCGATCGAGCCCGACCCGGGGCGCTGCCCGTTGTACGAGAACAGCCTTCGCGTCGGCTCGGCCGCCAGGATCGCGTCG
>DATGJA010000748.1:0-5008 GCA_035295445.1 Polyangiaceae bacterium | reverse complement strand
GGAGTGCTTCGTACTCCAGCAGGCGGTCGAAGTTGCTGTCCGTTCCGAGCTCCCATTTCATGTCGCCGGTCGCGCACAGGCCGCCATACCCTTGCTTGACCGCCTCGTCGATGGAGATGCAAAGCCCGTCGACCATCGCCTGCGGTTCGAACTTGCCGTCCACGAGGTGGCTGCGATCGGACGAAAAGACCAGTGCCCCGCGCTTGCCCTCGCGTTCGGTGTCGACCCCGCGATCCGCGAGCGCCGAGTGCACGAGCTCCACCGTGTCCGGGCTTCCGAGGTAGAGGCAGCGCCAGTTGTCCGTGAGGCCGTCCACCAGCAGCGGCACGACGACCGGAAGCTGCTCGGAGGGGTCCCCCTCGTAGATGAGGCACTTGTGACGACTCGGCTCGAACGACCCCCCGCTATCGCGCATGACACCATCGTGCCGCCCCATCCGAGTCGATGGCAATCGGGAAGGGCCCTTCACCGGGCCCCCAACTTCAATTCCCGGTCACGCTCTCAGCGTGTTTCGCGGACCTTGAAGTGGAGCGGCAGGCGCACCGGGCCGTTCAGGCCGATCGGGGGGCGCCACTCCGCGTCCGCGCCGACGCATGGACACTCGAGGCGCGCCGTCAGCGCCGCGAGCGCCTCTTGCAGCTCGGCGCGAGCCAGCGCGGCGCCCAGGCAGTGGTGCGGTCCGTAGCCGAACGCGAGGTGGGGAGCGCCCTGGCTCTGCGCGGGGTCGACCGACTCGGGGTGCGGGAAGGTCCCCTCGTCTTGGTTCGCGCTCCAGAGCGACACGAAGATCCGCTGCCCGGCGGCGAAGGGACACCCCGCCGCCTCGGCCGGCTCGCTCGCCGTGCGGCCGAGGCCCGCGACGCTCGACCGGTAGCGCAGGACCTCCTCGACGACCGCGGCCGCCGGGACGCTCTGCGAGGCGACCGCGTCCCACAGGTCGGCGTGTGCGGCGAGCACCGAGATCATCCACCCGAGCTGGCTCTTGGTCGTGTCATGACCGGCGAAGACGAGCCCGGCGATCGACCCGCGCACCTCCGCGTCGGTCCAGCCCTCTTCGGCCGCGGCGGCGGCGATGCGCGTCACGAGGTCGTCGCGGGGATCGGTCCGGCGCGCGGCGGCGAGCTCGCCCGCGTACGCCAGGAGCTCCACGCTGGCCGCGTCGACCTGCGCGATGTGCATCGAGACGAGCGGGCTGAAACCAAGTCCGATCGTGTTGGCCCACGCGGTGAACCGCTCGCGGTCGTCGGCCGGGACGCCGATGAGCTCCGAGAGGCCGAGCGAGGGGAACACGTCCGAGAACTCGCGCACGAACTCACACTGGCCCCGGGCCGCGAAGGCGTCGATGAGCCCGTGCGCCGCCTGCTGGAGGAAGGGCCGCAGGCGTTCGACGCTGCGCGGGGTAAACGTGCGATTCATCAGCGCGCGCCACCGGTGGTGCTCCGCGCCGTCGCGGTTGAGCGGGGACCCCGCCATCCAGTCGAAGAAGGGGCCCGAGATAACGCCGAACGACGTGAGGAAGTCGACGAAGTTGGCGTGGAACCTGCGGTCGGCCAGCGCCGCGCGAGCGTCCTCGTACCGCAGGACGGCGACCATGCCGGAGTCGACGACGTCCGCGAGAGGCCCCTCCGTGCGGAGCCGGCGCAGCACGTCGAAGGGCTCGACGAGGAGCTGGCCCAAGTCGACTTGCGCGCGCGCCATCGCGTGCACCTAGCGCGTCCGTCCGCGGGTCGCAACGAACCGGCACGCGCCATTGACCCGGTGCGCGTTTGGCGTCATGGTTCGAAGGTCCCTGGTCGAGGTTGAGGGATCCTCGATGCCGAACCATCACTTTCGCAAGCGACTGCTCGATCGCCTGATCCAGGGCGCCCAGAGCGCCGGAGAGGCCGGCCTGGCGCTCTTGATGACGGTCGGCGTCGTTCACTGCGGCGGAAGCACGGTCACCGGGGCGGGGGACGGGGGGGGAACCTCCGACGGGGGTGGTTACTCGGACGGTCACGTCACCCCGGAGGCGGCTCACGAGGGCGGACCGATGGTCGAAGCAGCCATCGAGGCGGCGCTCGGATGGGACGGCAGCCCGGGTCCTGTCGTCGAAGCGCCCGCACCGGCTCCGGACGCCGGCGCCGATGGTCACGCTCCGGTCGTCGAAGCCCCCCCGCCGCCGCAGGAGGCTGGTTCCGACGGTTCCCATTTCCCGATGATCGAGGCTCCGACGCCCGCGCCGCAGGACGCGAGCGTCGACGCGTTTCACATCTGGGTAGAGGCGGCGCAGGCGCCGTAGTCATCACGGGAACGGGTGCGGCCAAGGCGGCCACGGGTCGCCGGTCGGAGCGCCCCGCAGACGCGCGAGGCCCAGCGGCGCGTTCCGCTCCTCGCAGTACATCGGGACGAGCCCCGGCACGACGACGCGCGCCGTCGCGTAGCCGAGCTCGTCGAGGATCGGGTGGCCTACGGCGAAGGAATAGGCCTCGATGCCGTGGCGGCGCAGCACGTCGAGGACCCGGCGCAGGCTCGCGCGCGCATCCGCGGGCGCCGCCATCCCGCGGCCGAACGAGCGCACGGACTCGACCGGCCCGTTCAGGAACGGCTCGAGGTTGGTCGCGTGCTCCGGGTTGGCCCAGTAGGCGAGGCGCTGAATCGTCGAAAGGGTCGGATCGGTGAAGGGCTCGTAGTCCCCGGGCAAACGCAACCGCTCCGGCATCTGCGCCATCACGTGGTGGACGCTGGCTGCCTCGAGGAGCGCGTCGTACATGGCCGTCTCGCCGTCCAGGCGACAGCTCGCCCCCATGCTGACGCGCGGCAGCTCGTCGTCACTGCGGAGGAGGACGCAGAGACATGTCGGCACGCCGAGCTCGGACGTCACGTCGAAGAACCGCGTCTCCAGGCCCACGTCGTGTCCTTGCGCGATGAGGCGGTTCGTACGCTCGTGACGGATGCCCGTCGCATCGATTCGGGGCGGCGGGATGCGCCGCAACCAGTGCCGGAAGAACCCGTCGCGCTGAATGCACTCGAGCAGCCCAGAGAGAGTCGCTCCGTCGAGTGAATAGAAGCCGCCGGCGCCATTCGTATTCTGCTCGCGCAGCAGCGGCTCCGGCACGTCGCCGAACGAGACCGGATAGGTCCAGTACACGAGCTGGGCGGGCACGAGTGCGCGCTCGGTGCCCAGCAGCGACTCGCAAGCCACCCACGAGAACACCGAATCGTCGTCGAAGCGCAGCTCGGGGCGCCGCTCGATCTGCCAGGGCGCGAAGACCCCGAGGCTCTCGGGCGGGAGGAACCGCATCCCCGCCCGCTGGAGAGAGCGCGGGCTGCCGCGCACGAGGTCCGCCATCCGGAAGTTCAAGAGCGTCGTGCGCTCGAGACACTCGCCGACGACCTTCGCGAGCGCGTGGTCATAGTCGTCTGAGAAGCCCCGGCTGTAGCGGGGCGCGGCGGGCTGGCCGGCGTCGGTCTGGTGGCCGAGGAAAGGGGAGCTGATGTCGAAGTAGTAGAGCGGTAGCCCCTTCTCGAGGGGCAGCGACAGAGTGAGGGCGCGCGCCAGACCGTGACGAACGAGCTGATGGAAGACCGCGTGCCACCGGGGGGTCAGCATCTGCGAGGGCGCCCTGACCTCGAGGGCGCCATGCGCGCGTGCCAGAAGCGAGAAGGTCCGCTCGAACGCCGCGGCGAGCTCGCGCCCCATTTCCCCGGGAACGCGGTAGGCGAGACTCCCTTGCCTGCGCGGCAGGAGTTCGGCCAAGGTGTACGCCCGACGCACCGGCAACGGGAGAGACCTGTGTCCGGGGCCTCCGAAGATCCGCTCGCTAAGCGTCATCGCGGTGGAGCCTCGCGAGGCCAAGCAAGAAGTGGCCGGCCGCGTCGATCCAGGCGTCGGCCCCGTAGGCATCGTGGCGGAGCCCGCCCAGGACACGCCCCCAGTGCTCGTGCGGCACGAAGAAGGAAGAGTCGGGCCGGTATTGCATCGACAAGAGCCAGCCGAGCGCGCCGTCGATCGCGCCCGGCGACTCGGAGGGACGGAGGGCGAGCACCTCGAACACCTTGCCGGTGCCGCGCGAGTAGGCGAAATCGGACGTCGTCGACTCGGGGAACGCCCCCGAGGAGAGCTGGCGGCTCCGGAGCCAGTCGCGCACCTCGCGCGCCGTCCCCGAGCCGAGCGGGGAGACGGCGCCGAGCTCGGCCCACTCCGCGAGCGAAACGGGTGCTTCGCCTTGCATCGCGCGCGCGAACCGTCCCGCCAGCTCGAGGCGCAGCGCGTCGCGTCGGCGCGAGGCCGGGGCGTGGCGCGCCGCGGTGCCGTCCAAAAAGGACAAGGCGTGCGCGAGGACGAGCGGCGGGTGCTCGGGCTCTTCGAGGTGCGCGAGTACGTTCGTGGCCGCGGCGTTCACGGCCGCCTCGTCGCCGAGGAGCCCGGCGGCCTTGCCAGCGTAGATCGTCGCTGGCAACGCGACGCCGCGCTTCTGGATCCACTGGGGGCGGGTCCGATGCAGCCAGCGGAGCATGCGCCGCGCGGTCTCCACCGCGCTCTCGAGTCCGCAGGTCGAGCCGAAGGCCGCCAGCGCCTCCGCGGTCATGGCGCCGCGGACGACGTCGCTCCCCTCTCCCTTGCCGCTGGCCGGCCGGACGAAGACGGGGAGGGATCCGTCCTCGGCCTGGATCGCGGCGAGCCACGCGCACGCCGCTCGTCCGGCGGCGGCGGCGTGAACGCGGCCGCGCGCTGCTGCGTCCACGCTTGCGACTGGGCCGTCGAGACGGATGGCGTGGCTTCGGTCGGCCGACTCGACGAACTCAGTCACCTCGCAGACCTCGACCCGCGAGCGCGGACCGAGATCGCTCAGACCTGCCTTCTCGCGCGCGACGCTCCGGGCGACCGCTTGCAGGCGTACGATGCGGCCAGACAGGACGTTGAACGCCTCCGGCATGTACACCCCGGAGCGCGTCCCTTCCGAGACGAAGAGCGCCTTGTCGGGGTACGCGTCGGCGGTCTCGATCTCGCGGCGCGACAGGGGGACCC
>DATGJA010000747.1:0-4051 GCA_035295445.1 Polyangiaceae bacterium | reverse complement strand
GCAGGCCCGTCGCGTTGGTCAGCAACATGTCGCGGACGGCCGCCGAGCGTTCGCGCGCCACGGGAACCCGCACGCCCTTGCCCGTGTCCGCGACGCCCGCGCCGACGAAGAGCTTCGTCTCGTGACCGTCGCGCTCGAGCTCCTTGATGTGCCCCGCGTTCACGAGCCAGTTGCGGTGGACCCTCACGAACGCGCGACCGAACGAGGCCTCGACCGCCGCGAGCGACAAGTCGATGTCGAACGTGCCGTGCATGGTGTGCACGAACGTCAACCGGTCGGCCGCCTCGAACGCCCATATCTCGTGCGGCTCGAGGAAGACGAGGCTGCGCTTGCGGCGGGCGACGATCCGCGGGGGTCCGCTGACCGTCGCCTTGGACGCGTGGCGCTGGTGGAGGCGCCGCAAGCACTGGACCACGCGCTCTTCGCTGAAAGGCTTGAGGAGATAGTCGACCACCCCTAGCTCGAAGGCCTCGAGGGCGTGCTTCTCGTATGCCGTCGCCAGCACGAACATCGGCGCCGAAGGGGTCCCCGCCACCGCGCGAACGAGACTGAGGCCGCTCTCCCCCCGAGCCGCGCCGTCGAGCGCCACGTCCACGAACGCGACGTCGACGCCGACGCCGGGCGGATCGGCGCCGAGAGCCTGGGTGGCCTCGTCTACAGAGCCGACCGCGCCCACGACTTCGGCGAGACGCGAGCACTCGAGCAGCTCGACCAGATAGTTGCGTGCCGGCCACTCGTCCTCGACGACCAAGGCTCGAAGGGGCGTCTGCGCGGAGGCGACCATCAGGCCCCCCTCGCCTCGATCTCGACGATCGAACGGGTCCCGGCGCCCGACGACTCGAACCGGAGCGACGCGCGCGGCGCCTCGAGCTCGAGCCGCCGGCGGACAGCCTGGAGACCGAACGCGCCCGCGCGTACCTCCGCGTCCGGCATGCCCGGTCCGTTGTCCTCGACGACGCAGACGAGCGCGCCGTCGGCGCGTCTCGAGGCTGCGACGACCACCTCCCCCGCGCCGTCGGATCGCCGCAGGGCGCCGTGCTTGACGGCGTTCTCGACGAGCGGCTGCAAGAGAAGGCGCGGGAGAAGATCGCCTTCGCACTCCTCGGCCACATCCCAACGGAACCGGAGCACGCCGTGGTGACGCGTCTCGAGGATCTGAGCGTAGCGTCGCAGCCAGCTGATCTGGCGATCGAGCCGCTGCAGCTCGTTCGTCTCCTGGACCGCGTCGCGCAAGAGGTCGCCCAGGCACACGAGCAGGCGCCGGGCTTCGCGAGGCTCCTCCGCGACGAGCCCCGCGATCGCATTGAGCGTGTTGAGGAGAAAGTGGGGCTCGAGGTGCGCCCGGAGCCTTGCGACCTCGGCCTCGCTGCGGAGCTGCTGCGCTTCGAAGGCCCTCGCGCTCGCCGTCTCCACCGCGTACGGGTAGACGAACGCGAGCGCCCAAAGTCCGAAGTAGAGCTGCGCGTTGAGCGCGCCGTAGAGCGTCGTCCGCAAGAGGCTCGCGTGCGAAGGGCTCACCCCGTTCGGGAAGTGCAGCCGCAGCTGAGGCACGCGCAGCGCGACCACTCCGTAGAGCAACCCGAAGGCGCAGCCTATGCCCGTGGCGATCGCGATGCTGACCGCGAGGCCGCGCGCCGCCCCCATTTGTCGGCGGACCGACCATCGGAACGCGGCGGAGAGCGCGAGCATGAGCACCGGAAGCTCGAGCGAGAGGAACCCGAGGCGCGCGAGGATGCGGGCGCTCTCTCTCCCTGCGACGACGTCGGTGGCGACCTGGAGCAGCATGACGCAAACGACGACGAGCGCGCCCAGCGCGGCGCCGCGTGGACGGAACTTGGGGAGCGCCCGCGATGCCGCGTAGCGAGCGGCGACCCCGGCGGGGGCAACGAGCGAACGAGCATGCTGCGACGTCATTTTTCGTTATCGTACAACGCGTGGACCGGATGCGCGCGGCCGCCGGTCCGCATCGAGCCGGCTTTCGTCGGCGGATTGCCACCTTTCGTCGATTGCATTCGAGCGCTTGAAGAGCGCGCGCGCATCGTATTCTGCCGGGGACGGACAGCATGCGCATACATCGCTTCGCCCCCCTGCTGATCGCAACGACGACGACCCTTCCGCACCGGTCCGCAGCGGCGCAGACGCCGCCCCCTGCCGACGAGGGCCGACCGCCCCCGCGAACCGTCCTGTCGCTCCCGCAGGCGGAGCGCGCGGCCCTGCAGTCGCAGCCGCAGGTGCTGGCGGCGCGGGCGCAGACGCAGATCGCCGAGGGGGCGGCCGAGCAAACCCGCGCCCCCCTCTACCCCCAGATCACCGCCACCGCGCAGTACCAGCGCTCGACCGGCAACTTCGCGCCCAGGCCCGGCGCCATCCCCGGCGGGACGGGCTCGCAGCCGTCGGCGTCGCTCAACCCGGCGTACGACGTCTGGAACTTCGGCGCCACGGCGAACCAGCTCATCTACGACTTCGGCCAGACGACCGGTAAGTACCGGGCCGCGTCGGCCACGGTCGAAGCGCAGCGGACCAGCGAGCAGACAGCGAGGGTGCAAGTCATCTTCGGCGTGCGCCGCGCCTACTTCGCGGCTCGTGCCCAGAAGGAGCTCGTGGACGTCGCGCACGAGTCGCTCGACGATCAGCTCAAGCACCTCTTGCAGGTCCAGGGGCTGGTGCAGGTCGGAACCCAGCCGGCCATCGCTCTCGCGACGCAGCAGGCAGCGGTCGCCAACGCCCGCGTGCAGGTCATCGTCGCCGAGAACAACTACCAGACGGCCAAGGCGCAGCTAAACCAGGCGGTCGGTCTGCAAGGGGGCACCGACTACGACGTGGGCAACGAGGTGATGAACCCCGTCGACGAGGAGGACCAAGCGCTCGAGCCGCTGGTCGCCAAGGCCATCGCGGCACGCCCGGAGCTCGTGTCCCTCCTGCGTCAGCGCGAGTCGCAGGAGGCCACGCTGCGCTCGGCGCGCGGTGAATACGGCCCGACCCTCGCGGCCACGGCTGCCGCGTCCGAGGCCGGAATCGCGATCGACGGCCTGGTCCCGAACTGGAACGTGGGCCTCCTGCTCAGCTGGCCGATCTTCCAGGGGGGCCTGACGCTCGGGCAGATCCACCAGGCTCAAGGGGGGCTCGAGAGCATCGATGCCCAGAAGGCGCTCGAGGAGCTGCAGATTCGGCTCGACGTCGACACCGCCCGGCTCGCAGTGCTCGCCGCAAAGGCCACCATCTCCGCGAGCGAAGACGCCGTCGCGAGCGCACGCGAGCAACGTCGCCTCGCCGAGCAGCGCTACGCCACCGGGGTGGGCAACATCATCGAGCTAACCGACGCGCAGGTGGCGTACACCACGGCCTTGGCGCAGGTCGTCCAGGCCCGCTATCAACTCGCGACGGCGCGCGCGCAGCTCCTCGCCGCACTGGGACGGACATGATGCATGACGACCCGATCGCCGCGGGCGCTCCCGCCGCGCCCTCCGCGCGACGCCCCTTCCCGACGACGCGCGTCGTCCTCTTCCTGCTGCTGGCGGCGGCGGTCGGAGGCACCGTATGGGTCGTGCGGTCGCGGGGTCGTGCCGCGGCTTCGCAGGCCGAGGCGGCGGCGAGCGCTGCGGCCAACCGGATCGTTCCGGTCACCTCGGTGCACGTGACGCAGGCGGACGTGCCGATCTGGCTGGACGGCCTGGGCAACGTCTCGGCCTTCTACACGGTGACGGTCAAGCCGCAGGTCGACGGGCGAATCGATCGGGTTCTCTTCACGGAGGGCCAGCGCGTCAAGAAGGGTGACGTCCTCGTCCAGATCGATCCTCGCCCCTTCGCCATCCAGCTCGCCTCTGCCCAGGCGGCGCTCGCGCGCGACAACGCGAACCTCAAGAACGCGAACGTGAACCTCGAGCGCTACAAGACGCTCACCCGGCAGAACCTCATCGCGGTCCAGCAGATGACCGACCAGCAGGCCTCCGTGGACCAGCTCGACGCGCAGGTCCACGCCGACCAGGCGCAGGTCGACGCGGCGCGGCTCAACCTCGACTACGCCCGGATCGTCTCGCCGATCGACGGCGTG
>DATGJA010000746.1:0-2699 GCA_035295445.1 Polyangiaceae bacterium | reverse complement strand
TTCAAGGGGAACGCGCGCTTCGAAGTCCTCGGGTGCCTCGGTCGTGGGGGCATGGGCGTCGTCTACGAGGTGTTCGACAAGAAGCAGCGAGAGCGCGTCGCGCTCAAGACGCTCCTGCATTTCGACGCGGCGAGCCTCTATCGATTCAAGCAAGAGTTCCGGACGCTCGCCGACGTGCTCCACCCGAACCTCGTGCACCTGCACGAGCTCATCGCCGGGGACGGCGACGAGGTCCTCTTCACGATGGAGCTCGTCGAAGGCACCGACTTCCTCGGCCACGTGCAGAAGGCGGGGACGCCGCGCGTTCCCGAGAACACCCGCGTCGTCTCGATCCACACCGGCGTGCGCGCCGCGCGCAATGCCGAAGGGCGCGTGGTGCCGACTCTCGATTCGGAGCCGCCGCGCAGCATGTCGCCGGCCAACTTCGACAGGGTCCGCCCGGCCTTCCGCCAGCTCGTCGAGGGGCTCAGGGCGCTGCACGGCGCGGGCAAGCTCCACCGCGACATCAAACCCTCCAACGTGCGCGTCACGCCCGAGGGGCGCGTCGTCATCCTCGACTTCGGCGTGGCGACCGAGCTGCGCCGCCACGCTCGCGCCGACGGCGACGAGGAGATCGTCGGCACCGTCGCGTACATGGCGCCCGAGCAGGCGACGGGCGACACCGCCGTGGCCGCCTCCGACTGGTACAGCGTGGGCGCGTTGCTCTACGAAGCGCTCACCGGCCAGCCGCCATTCAGCGGCTCGGCGATGGACGTGCTGACGCTCAAGGCCACCGTCACGCCGCCGGCGCCGGCGTCGTTCGTCGCCGGGTTGCCCGAGGACCTCGACCGCCTCTGCATGGCGCTCCTCGCCATCGACCCGGCGGAGCGCCCCGCCGCGGGCGAGATCTTGCGGCGTCTGGGCGCGACGGGGTGGAGCGACCACGCCCCGGCGGCGCGCATCCCGGACGGGCCGGAGACGACGCCCCTCTTCGGCCGGGACGCCCAGATGGCCGAGCTCCGGAGCGCCTTCGCCGCGACCGCCGAAGGGCGCGCCGTGGCGGTGCGGGTCAGCGGTGCGTTCGGGCTCGGCAAGTCCGCCCTCGCGAGCCACTTCCTCGACGAGATCGAGTCGCGCGGCGGCGTCGTCGTACTTCGCGGCCGCGCCTACGAGCGCGAGACGGTGCCGTACAAGGCCGTCGACAGCGTCGTCGACGCCTTGACCCGCCACCTCGTCGACCTGCAGGACGCGGACGTCCCGGTCGAGCTGCCGGACGAGATCTGGGCGCTCGCCCACGTCTTCCCCGTGCTCCGCCGCGTCCACAAGGTCGCCCAGCTGGCCTCTCCCGCGGCGGGCGATCCGCAGGTCGTGCGGCTGCGCGCGTTCGCGGCCCTTCGCGAGATGCTCGCGACGTTGGCGAAGCGCCAGCGCGTCGTCGTCTTCATCGACGACGTCCAGTGGGGCGACGCGGACAGCGCGGCGCTGCTCGTCGAGCTGATGCGGCCCCCCGTGGCCCCGCCGGTCATGCTGCTCACGACCCACCGGACCGAAGACGAGACGGCGAGCCCGTTCCTCGCCGAGCAGCGCGCGCGCTGGCCGGAGGACGCCGAGGTGCGCGACGTCTCCGTCGGACCGCTCGGGGAGGACGACGGCCGGCGGCTCGCGCTCGCTTTGCTCGGGTCGACCGATCCGTCCGCCCAGCGCACCGCCGACGGCATCGCGAGCGAGTCGGGCGGCAGCCCCTTCCTCATCGAGGAGCTCGCGCGCGGCGCCAGCGCGTATCATCGCGTCGCGGCCGGCGAGCTCTTCGCGTCGCGGGCGGCCCACACCCTCGAGGAGATGATCACCGCGCGGGCGGGCCGCCTTCCGCCCCACGCGCGCCGCTTCCTCGAGGTCGTCGCCGTGGGGGGCCGGCCGATGCCCGTGCCGACGGTGGCCGCCGCGGCCGAGGCGGGCGAGCAGCCGAACCAGCTCGTCGCCCTGCTCCGCACGCGGCGCTTCGTGCGGGCGGGCCTGCGCGACGGCCGCGAGATCGTCGAGGTCAGCCACGACCGCATCCGCCGGACCATCGTGGAGCAGCTTCCCCCCGAGGTGGCTCGCGATCACCACGCGCGCATCGCCCGCGTCCTCGAGGCGAGCCCCTCGCCCGACCCGGAGGCCATCGCGTCGCACCTGCTCGGCGCCGGCGACCACGACCGCGCCGCGCGCTACGCCGAACAGGCCGCGGAGCAGGCGGTCACCAAGCTCGCGTTCGCCCAGGCGGCGCGTCTCTTCCAGCTGGCGCTCGACACGGCCGGAAAGGGATCGCCCGAGGCCGCACGCCTGGCGCGCCGCACCGCCGAGGCGGCCGAGTGGGCAGGGCACTCCGAGAAGGCCGCGCGCGCGTACCTCGTCGCGGCGGAGGCCGCGTCGTCGCTCGAGCGGATCGATCTCGAGCGCGCCGCCGCCGCGCAGCTCGTGGCCGCGGGCCTCATCGACGAGGGCAACGCGGTGTGCCGGCGCGTGCTCGAGGCGGTCGGTTGCAGGACGCCGAGCTCGCCCATCCTCACCGTCCTCTGGGCCTTCTTCTATCGGTTCGCGTCGGGGCTGGTCGCGAGGCGAAAGCTGGTCGACCCGCGCGAGCTGACGCGCGCCGAGGTCGTGCGCCTCGAGGCGCTCCACGCCATTCAGCGAGTCCTCGCGGTGGTCGACCCGATCCTCGTCATGTACGTCAAGGCGCG
>DATGJA010000745.1:0-4126 GCA_035295445.1 Polyangiaceae bacterium | reverse complement strand
CGGTGCGACCATCGGGCGCCGCCGCCGCCGCCGATCGTCGACGCCGGCGGGGACCTCGACCTGGTGTTTGCCGTCCGGAGCTTCGAGTACGGCACGACGACGGTCGACTCGGGAGTCCCTCTCTATCAAAAGATCGGATTCGACCTCGACGATACCTGCACGGGCGAGGGCCAGGGGCCGAGCTGCGTCGAGCCGATCTGGGCGGACGCGAGCCACCACGACGGCGTCGACGGGATCGACAACGCATTTGGTCAATGGGGATACGGAACCTATATAGACACCTTCATTCCCACGGACAAAACTGGCTATGGGCTGATCCGCGTTCGCGGCTATGCGGGTGGAGCCGACGACGATCAGGTGGAGGTCTGCACCTACGCGGCCGCGGGCGTCGTTCCACGCGGCGGGGGCGACGACGGCGGACCGCAGTGGGACGGCCTCGACCGCTGGACGATCTACTCGGATTCGCTGGCAGCACCGGATGCGGGCGGCACCCCCGACATCGACCATCCCGGATTCTGCGACGAGCACGCGTACGTGACCGGAGGGATCCTCGTCAGCCGTGCCGACTACCACCTCGGGCCCGGCTTCTTGATCCTCGCGCCGACGTACCTGGCCCCCGCCCACCACCTCGTCGTGGCCGGCCGGATTGCGATCGGGGACGCGGGCCTTTGGGAGCTGCAGGACCTCGACGTGGGTTTTCGCACGTCGCTCGAGGAGGCGATCGTCTACTTTTCGCAGGCGGACATGGGCAACGGCCAGCCGCGGTGTTCCGACCCACAGGCCTTCCTCCAGGTCAAACAAGCCATCTGCCCGCAGGCCGACATCACGATCGACCCGAGCCCGCCGACGACGCCCTGCAACGCCGTGTCGGCCGCGTACAGGGCCCAGGCGAAACAGGCCCTGCTCGGTGACGTGCAGGACGCCTCGTCGGCCCTCGCGCCGTGCCCCCCGAACCTGGACTGGAGCTGCCCGCCCTGACCCGCTGGGCGCGCCGAATCGGCCGCACGTTGCATTCGCCCGCGCGCATGGCAAGCTGGCGGTCCGGTGAGAGGGGAACGGCCAGCCAGCGGAGCGGAGCTGACGCACAACCTCCGCCTGGTCCGACCGCTCCGGCGGGGGGGGATGGGCGTCCTCTGGATTGCCGAGCATCAAACGCTTGGTACCGAGGTCGTGGTGAAATTCTTGAAGGACGAACTCGTCGGCGAGCGCTCGGGCGCCCGACGGATCGCGCAAGAGGCGGCGGCGGCCGCGCGGGTCCGCAGCCCCCACGTCGTCCAGGTCTTCGATCACGGCGTCAGCGCCGACGGCGTCCCGTTCATCGTGATGGAGCGGCTCGTGGGCTGCGATCTTCGAGAGTACCTCGACGCGAGGGGGGCCCTGCCGATCCGCGAGACGATCGCGATCGTGCACCAACTCGCCAAGGCCCTCGACAGGACCCACGAGGCAGGCCTCGTCCACCGCGACGTCAAGCCGTCCAACATCTTTCTCTGCGATTTCGACGGCGAGATCTTCCTGAAATTGCTCGATTTCGGCCTCGCCAAGCGGCCCGCGCCCGACAGGCTCTCGAGCACCGGCTCGCACCCCTGCGCTGGAACCGCCCCGTACATGAGCCCCGAGCAGATCGTCGGCGGCACCGTCGGGTCACGCTCGGACATTTGGGCGCTCGGTGTCGTGACGTTCGAATGCCTGACCGGCGACCGCGCCTTCGACGGGGAGACGCTCGGCGCGGTGGCGCTCGCCGTTCATACACTCTCGCTTCCCAGCATGACGGAGCGGCGGCCGGAGCTTCCCTCGGCGATTGACGCATGGTTTCAGCGGGCGTGCGCGCGGTCGAGCGAGGAGCGGTACGAATCGGCGATGCAAGCGGCCGAGGCGATGGCCTCGGCGCTCGGGGTCGAGGTCCCGCCCGCTCCCAGCCGACCGCCGATTCCCGTCGCGCCGCACGACGATCGCACCATCACGGACGACTTCACGTTGACCCGCGGTGCCGCCTCACGCCGCCCGCGGAGGCGGCCGGCGCTCACCGTCGCGGCGAGCGTATTCACGTTTGCGGCAATCGTGTTCGCCGCGAGGGAGGCGCACCGCGCCGCGGCGCAGCCGCCGCAGCGACTCACGGCACCGGTCGGGGTGGCCCCCCCGGAGCCGCCGCGACGTTCGAGCAAGCCGTCGAAGGCCACTTTCCCGCCGGAGCCTCCCGCGCCGGCCGCGGACCCGGCACCCTCGCAGGCTCCGCTCGCCGCGCATCGCCCTTCGCCGACCTCCGCGAAGCTCACACAGGCGCCGACGACGATCCCGGCACCGGCCGCGCTCATCGCCGATCCAAAGGCCCACGCCGCTCGCGCCGACGACTTGCCCGATGAACGCTACTGAGGTCCCGCGCCTCGCCATAGCCGCCAGCCTGTTCCTCGTCTCCGCCGCGCAGGCCCAGGAAGGGACGGCCCCTGCGCCTGGGTCGGAAGGCTCCGACAGCACCGCCGCCGCCCAGGCCCTCTTCGTCGAGGGACGGGCGCTCGTGAGGGACGGCCGTTACGCCGAGGGCTGCGAGAAGCTCGAACAGAGCCGGCGCCTCGATCCCGCGCCCGGGACCGAGATCAATCTTGCGGACTGCTTCGAGAAGATGGGGCTGCTCGCCAGCGCGTGGCTCGCGTTCCGGGAGGCGGCCGCCACCGCCCAGCGCTTCGGACGCGCCCAGTGGGCCGAGAAAGCACTCGAGCGCGCCCACGCCCTCGAGGCCGTCGTGCCGCACATGACGGTCACGGTCGACGATCCGGCGCCGGGAACGGTCGTCCGACGCGGCGGAATCCGCGTCGACGAATCCACCCTGGGTTCGCCGGTTCCAGTGAACCCAGGCGCCTACGTCGTCGACGCGTTCGCACCTCGACGGCGACCGTGGTCCACCCGAGTCGTCGTCGAGGCGGCGACCCACGTGGTCCTGCACGTCCCACCGCTCGTCGAGGAGACGGCCGACGTCAAGCCCGTCACGGCCGCCGAGCCGCGTCGAGCGGCGGCCGCGCGCGGTTCTCTCCAGAGGACGATCGCAGTCGGCTTGTTGGCGCTCTCCGCGGTGCCCGTCGGGATGGGCGCGTATTTCGGCTTGAGCGCGATTTCGCACAACCACTCGGCGGCGGCGCTCTGTCCGACGTCGCCGGCCTGTACGAACCCGGACGCGGTCCGCCTGACCGATGAGGCCCGCCAGGACGCCGTCGCCTCCAACGTGGCGTTCATCGCTGGCGGCGTGCTCCTCGCGGCGGCCGCGGGGCTCTTCGTGACCGCGCCCGCGAAGCCCCGTGGCCCCTCGGTGGCGATCGCAGTCGAGGGAACGACGGCCTCCCTGCGCGCCTCCTGGTGACCGGGCGGACCGCAGGGGCTATCGTCGGCGGCCGTGGCGTCGGCGACCACCGCCTCCGATCCGCGCCTGCAGGCCAAGAGCCCGCTCTTGCCGCGCGCACACCTCTTCGTCGCGATGAGCTGCCACAGGCCGCTCGAGGCGCCGTCGCGCCACGCGCTCGAGGGCCTCGACGCCGTGTACATCGGTCGAGGTGCCTCGCGACAGGCGGTGCGCAGCGCCTCGAACGAGCTCCGCCACCTCGCTCTCACGCTCGCCGATCGGCACGTCTCGACCGAGCACGCGCGCCTCGTGCGGCGCGATGGAGCGTGGGCGTTCGAGGACCTCGGCTCGAAGAACGGGAGCCTGGTCAACGGGGCACCCTGCCGCGCCGCGACGCTCGAGGACGGGGATTGCCTGCAGATCGGTCACACCCTCCTCATCTTCCGCGCCGCCCTGCCGACGCCCGAGCACGCGGCGCAGGACCTCGTGGCGACCGCCCGCGCCCCGGCGCTGTCGACGCTCGTCCCCCGGCTGGCGCGCGACCTCGACGTGCTCGCCGTGGCCGCAGCGAGCGCGGTGCCCGTCGTGCTGGTGAGCGAGACCGGGACCGGCAAAGAGATGCTCGCGCGAGCCATCCACTCCCTGTCGTGCCGCAAGGGCGACTTCGTCGCGGTCAATTGCGGCGGGCTGCCGGCGGCGCTGCTCGAGAGCATCCTCTTCGGCCACAAGCGCGGTGCGTTCAGCGGCGCCGTGACGGATCACGCGGGGCTCTTCCGAACGGCCCACGCCGGCACGCTC
>DATGJA010000744.1:0-4770 GCA_035295445.1 Polyangiaceae bacterium | reverse complement strand
CTTCTCCGCGTGGTGAACCGCGTACCGGGGTTCGTCGTCTGGGGGCGCGTTCTGCTCCTGGCATTCGCCGCCGCCGCCCTCGTCTCGGGGGTCGTTCAGGCCCTCCCGGGCCGGGCGGTCGCGGCGACGAACCGCCAGTACGTCTGCCCGATGCACCCCGGAATCGTGAGCTCGGCCCCCGGCGAGTGCCCCATCTGCCACATGGCCCTCGTGCCGGGGCGGGCGCCTTCGGAGGAGAAGGCGACCCACGGGGGCGAGATCACGGCGCCCGTCGAGCGACGCATGGTAGCGGCCCAGGTGCGAGCGGCCGCCTCGGTCGCCGCGGACGGCGAGGGCACGGCGGTCCTCTACGTCGACGACCTCGTGGGGCTGGGCCCCCGGGAGCCCGCTCGATTCTTCGGCGCGGCCTCTCCGAACATGGGCATCGCGGCTCACTTGCGGCTCGAGCCGCCGCCGTCGCCCATCGACTCGTCGACCGTGCGCGTCGGATTTCGCCTCGACGACCCAGCGCAGCGCGCCGCGCCGGTCGGCACCTCGCAAGACGTCGGCTCTCTCCAGATCGAGGCGCGGGCTCGCCCGCTGCTCGTCGTACCCCGAAGCGCGGTCCTCTACTCGACGCAAGGGCCTTACGTGCTGGCCGCCTCGTCGCACGACCAGGGCGTCCGCATGCTCGAGCAGAGCGAGAGTTCGGACGCCACACCCAACGGCGTCCGCATGCTCGAGCAGAGCGAGAGTTCGGACGCCAGACCCCAAAACTTCGCCAAGCGGAGCGTCCGCGTCGGGCGGACCCTCGACTCGGGCTACGTGGGGGGCCTCGCCGGCACCGAGCAAGGCGCGGTCGCGATCCTTGCAGGCCTCACCGACGGAGAACAGGTGGTCACCGGGTACACGTTCTTCGTCGACGCGGAGAGGCGCCTGCAACAAACAAGCAGTGGGGCCGGGGGGCAAGGCCCATGATGACGCGGGCCGTCGAGTGGTCCGCGCGCCACGCGGGGTGGGTCCTCCTCGCCGCGTTCCTGCTCGCGCTGGCGGGCGAGTCGAGTCGTCGCGCCCTGCCGCGCGACGCGGTGCCGGACCTGTCCGATCCTCAGATCGGGATCGTCGCCGTCTGGGCAGGTCATCCGTCGACCGAGGTCGCCGCGCATGTAACACGCGTCCTCGCCGAAGGTCTCCGGTCTCTGCCCGGGTCCACCGCCATCCGGAGCGCGTCGATGGCGGGGACCGCGTACGTGGACGTCATCTTCGGCTCGTCCTCCGGCCTCGACGGTCACCGGCGCGCGATCGAGGAGCGCGTCGCGGCCTGCCGCCCCGCCCTGCCCCCCAACGTCAGGGTCGACGTCGGGCCGACGGCCTCGAGCACGGGCTGGATCTACCAGTACGCGCTCGTCAACCCGATGGTGCACGGGGCGTCGCCGGCGCTGCGGCACCTCCAGGAGAACCTCTTTCGCCCGGCCCTCGAGGCCATCCCGGGGGTCGCGGAAGTCGCGGCCGTCGGCGAGCCGGTCGACGAGCTGCTCGTCGTCGCTCCGCCCGAAGAGCTGCGCGCGCGTGGACTCGCGTTCAGCGACGTCGCCGAGAGGCTCACGCCCGTCGCCCACGGCAACGGCGAGGGGCCCCACCTCGAGCAGGTACCCCTCGCCACGGGGGCAGACGGGGCGCCGAAGGCCCTCGTGGGCGACGTGTCGCGCGTATCGATCAGCGCCGACACGCCCCTCGGGATCGCGGACTTCGGCGGCGCGTCGGCCACCGTCGGGGGGATCGTCGTGGCCAAGCGCGACGCCGATCCCCAGGTCGTCATCGAGGCGGTCCAAAGGACGCTCGACCGGCTTCGGTCCCGCCTGCCGCGCAACACCGAGCTCGTGACCGTCTACAATCGCCTCGATCTGGCAGGACGCGTCGAGCACACGCTGCTCCGCGCACTGTGCGAGGAGGTGGCCGTCGTCGGGGCCGTCATCCTCCTCTTCCTGCTCCACGCGCGGAGCGCCTTGGTTCCGCTCGTCACCCTTCCGCTCGTGGTGCTGCTCACTTTCCTCGGGATGCGGGCCCTGCACGTGCCCGCGACGATCATGAGCCTCGGCGGGATCGGAATCGCGCTCGGCATGGCCATCGACGCGGACGTCGTCGCGCTCGAGGCGTGTCATCGCCACCTCGAGAAGGCGCGGGACGGCGCGTCGATGGCCGAGCGCCGCGCTGCGCTTCTCGCCGCGGCGGGGGCGCTCGTGCCGGCGATCCTGACGTCTCTCCTCATCACGGCCCTGAGCTTCCTGCCCGTCTTCGCGTTCTCCGGAGAGACCGGACGCCTCCTGCGACCGCTCGCGCTCACCAAGACGCTCGTCATCGGCGCAGCCGCCCTCATCGCGCTCACCGTGGCCCCCGCGCTGCGCGGCCGTCTGCTCGTCGGGCAGGTGCGCGGCGAGTTCGAGAACCCGCTGACGCGACGTCTGGTCGGTGTGTACCGCCCGTTCGTGCATTTCGCGCTGGCGCGGCCCGGGTTCACGCTCGCCACCGCGGCACTCGCCGTCGCCTCGTGCCTCCCGCTGTTGCCTCGACTCGGCGGCGAGTTCCTCCCGCGCGTCGACGAGGGTGACCTGCTCTTCATGCCGACGACCCTGCCCGGCGTGGCAGAGGGAGAGGCCGCGGTGGATCTACGCCGACAGGATCGCATCCTCGGTCAGTTCCCCGAGGTCGCGACGGTCTTCGGGAAGGTAGGCCGGGCGGACACCGCGACCGATCCGGCGCCCTACTCGATGGCCGAGACGATCGTTCGCCTCAGGCCGCGCGACGAGTGGCCGCGCAGCCCCCTTTCGCGGTGGTACTCGCCGTGGGCTCCATCGTGGCTCAAGCCGGTCCTCGGGCTCGCGTGGCCCGAGGGAAGGCCCGAGACGACCGCGGAGCTCGTCGCCAAGCTCGACGAGGCCACGCGGCTCCCCGGCTGGACGAGCGCGTGGACCGCGCCGGCCCGCGCGCGCATGGACATGATGTCGACCAACGGCGTCCGGACGCCCCTCGCGATCCGGATCGTGGCGGCCACGCCCGAGCGCCTGGGCGCCCTCGGGGCGGCGCTCCAAGGCTGGGCGCGCGGCCTTCCCGGGACCCGAAGCGCCGCGTTCGAATCGCTCGGCGGGGAGCCGTGGCTCTCCTTTCAGCCCGACCCTCGGGCGCTCGCGCTCTACGACGTGGACCCGAACGTGCTCGACTTCACGACGGAGCTCATGACCACCGGGGGACAGGTCGGCGAGATGGAGCCGTCGCCGCGTGGCTTCGCCGCACGGCGCGCCACGGCGCACGCGGCTCACGAGCACGGCACGGGCATGCTGTACGGGCACGAGCACGCCCGGCTCGACCCGGAGGCCATGGCCGAGATGGCCCCGCAGCGTGCGCCGTATCGCGTCCGCATCGCGGCGGACATGAGCATGCGGCGCGAGGAGGCGGACGACCTCCGCGAGATCACCGTGCGATCGCGGTCGGGCGCGCCCGTACCGCTGGCCCTCCTCGGACGACCCACGTACCGCTCCGAGCCTGGCGTCCTTCGCACCGAGGGCAGCGATCTCGTCGCGTACGTCTACGTCGACCTGCAGGACGGCGTCGACGTCGAGGGCTACACGCAGCGCGGCGAGGAGGCGCTCGCCCGCGCGAAGGGCGACCGGACCGTCCGGCTCGAGCCAGGAGAGGCCGTCGAGTGGACAGGACAGTCGGATCTGCTCGCGGCGGGGCGGCGGCGGCTGCGTTTCGTGGCGCCGCTCCTCCTCGCGGCCATGCTCGCGCTGCTCTTCTGGCAGTTCCGGAGCATGGCCGAGGCTCTGATCGTCCTCGTTTCCGTCCCGTTCGCGCTGGTCGGAAGCGTCTGGACCTTGTACCTGCTGCACTACCCCCTCTCCGCGCCGGTCTGGGTGGGGCTCCTCTCGACCGTGGGCCTGGCGATGCAGACGGGCGTCGTCATGGTCGTCTACATCGACGAGGCGTTTCATCGCCGGGTGCGCGAAGGGACCATCCGGAGCCGCGAGGACGTCGTCGCGGCGCACGCAGAAGGCACGGTGCGGCGACTGCGACCCAAGGTCATGACGATCACGACGATGGCGGCCGGGCTCTTGCCGCTGCTCTGGGCCGAGGGCGCCGGAGCCGACGTGATGCGTCGCGTGGCCGCTCCGATGCTCGGGGGGTTGCTTTCGAGCGCGTTCCTGACGCTCGAGGTGCTGCCCGTGCTTTACACGATCTGGCGCTGCCGTCAGCTCCGCGCCGCGCAGCGCGCAGGCACGCCCGTCGAGGCCGTCGTCGGCGCCGTGCCGGCGTGGGCCCGATGAATCGGACGGCCACTGCGGCCCGATCGGGCGAGCCCGACTTCCGCGTCCATTCGGTTGTCGGACGTGTTAGTGCGCTGGGTCCGTGATTCACCGCACGTCGACCCCCCGATGATCGCGGAAGCCGACTACCTCAAGCTCGACGCCGTAGCCCAGGCCGATCTGGTGCGGCGCGGAGAGGTCACCGCCGGCGAGTTCCTCGAGGCCGCCATCCGGCGGGCCGACCGGATCAATCCGCGCATGAACGCGATCGTCCTCCCGATGTACGAGATCGCGCGGGCACGGGCGCGCGAACGCCTCGACGGTCCGCTCGCGGGCGTTCCCTTCTTGCTCAAGGACCTCCACCAGGACTACGCGGGGGTGCCCGCGACGTCGGGCTCGAACGCCCTGCGCCGCGCCCGCGCGGTGCCCGAGCGCCACTCCGAGATCGTCGAGCGCCATCTCGCCGCGGGCCTCGTCATTTTCGGCCGCA
>DATGJA010000743.1:0-2764 GCA_035295445.1 Polyangiaceae bacterium | reverse complement strand
CTGGATGCGTTGCCGCCGCCTCCGGCGTCAGAAGGACTCCGTCCGCCGCGGGAAGCTTGGTCAAGGACGCCTCGATCAGTGAGCACGAGCATGCGCCGTGCGCCCCAAGGTCCCTGGTCAAGCGCAGACGAAAAAATTGGTGCGGCGCTGGGGGTCGACGAATCAGGTCGCTGGTAGCGTAGGTTGAGAGTGACAACGGTCGTCAGCTCGGGCACGCCGACCGCCTCCGCGTAACGGAGCGTTGCGCATGGACGTCGCGCGGGCGAACCGACAGTCCTCCCCGACGAGTGGGACCGGATCCCTCTGGCGCACGCGTAGTCGAACTCCGAGAGCATCGCCGATCCGATGGAGAGGTTGACGCACGGGTCAAAGAGCTCCTGGGGCTCGCGACCAAAGAACGACGCCCACGCAACCGGCACCTGCATCAAGCCGAGGAGCGGCCGGTCGCCACGGCCGGTGAGCTCCTCGAGCTTCGCGAGCGCGGTCTCGCGATCCCGAGGCTGGGTCTCCCCCTCCCCACCGCCCTCGATTTCGGGCGTGAGGATCGCGAACGGATTGTCGTGCGCGTTGTCGACGATGGCGCGAACGAGCGCGTCGTCGGCGTAGAGGCTGCAGGTGAGGATGGCGGCTAGGACGTCCATGGCGGGCTCGGAAGCTCGGGTGGTGAGAGAAGCGAGAGCAGGACTTTGTGTTGGAGCCGGCGTCCGCCGAGCACGGCGCTGACGCGGAAGTAGAAGACGTCGGGTAGCGCTGAGGGATCGCGCCCCGTCCGAGCGAGATACGCGAAGAGCCCGCGTCCGCGACGAAGGCGCAGGGCGGTGTGAAAGTGAAACAACAGGCGGACCCGTGGCTGCACGCCGGGCACGCTCGCAGCGAGGCGATCGTCGACGGCGAGCGTGCGAAAAACAAAGAGGCGCTCTCGTCGTCCCCGCCGAAGGCTGAGCGCGACGACCTGTCCGGGCTCAAAGACGGCGACCGGACCGAGCTTGCCGGCCACGATCGCAGTCGGCCCGCCGTGGACGAGCTCGCACCGCAGAGCGTCGCCGCCGCCTGTGGGTCGACGAAGCTGCACGACGGTCTTCATCGGCCGCGGTCTCGCGCCGGACCGAGCGCCCGCACGGCGGGGGGCAGCGAGCGGATGTAGTCGCGCTCGGCGCGTTGCAGGACGTCGTTCCAGTCCTTGCCGACCGTCGGGGCGTGTCGCTCGAACGTGACCGCGGGGTGGCGGGAGGCGAGGGCGCGGATGCGCTCGGCAAGCTGCTCGCCCGCCCCGTCCGCGTCCGTCGCGGCGACGATGCGACTCGACGGTGGCATCGCTCCGACGGCCTGCCCGAGGACCTCGAGCTGGTGAGCGCTGGGTGCACCCGCCGTGCTGAGGTACCGAGTCCGGTCGCCCGCGCCCCGATGGAGCTGGTGGTAGCTCAGCGCGTCGATGGCGGTCTCGGTGACGATCAGGGCCCGATCGTCGGCGCGCGCCTCGCTGCGCCAGGCGGTCTTGGTGCCCCCCGGCGCAAACCCCGTGAAGCCTCGGTTCTTGGTCTCGAAGCCGGTGATCTGGCCGAGGTCGTCGGTGTGGACGAAGAGCACGTTGCCGCGCGGGTCCTGCCTCCAGGTGCTGGCAAAGCGCGGGTCGCGCAGCGTCTCGGGGCGAAGGCCCCGCGCGCAAAGGTAGTCGCTCGACCCGACAACGCGCGCCGCCGCGAACGCCTCGGCGACCGGAGGATGTTCGCGCGCGGCCGGCGTCGTCCTCGGGACCCACTCGGGCACGGGTCGCTCGATCCCAAGCCATTGCCGAAGCTCTTGGCGGACCTCCCCGAGCGACCGGTGGCCGCCGCGCTGCTGGACGAAGTCGACGATGGTGCCGTGATCGCGTCCATCGCGGACCGAGAAGTAGGTCCAGTGGCCGTCCTTGTCCTTGCGGACGACGATCTTGTCGTCGGTCCCGGGGTGGCGCAGCACGTGGCTCGCGACGCTGCTCTCGCGCCGGTCGCGCTGGTAGCCGTAGCGCTCGGCGGCGTAGTGGACCAGATGGATGTCGCTCTTGAAGCGGTGAAGTTCATCGTCGTACATGCGCGGACCTCGAGCGCGTGAGGTGGGCTGGTCGTGGCGCGCACGAGCGCGGGGCCCCGAGGGACCCCGTGCCCGGCACGAAGCTCCGTGACTGCCCGCTATTCGGACGGCCGCGGCGCGTCCTTCGGACTGGTCTCGCGCAGCTGAATCGTGGTCTCGGCGAGATGGGCCGGCAGGTACTCGAACCGCAGGTTCCAGGAGCCGTCGGTGTTCTGAAAGGCCACGCCAATGCGGGTCCAGAAGCTCTTCTTTTCTTCGCCGACGGTTCGCTGCACGGCACCGACGATCTGCATCATCTTCGTTTCGCTCATGACGATCTCTCCTTGTTGGGAGAGCCGATGGCTCGGCTCTCGTTTCGCGGACATGCGGGTCCCCCCGGAGCTCCTACCGAGAGCGCGCCGTGCATTCGCCGAGGGGCTCCCCGGCTGCGGGGAAGCGGCGAAAGCAGAACGGCGAGCCCCCAAAGGGGCGCGGCAAGCGTCTCGTCAGGCGCGACAAAGGGGGTGCCCGCGCGAAACGAGCGCCCGAGCCATCGCGCTACCGACAAGGAAGAGGAGACGTGAGGGAAGGACGAAGTGCCGGCGGGAGGAAGCGGGGTGAGACGCGTGAGGAGTGAGGACTATGCGGACAAGCGGACGTCGCGCGTCGGGTCGGCCTGGCCGGCCTCGTGCCGCGCTGCATGCTCGATCGTGAG
>DATGJA010000742.1:0-6150 GCA_035295445.1 Polyangiaceae bacterium | reverse complement strand
CGAGATCGTCACGGCGGGGTACTGCCCGTGGTGGTTGACCGCCAGCGCCGCCGTCGTGGCCGACATCTTCGCGATGGCCCGCAGCGGCACGGCCGCGCCGTTCGTGCCCTTGACGTAAATCCCGTCGAGCGAGTCGACCGTCCCGCGGAGCGGCTCGCTCGCCTCGAGGACGACCCGGTACTCGTTCATCTGCGTGAAGTTCGTCGCGACGAAGCGCTGCCCGTAGACGTCGTAGAGGGCGTTGTCGACGTCGCGCGCGGTGATCCCCAGGCGCGAAGCCGTGTCGCGGTCCACGTCGACGTCGAGCTCGAGGCCCGCGCTCTGCTGATCGCTGACCACGTCCTTGAGCTGCGGCAGCCGCTTCATCGCGTCGAGCACGCGCGGCGCCCACTCGCGGAGCTCGTCCAGGTTCGCGTCCTGGATCGTGTACTGATACTGCGTACGCGCGAGGCGGCCGCCCACGTTCACGTCTTGCCTGGACTGCAGGTACGTGTTGATCCCGGCGACCTTGGACAGCTTGCCGCGCAGGCGCCCGAGCACCGCGTCTGCGCTCGTCTTGCGGGGCGGCATGCTGCGGAGCGTGATGAACGCGTTGCCCGTGTTGCCCGTCCCGAAACCTCCGGACCCGATGAACGCGACGAAGTGCTCGACGTCCGGATCCTCCAGCAGGATGCTGTTGACCTGCGTCTGCAGGCGGAACATCTCGTGGTACGAAACGTCCTGCGACGCCTCGGTCGTCGCCACGAGGAGGCCGGTGTCCTGCTGGGGGAAGAGGCCTTTGGGGACGTAAGCGAAGAGGGCGACGTTGACCGCCACGGTCAAGAGCGTCAAGAGGAGCATCGCGGGGCGGTGGTGCAGCGCCCAGCGCAGGCCGCGCTCGTAGAAGGCGAGCATAGCGTCGAAGGCTCGCTCGGACGCGCGATAGAGGGCCCCCCGGCGCCCCTGTTCGTGCTCCGGCTTCAGCATCCGTGAGCACATCATCGGCGTCAGCGTGAGCGAGACCAGCGCGCTCATCGCGATCGCCACGCTGAGGACCACCGCGAACTCGCGGAACAGCCGCCCGACGATCCCGCCCATGAGCAGGATGGGGGCGAACACCGCGAGGAGGGAGACCGTGATCGAGACGATCGTGAAGCCGATCTGTTCGGCTCCCTTGAGGGCCGCCGCCATCGGACGGGCGCCGCGCTCGAGCTCGCGCATCACGTTCTCGGTCACGACGATCGCGTCGTCGACCACGAACCCCGTGGAGATCGTGAGCGCCATCAGCGAGAGGTTGTCGATGCTGTACCCCAGGAGCCACATCACCCCCAAAGTTCCGAGGAGCGAGAGGGGCATAGCCACGGTGGGCACCAGGGTCGCGCGCCAGGACCGCAGGAACGCGAAGACGACGAGGATGACGAGCAGGCCGCTGACGCCGAGGGTCTTCTCGACGTCCTCGACAGAGGCGCGGATGGTCTGCGTGCGGTCGCTGCTCACTTCGATCTTGATCGCCGGCGAAATGGACGTGGCGAGCTCCGGCAAGAGGCCGAGGACGCGCTCGTTCGTCTCGATGATGTTCGCGTCGGGTTGTTTGCGGACGATGACCAGGACGGCGCGGTCGCGGTCGGCCCATCCGGCCACCCGGTTGTTCTCGACGTCGTCGTAGACGTCCGCCACGTTGCCGAGCTGGGCGGCCCCCTGGGCCGTCTGGGCGATCTCGAGGGGCCGGTAGCCGCGGGCGTCGAAGATCTGGTCGTTGTCCGAGATGGTGGCCGTCTGCGCGTTGCCCTGCAGGCTCCCCTTGGCGAGGTCGGTCGTGGTGCTCGCGATCGCGCTGCGCACGTCGGAGGTGTTGATTCCCATCGCGGCGAGGGCCGCCGGGTCGACCTGGATTCGCACGGCGGGCTGCTGTCCGCCGCCGACGAACACCTGTCCGACGCCCTTCACCTGCGAGATCTTCTGGGCGAGCACCGTCGTCGCGGCGTCGAACACCTTCGCCAGGGGGAGGGTCTGGCTGGTCAGCGCGACGATGAGCGTCGGCGAGTCCGACGGGTTGACCTTTCGGTACGTGGGCTTGAGCGGCAAGTTGGGCGGAAGCTCGCCGCCGGCCGCGGCGATGGCGGCTTGCACGTCTCGCGCGGCGGCATCGACGTTCCGATCCAGATCGAACTGGAGGGTGATCGACGTCGACCCGAGGGTGCTCGCCGAAGTCATCTCGGTGAGCCCCGCGATCCGCCCGAATCGGCGCTCGAGCGGCGTGGCCACGGAGGACGCCATCGTCTCGGGGCTGGCGCCGGGCAGCTGCGCGCTCACCTGGAGGGTCGGAAAGTCCACGCGCGGAAGCGGCGCGACGGGGAGCCGAGCGTACGCGAGAACCCCCGCCAGCAGGAGCGCCGCCGCGAGGAGAGACGTGGCGACGGGGCGGCGTACGAAGGGCGACGAGATGTTCACGACGACGCCTCGGCGACGCGCGTCGGGCGCCGGCCCTCACGCGCAAACCGGCGGCCCAAGCGGTCCATGTAGAGGTAGACGACCGGTGTCGTGTAGAGGGTGAGCACCTGGGAGAGCATCAGGCCCCCGACGATGCTGATCCCGAGGGGCCGGCGGAGCTCCGACCCCATCCCGGTGCCGAGCGCGAGCGGGAGGCCGCCGAGCAGCGCCGCCATCGTCGTCATCATGATGGGCCGGAAGCGCAGGAGGCACGCGCGGTGAATGGCTTGCTCGGGCGTCATGCCGTGGTCGCGCTCCGCCTCGAGGGCGAAGTCGATCATCATGATCGCGTTCTTCTTCACGATCCCGATGAGGAGGACGATCCCGATGAGCGCGATGACGTTGAAATCGGTCCGGCACAGGTAGAGAGCGAGGAGGGCGCCGACGCCCGCCGACGGCAGCGTCGAGATGATCGTGATCGGGTGGATGTAACTTTCGTAGAGCACCCCGAGCACGATGTAGACCGTGACGATGGCGGCAAGGACAAGGAGCGGCTCGCTGGCGAGCGACTCGTTGAACGCCTGCGCGGTGCCCACGAAGTCGGAGTGAACGCTCGGGGGCAGCCCGATGCGCGCCTGCGCCGCCTGGATCGCGGTCACGGCGTTCCCCAGCGACTCGCCGTCCGGAAGGTTGTACGAGATCGTCACCGCCGGGAACTGTCCTTGATGGTTGACCGCGAGGGCAGCGGTCGTCGTGCTGCGGTGCACGATCGCGCTGAGCGGCACGGGAGCGCCGCTCGCCGCTCGCACGAAGATCCGGTCGAGCGCCGCCGCGGTCTTGGCCTGATCGGGCCTCACCTCGAGGATGACACGATAGAGGTTGAGCTGCGTGAAGATGATCGACACCTGGCGCTGGCCGAACGCGTCGTAGAGGGTGTCGTCCACGATCTGCGGCGAAACGCCCAGGCGCGAGGCCGTGTCGCGATCGATCGTGAGCGAGACCTGCAGGCCGGACGTCTCCTCGTCGCTCGTCACGTCTTTGAGCGTGGGCTCGCGTCGCAGCTCGGCCACGAGCTTGGGGGCCCAGGCGGCGAGCTCGTTCGCGTCGGCGTCCTCGAGCGTGTACTGGAACTGCGTCCGGGCCACGCGGCTGTCGATCTGTAGATCTTGCACGGACTGCAGATAGAGCTGTACGCCATCCACCGCCGCGGCCTTGGGGCGCAGCCGGGCCATGATCTCGTCGGCCGAGGCGGACCTCTGGTCGTGGGGCTTGAGCGTGATCGACATCCGGCCGCTGTTCGTCGTCGCGTTCGTACCGTCCGATCCGATGAACGAAGTGACGCTGAGGACGTCGGGGTCGGCGCGCACCACGTCCGACAGCGCCGTCTGCAGCCGCATCATCTGTGGGAAGGAGACGTCCGCCGCGGCCTCGGACACCCCCAGGAGCATCCCGGTGTCCTGCTGTGGGAAGAAGCCCTTCGGCGCGGCCACCGCCATCACAATGGTCAATGCCAGCGTCGCGATGGTCACGAGGAGGGTCGTCAGCCTGTGGCGAAGCACCACCTGCAGGCCGCGGTCGTACCAGTCGATCGCGCCCTGAAAGGCGCGCTCGGAGAGGCGGAAGAGGGCGCTCCGCTCGTGCGCCTTCTTCTCGGGCCGGAGCATGTGGCCGCACATCATGGCGGTGAGCGTGAGCGACAGGAGTGCGGAGACGCCGATAGAGACGGCGAGCGTGACGGCGAACTCTCGGAAGAGGCGGCCGATCAGGCCGCCCATGAAGAGCAGCGGAATGAGCACGGCGACGAGCGAGACGGTGAGAGAGACGATCGTGAAGCCGATCTGTCCGGCGCCCTTGATCGCCGCCTCGAACGGCGAGTCTCCCTCCTCGAGGTACCGCGCGATGTTCTCGATCATGACGATCGCGTCGTCGACGACGAAGCCGGTCGCGATGGTCAGCGCCATGAGCGAGAGGTTGTTGAGGCTGTAGCCGAGCATGTACATGACGCCGAACGTGCCGACGAGGGAGAGCGGGACGGCGATGCTCGGGATGATGGTCGCCCGCAGGTTGCGCAAGAAGACGAAGATGACGGCCACCACGAGGCCGATCGTGATGAGCAGCGTGCGCTCGACGTCCTCGACCGACGCGCGCACCGTCTCGGTCCGGTCGCTCACGACCTTGACGTCGATCCCCTGCGGCAGCGACGCGGACAGCTGAGGCAAGAGGTCCTTCACGCGATCGGCCACCTGAATGACGTTGGCGCCCGGCTGCCGCTGTACGTTCAGGATGATCGCGCGCTTGTCGTTGGACCAGCCCGCAAGCTGCGCGTTCTCCACGCCGTCGACCACGCGCGCCACGTCCACGAGCCGGACCGGCGAGCCGTTGGCGTAGGCGATGACGAGGGGCTTGAACCCGTCGGCCTTGTAGAGCTGGTCGTTCGTCGCGAGCGCATAGTCCTGCCGCGCGCCGTCGATGTTGCCCTTCGGCTGATTGACGTTTGCGGCGATGAGGGCGCTCCTCAAGTCCTCGAGCGTGAGCCCGGTTCCGGCCAAGGACTCCGGGTCGGCCTGGACCCGCACGGCGGGCTTCTGGCCCCCGTTGATGGTGACCAGTCCGACCCCGGAGACCTGCGAGATCTTCTGCGCCAGTATGGAGTCCGCGTAGTCGTCGACCTGATCCAGGGGGAGGACGTCGGAGCTGACGGCGATCGTCAGGATGGGTTGATCGGCGGGGTTGCTCTTCGAGTACGTGGGCGGCGTCGGCAGCTGTGAGGGCAACAGGCTCGACGCGGCGTTGATTGCCGCCTGCACGTCCTGCTGCGCGGCGTCGATGTTTCGGTCGAGGTCGAACTGCAGGGTGACCTGCGAGTAACCGAGGCTCGAGACGCTCGTCATCTGCGTCAAGGACGGCATCTGGCCGAACTGACGCTCGAGGGGCGTCGTCACGGACGAGGAAATCGTGTCGGCGCTCGCGCCGGGGAGGTACGTCGAAACGACGATCGTGGGGTAGTCCACCTGGGGCAGGGCCGAGACGGGGAGCTGCGTGAACGCGGCGAGCCCCACGAGGAGCAGGCCCGCCATGAGGAGCGTCGTCGCGACCGGCCGTCGAATGAACGGCTCGGACACCCCCCCGCTCACGCGACGACTCCCCTCATGGGGCGACCTTCGCGGGCTCGCTCGACGCGGACGCGCCCGGCGCTGCCGCCGCCTTGGCCGCGACGCGGGAGCCAGGGCGGATCTGCGCTTGGCCGCTCACGACGACCTCGTCGCCGACCGACAGGCCCCTTGCGACGAGGGCCGTGTCTCCTTGCACCGAGTCCACGACGATCGGGTGAACCTCCGCCGTCGAGTTGGGTCCGATCACGTAGGCGAACGTACCCTGCGGGCCGCGCTGGACGACGGCGGCGGGGACGACGACGGCCGCCTTTCGCGTGGCCAGCCGCAGGCGCGCCTTGACGAACTGGTTGGGCCAAAGAAGGTGTTGCGGATTCTCGAAGATGGCCTTGAGCCGGATCGTGGCCGTCGCCTGGTTGATTTCGTTGTCGATGACGGAAAGCTTGCCCTCGCCCAGCGGCTTCTCGCCGTCCCGGCTGAGGGCCTCCACGACGAGGGCGCCGCCGGCCTGCGCCTGGTGGATCGACGCGAGGTCGTCCTCCGGCAGCGTGAAGAAGACCGCGATCGGGTCGAGTTGGGTGACGACGACGAGCCCGCCCGGGTCGGCCGCGTGGACGACGTTGCCGGGGTC
>DATGJA010000741.1:0-3525 GCA_035295445.1 Polyangiaceae bacterium | reverse complement strand
GGTCGGGGCCCCCGCTTCGTCCCGCGCTGGAGTGCCGGGCACCCCGTAGTCGGTCGAGGCGCCGCCGGGCATCCGCTCGACGACGTCAAACTCGGTTGCCCGCGCATCGAACGTGAGGCCGGCAAGCCTCGCCACCGGCGCGTAGCGCGCCGCGTACGTCGCGAGCGTTTCGAGGGCCAGTGCTTCGTTCTTGCCTCCGCGACTCCACCCGGGCCAGTCGGCGGCACTGGCGAAGACTCGCTTGCTGCCCGTCTCGAGGTAGACGCGCACCCTGGCCGCCATCGGACGAGCTTAGCCGGGGAGATAAGGGAGCGGGCGCCGGCGAGGGCGCCCGCTCAGATGACCGCGAAGTGCGCTTACGGAGTCGGGGAGGCCTTGGCCGCCGCGTTCTCCTGCGCTTCCCGGGCCGCCGACTCACCGGCTTCGTGGGTCGGGTCCTCGTTCGGCTTGAATCCTGGACCGAACCCGCCCGGGCCACCCGGGTGGAACGTGCCGTTGTTCTCGGCCGCCTCTCTGGCAGCGCTCTCGCCCGCTTCGTGGGACGAAGTCTCGTTCGACTTGAACGCCGGCGAAGGCGACGAGGCGGTCAGCGCGGCGCTGGCCGCCGTGATCGGCGATTTCGCGATGGCCGTGGCCCCGAGAAACCCGCCGACGAACATGGCGGCCACGATGCCGCCCGCGAAAAGAAGGGTACGGGTGTTGTTCATGGCCGAGATATTTCGGAGCCAAGCTCAAAGTGGGCTTGGAATCAGGTGTGAGTTTCGGCCGCGGGTTCAGATCCGAGCAGGGCGACACGCTTCAGGAACGTGCTGAAAAGGCGCTCGGCCCGGCGGCGGACCTCCGGCGCGACACGCACGGTCTCCTCGAGCAGCAGCTCCGGATCCGCTGTGCCCTCGAGGTCGTGGGGGGATGCGCGAACCCACCCCTCCACGATCTCGGGCGTCACCTCGGGATGGAACTGGAGGCCCATGTTGCGTCGTGAGACGAAGGCCTGCGGCCCCACGCCGGACGAGGCTATGAGAGTCGCGCCGGGAGGAAGCGTGAACGTGTCGAAGTGCCACTGGAACCACGGCCCTTCCGGGACCAGTCCCGGGTCCGCGGTCCTCACGTTGTGCCAGCCGATCTCGGGGCGTTCCGCGCGAAATGTGCGGCCGCCGAGCACCCTCGCGAGCAGCTGGCTTCCGAAGCACAGCCCCAACACCGGAAGGTCAGCGTCGATGGCCTGGCGAAGAAGCTTCGCCTCGCGCGGGACGAAAGGCTTGGTGTCGTCGAAGGCGGCGAACTCGGAACCGAGCGTGGCGACGAGGTCGTAGTCTCGAGCGTCGGGAACTTCCTCCGCGAGGTCGATGCGAAAGACATCCAGCTCCGCGCCCTGGCCGTCAAGCCAGTCGCCGAGTATTCCCGGCGGAGCCGGCTCCTCGTGCTGAAGAATGAGCGCCCTGATCCGGCGATGGCCGCCGCCCGCGACGCGTTGATCTGTCATCGACTTCGTCTCCGTGACCCGTCACTCCGTCGAGAGTAGATGGAGTTGCCGATAGTATCGTTGCGGACGGACCTCGAACAGGCCCGTCGCGGATCTGAGAGGAGGGCTGGATGGCCACACAGGCACGCACGTTGAAGGTCATCGAGCCGGCCACGGAGCAGGTCATGGCCGAGCTGGCGGAGGCCACCGTCGAGGACGCCGACGCAGCCGTCGCGCGTGCCAGGAAGGCGTTCCCCGCCTGGAAGGCGGTGTCCCCCAAGGACCGCGCCAATCTGATGCGGAAGATCGCCGTCGCGATACGCGACCATTCAGAGGAGCTCGCGCGTCTCGAAGCTCGCAACGTCGGCAAGCCGATCAGCGATGCGCGCGGCGAGGTCGGCATGGTCGCCGACGTCTTCAATTACTACGCGGGCGCCCCGGAGCGGCTCGTGGGCAAGACGATCCCGGTCGCCGGCGGCATCGACATGACGTTCCGCGAGCCGCTGGGAATCGTCGCGCTGATCACGCCGTGGAACTTCCCTATCGCGATCGCGTCCTGGAAGGTTGGACCGGCGCTGGCAGCCGGGAACACTGTCGTGCTGAAGCCCGCGGGCCTGACCCCGCTGACCGCGGTCGAGCTCGGCAAGATCGCGCTCGAGGCAGGCCTCCCCGAAGGCGTGTTGAACGTGGTGGTCGGGGCGGGCCGCGTCGTCGGGGAGCGGCTCGTCCAGCACCCCGACGTCGCGAAGGTGGCGTTCACAGGCTCGACCGAGGTCGGGAGGCGTATCGGTGCGCTTGCGTCGGAGTCGATCAAGCGCGTGACGCTGGAGCTCGGCGGCAAGTCCGCCAACATCGTGTTCGCGGACGCGGACCTCGAGCAGGCCGCGGCGTCGGCACCGATCGCGGTCTTCGGCAACGCGGGGCAGGACTGCTGCGCCCGCTCCCGCATCCTGGTCGAAAGGTCGGCGATGGAAAGGTTCATGCAGGCGCTCGAGAAGGCCGTGCAGGCGATCAAGGTCGGGGATCCGCTGGACGACAGGACCGAGATGGGCCCGCTGATCTCCGCGGAGCATCGCTCCAAGGTTGCCTCGTACCTGGACGGCGCTCACGTCGCGATCCGCGGCACAACGCCGAGTGGCCCGGGTTACTGGTTTCCGCCGACGGTGCTGTCACCTGTGTCGAATGACGACAGGGCCGGCCGCGAGGAGATCTTCGGACCCATCGCCGCCGTCATCCCGTTCAAGGACGAGGAGGAAGCCCTCCGCATCGCCAACGACACCATCTACGGCCTCTCGGGATCGATCTGGACGAACAACGCGGGACGCGCGATGCGTGTGGCCCGCGGCCTCGAGACGGGGACGATCTCGATCAACTCGAACAACTCGGTGCGTGTGACCACGCCTTTCGGCGGGTTCAAGCAGTCGGGCATGGGACGTGAGCTCGGTCCCGACGCGCTCGATTACTACACCGAGCTGAAGAACGTCTTCCTGTCGACGAGCTGATCGCAGCCGCGCGTTTGGAGCGGGCGATGGGAATCGAACCCACGTAACCAGCTTGGAAGGCTGGCGCACTACCATTGTGCTACGCCCGCTTGCGCCGAGCTGGTGGCCCGAAGGTACGGACCAGACCAGCGATTAGAGTACCTACTACCGTGCTCGGCCCGGTCGTCTAGTGGACTAGGACGCAGCCCTTTCAAGGCTGATATCGCGGGTTCGAATCCCGCCCGGGCTACTCGCTCCGCTCAGCGGCACCATCCGGATTCGTGATGTTTGCGTTCCGCCTGCCGTACGGATGGCGTTCGGCGCCCGAGTCGAGCGAAACGAATCCGCCCGCATGGTTTTCGGTGGTCGATCACGTGCCCGGGTAGACAGATCGATTTGCGGCATGGGGCCAGGGCCGCGCATTGTGCCGTAAGCCAATTGGTGGGCGGCGAGGGTCTCGAACCCCCGACCTCCAGCATGTCAAGCTGGCGCTCTTCCAGCTGAGCTAGCCGCCCTCACCCGGACGCCCACGCAATGGGCGGGAGTGGACGACTTATTGTAGGAGCGTGCCTCCATACATCG
>DATGJA010000740.1:0-6602 GCA_035295445.1 Polyangiaceae bacterium | reverse complement strand
TCCCGCGGATGCCGTCGGCGCCGGGAGTGACGTGCGCGGTCCACACGGGCAAGCCCGAGGCCTCGTCGAAGGCGACGACGTTGGGGGTCGCGCCGAGCGCGGGGAACGCGAAGAAGAGGCCCGCGCCGGCGGCGCGCGAGCTCGCCTTGCACCCGGTCGCGCCGGCGGGGCATCCGGCCACGGGCGGGCCTTGCTCGAGGTAGAGGACCGACGCGGTCCCCTGGTTCTCGGTGTTGCCGTTGGCGGGAAAGGTGGCGTTCGCGTTGAACGACGTGTCCGGCGCCATCGTGGCCGCGGTCGTCGCGTTGAGCCCCGGCTCGGTGAACGTGGCGCGCCGGTAGACGTCGTTGCCGCGCTGGAGGACGGATTGATCGCCGCTCGGGAGGGGCAGACCGGACGTGCTTCCGTCGGCGCCGGCCGCGTCGGGGGAGGGGGAGCCGCTCGCTCCCGACGAGCCCGAGGTTCCGCTCGTGCCGCTCGAACCGCCGTCGTCGCCGCCGCCAGTTGAGGAGGTGCCGGTGGTCGAAGGGCTGCCCGAGGTTTGGCCGCTGGAGGGCGAGCCAGAGGAGCCGTCGACGCCTGGTTTTGCCGCGTTCTTCGCGTCGGAGGAGCCGCACCCCAGGACGCCCACACCGACGACGATCGACGCTGCGGGAACGAGAGCGGAGGCTCGGATGCGGGTAAGCATGGCGGCACTTAGTCACGTACCGTACCGAAACGTGTTCAACTTTTTTTCAAATCGAGGAGACGTGCCCGGCCCACCGTGGGCCCGCGTTTCGTCCTCCCCCACCTCGTCGACGCGCCGCGAAGAAGTTCTCCGCTTGCGCGTCGCTCCGCCGTAGGCGTCTTCTCTGCGCGGATGCGCACGCCGTTCGTGGCCGCGCAGTGCTCGCGAACCTTGTTTGGAATTGGCCATTGGGGCTGCGGCATGTTGTCGCATGCGTTCGTTTTGGCTGGTCGATGGTCTGCGCGCGTTTTACGAGGCGAGGGTACGCGCGGCGCGCCGATCATCCCCGGCGCGAGCGATCGGTGCGCCCTCCAGGCCCAAAAGCTCGCGCCACTGACTTTCGCAGGAGATCACCGTGATGTCATCCGCTCGCCGCTTGGCCCTTGGGTGCAACGTCGCCGCGCTGACCTTGATCGCGATCGCGGCGTGTTCGTCGGACGACAACGGCAGCGGCGGCACGCCGGACGCGAGCAGTTCGGGAAGTTCCACAGGTACGTCGTCCGGTACCACCTCCGGCACGTCGACCGGCGCCTCCTCCGGCTCGGGTGCCACGTCGGGATCGGGAAGCTCGACGGGATCCTCGTCGGGAGCGACCTCGGGAAGCACATCGGGGACGAGCGCCGGATCCACGACCGGCGCTGCGACGGGGAACTCGTCGGGCTCGGGCGCGGTCGACGCCGGCAGCGACGCGATGGCGGTCGCGACCTGCGCGAGCCCGGGAAAGGCGACACCCGGACCGGCGGACATGCACTGCGCGACGCAGGGGTCCGACGGAGGCGTGCTGATCCAAACGACCGTCCCGGCGAGCTGCTGCTTCTCCCCCGACGGCGGTGCGCTGGCCGCCGCGTGCGACGTCGATGCCGGGGACACGGGTGGGTGTCCCTACGGCTCGACGATGTGGGGCATGAAAGGCGACGACGACGACTGCAAGTACCACGTGACCTGGACGTCGACTTCGATCTGCGAGACGCCCGACGGCGGGACGAACGGCGTCGAGTTTACGGTGACCGCGGTCAAGCAAACGGACGGAAGTCCCGTGACGGGCGGCATGTACATGATGGAGGCGTTCACGACGTCGCCTGGAGACGCGGGAGACCCGAACTACTGCGATAACACGTCAATGCACCCGAGTCCCACGACGAACACAGCCATGACGGAGACGTCGCCGGGGACGGGTGTCTACAAGGTGAACATGGTCTTCGACAAGGCCGGCCAGTGGACCATCCGCTTCCACTTCCACGAGGAGTGCGCCGACGTGCTCGGCACCTCGCCGCACGGACACGCAGCGTTCTACCTCACCGTCCCCTGAGCTCACGAAGTGCCACTCTGCGGTGCTCGCAAACGAAGGCATTCATGAGGTGGGTCGTACTCGCGTCCTCGGCGGTCGTTTCAGGGGCCTGCACGGCGAGCTCCAATCCCTCGACATTACTGGGTGACAACCCGGTCGACGCGGCGGCGGGCATGCCCGACGGCGCCCTGCAGGATGCACTGGGCGAAGCAAGCCCTGCGTGGGTGCCGGATGGCGCCGGACAGGTGACGGACGCGGGCGCGACCGCCGCCGCGGGCGAGAGTGCAGCCCCCGAGGCCGCGGTCTGCGATCGCCACTTTCCGCCGTGTCCCTCGCCCGCGCCGAGCTACGCGCAAGTGATCGTGCCGGTCGTGATGATGGAGTGTCTCGCGTGTCACTACGCGGGCAACAGCACCACTCGCAATAGCGACTACACGACCTACGAGGGAATTTACAAAGACCGCGGCTCCATTCTCAATCAGCTCTTTGCATGTGAAATGCCCCCCTCGACCTATCCGGCTCTCACGAGCGACGAACGCACGGCGTTCCTCGAGTGGCTCGAGTGCGGCGCTCCGAACAATTGAGTGCGCTGCGGCTCGAAAGCCCAGGGGTCAGTGCTGCAGGACGCAGAACGTGTACATCGCCGTGTCCTTCGTCGACCCCGACTGCGCGGTGAACGTGAACTGCCAAACGCCCGCCATGATGAGATCGATGGTGTGGATCGAATAGGTCCCATCACCGTTCGACATAACGCTCGGAATGACGGACGACCCGTGCCGCATGTATGGCATCCATAGCTTGATCGTGGGGAAGGTGGCGCTGGGAATGGCGTTGCCGCTCGCGTCCAGCAGCCGGAGCGTGAATGTGTTGATCCCCACGATCGGCGGACCGGGCTTCGAGTCGACCAAGACGAACTGGATCTGCTTGGACTGGCCCATCTGCATGAGATTGGCCTGGTAGGTCTCGATGCTCGTGTCGTTGGACGGGCATGGCGACGGGCCAGCCTCGGAGGCCGCCGCGCCGCCGTCGTCCGCCGATGCGGATGCGGGCGCGCTCGGGGCGGTGCCATCCCCGGTCGAGGTCGCGGGGGAAGGGTTGTCGGCCCCCGACGCCGCGGCCGGAGTGCCGCTCGTCTCCGTACTCGAGGCGGGGGCACGGCCGCTCGGACTTGAAGAGCATGCCGTGAACGCAAGGAGCAACGGCGCGAGACGGACGAGGGCGCGGCTCATCGGAGTGGAAGAGTTATGCTACCCGGGGCCTCGGCTGCCAAGCGACGTAGACCAAAGAGTGCTGCGGCAAATTGACGCACACGTCTTGAAACGATGGTTTCTCGCTTTACCGACTACCGAAGCGTCGGCCTCTTCGACAGCTTGCGCTGCAGGCTCCGGCGATGAAGGCCAAGAAGCCGCGCGGCCTGCGACACGTTTCCGTTACAGTCCGTCAGCACCCGCTGGATGTGCTCCCACTCGGCCCGCGCGAGCGAGGGGGTTTCGTGTTCGAGCGTCGCCGACGACGGCGCAGCGTGAGTCTCGCGCTCGAACGCCGCCAGGATCTCGTCGGCGTCGGCAGGCTTGGTCAGGTAGTGCGTCGCGCCGAGGCGAATGGCCTCGAGGGCGGTCGCGATGCTCCCGTAGCCGGTGAGGACGACGACCGCCGTCCCGGCGTCGATGCCTTTGAGGTCGCGCACGACGTCGAGCCCGGAGCGATCCGGCATGCGCAGATCGACCACCGCCAGCTCGGGACTGTCGGCGGTCGCCGCCACGATGGCCGCCTCGGCGTTGGCCGCACCGCGCGCCTCGAGGCCTCGTTCCGCGAACGCGTGGAGGAGTTGGCCGCGCAGGACGTCGTCGTCCTCCACGACGAGGATCGTCCGCTTGTCCGCCGGGCCCGTCACGCCCCCTCCTCTGCTGTGCCGAAGGGGATCTCGAGAACGGCGCGGGTGCCCCGACCGGGCTCGGATTGGATCGAGAGGCGGCCGTGCCAGCGCTCCGCGAACGCGTTGGCGAGGAAGACTCCGAGCCCCATGCCGCGCCCCGCGGGCTTCGTCGTGAAGAAGGGCTCGCCGATGCGGTCGAGCACGTCCTTCGGGATGCCCGCCCCCCGATCCTCGACGTCGAACCTCAGCCGGTCCCGGTCCCGAAGGACGTGAAGGCGCACCGCGTCCTCGGATGGAGTGGCGTCCAGGGCGTTGCGCAGCAGGCTCGCGATGGCCTGGACGAGCCCGCGCACGGGGACAACCACCCTCGCCGGAGCGCGGGCGTCGACCTCCACGTCGAGACGATCGCCGGGGAGGATGCGGGCGCGCTCGCGGAGCTCGCCGATGAGATGCTCGATCGAGACCCTCTGGGGAACCTCGCCCATCGTCTCGCCCGCCCGGCCGCTCATTTGCTCCACGATCCGTCGGCAGCGCTCGAGTGCCTCGCGGATGAGCTTCGCGTCGGCCGTGAGCGCCGGTTGGTCCACACGCCGCAGTCCGAGCTCGAGCTCCCGAGCCGCCACGGCGATCGTCGCGAGGGGTGTGCCGAGCTCGTGGGCGGCGCCGGCGGCGAGCGTGCTCAGGGAGGCCACCGTCTCGCTCTTGGCGGCGATGCGCTGTGCTTGAGCGAGCTGCACCTCGCGGTCGCGCAAGGCGTGGGCGACGCGCGAGCCGAAGTAGGCGATGAGCGCGGCGGCGACGGTGAAGGCCACCCACATGGCCTGCAGATGGGTCGAAAATGTGGAGCCGTGATGGACATGGTCCATGTGCTCCATGCCGTCCATCGGTCCCGCCGCGACGAACAGCAGCGCGTACCCGGTGGCGGCGACGACGACGATCGCGCTCGCCCAGCCGATCCCCAGCGTGACGGCCCCCAGCGTCACGTAGACGAGATAGAGGATGCTGAAAGGGTTCGACGGGCCCCCGGACAAGTACAGGAGTGCCGTGAGGAGCAGGGTGTCCGTGCCCAGCACCGCTCCGATCGCATGGTTGCTCACCGATCGGCCCGCGCGCACGCGGGCGTAAAGGCCCGCGTTGGTGGCGGCCGTGAACGCAAGGATCGCCGCCAACCACGGAGTGTTGAGGGGAACGTTGAGAACGGAGACGGCAAGCAGCACCGTGGCGGCTTGGGCGACGATGGCGCCCCAACGCAACCGAACCAGCCACGCGAACGTCAGGGCCGGCGCCGAGATCGGCATGCCGGCCGCTCCAGGAAACGTGCCCTTGAGCGGAGCCATCAGAGACATGTGTGGCCCTGGGCCGTTGCTTGAGTCAAAGGCGTCGAAGGCACTATCCCGATCCGACTCCGTTCGGTCCAGGATCTGTGCGTGCGGCATTTTGACGCACGCCTTTTCAAGAATAAAACCTCCCGGCTCCCTTTGGAGCCGGGAGGTCGACCGCGGGAACGTTCCCGTGGTCCACGTCGGGCGCCCGCGCGAGCGCGCGCGTCCGTTGTTACTGCGTCGGGTGCTGCGTCAGCCGGCCGGCTTGGGGGCGGGCGGCGCCGGCGCGACCGGGGTCGTCGCCGGAACCGTGCCCTTGATCGCCCGCTTGGCCTTCGGCCCCGTCGTCCCGCGTGCTTTGCGGGTCGCCGTGGCCTTGGCCTGGCGGGCTGCCTTCTGCTCGACGGTCAGCGGCGTGCGCGCCTTGCGGGGCGCGAGGCCGAAGTCCGCGAGCGTCTGGGTCGCGTCGCCGTACGTCGCGAGGAGCAGGCTGCGCAATCCCTGAAGGACGGGATTGACGGTCGCCTTCTCCGCACGAAGCGCGGTGAGCGCGTCCTTGGCGGCCTGCTGCGCCGCGTTCTGCTTCGCCATCGCGTCGACGAGGCCCTGCAGGGTCTCGACGAGCGATGCCGTCGCGAACACGGCGTTCCCGATCGTCAACGACCCGGTCGGGAAGTGCTTCTGGATGCCGGCGATGAGCGCCTGCACCCCCGCCAAGGCTGCGGCCTTGCTCGGCTTCTTTCCGTTGGTGGACATGGCTCTTCTTCTCTCCTTTCTCGAGGGCGCACCTCGCCGTCATGGCGAACCGTCGCGAAGGACCATCCTCCCCGGCGGCCGTGCCGTTCGTTCTCTCCCTCTATAAGTACAGTCTCGCGCCGATCCGATTTTCCGCGCGCCGCGACCAAAAATCGTGCGTGGCGATGTCGATTTGTCCGACCCGTCCACGACCGGAGCGGGGGCGCGCGAAGACGCGCGTAGTAAGCGCGCTTACAGCCCTCTACCGCGCGCGGAAGCGCCAAGTCGTCGCGATTGCATCGCGCGTCGTCGCCATGACCCCGCTGACAAGCGCGATGACGCGCGTTCCCATCGCGCGGAGCAGCGGTGTGCTCGCAATGACGCGCGACGTCCGCGCGCGGTACAGCGGTGTACGCTCGATGACGCGCCTCTCCCGCGGGCGTCCGCGCGATGCCATCGCGATGACGCGCGATGCTCACGCTGTTGCGAGCGAATCAGTTGCGCTTTCTCGAGTGTTGGACCGGTTGTCCAGGTAACACTTTAGACCGGGAGCCTGGGTGACACTTTCCGCCTTCGCGGGGCCATGGTCCTGGAGGTGAGGAGCCAAGGTCCGCGCGCAAGGTGTTCTCGAGAGGCAAGTGAGGGAGACGCTGG
>DATGJA010000739.1:0-3589 GCA_035295445.1 Polyangiaceae bacterium | reverse complement strand
TGCTGGGTGCTTTCCGTGACGCCAATCGCATCGACCTTCCCGGTGGGGAGAAGCGTATCGATCCGAGCGAGCGCACCGGGACGCGACTCGAACGTGAACCTCCGTGCGCGAGTCCTTGACCGGTCGACGCTGCCGCCGTCCAAGGCCGCGAACCTCGAGCGATCGCCGCCGGCGCGCCGAGCTTCCTCCCCGAACCGATTCACGCCAGCTCGAAGCTCTTGCAGAGCTCGACACTCTCGCGTTCGAGCGCGTCTCGGCGAGGTGCCGCGGGGTACGCGAGCGAGCAGCTCGCCTGCTCCCCGTCGAAGTGAACGCAGTCGTCGCACGCGAACCGGAAGGCGTAGCGGCGTGCCTCGTCGCGCGTGCGATCGTCCAAGGTCGTCCTCATGACGTGGTCCGCCGCATCGTGACGACCGCCTCGGCGTGGCTCGTCTGCGGGAACATTTCGAACGTCGCGATCGACTCGGGCGCATATGCCCCCTCGAGGAGGGCCAGATCGCGGCCCAGCGTCTGAGCGTCGCAGGCGACGTATATCACACGTGCCACGCGCGAGGTCGCGAGTCGCTCGGCGACGGAGCGCGCGCCGCTCCGCGGGGGGTCGAGCACGACGAGCGTGGTCGCTGGGGCTATCGCGTGGTGATCTGCGTCGCCCTCGACGACGCGCGCGTCCAAGGATCGAGCGGCGAGGTTGGCTCGCGCGGCGTCGCACGCGTCGCGATCCGACTCGACGCAAGTCAACCGTGCGACCTCCCGCGCGAGGACGACGCTCAGGTTACCCGCCCCCGCGTGCAGCTCGAGCGCCTTGCCGGCGCCCGCCCCCCGCGCTTGGGCGGCGACGTGCGCGCCCAGCTTCACGTTGACCTCTGCATGGGCCTGGCCGAAGCCTCCCGGAGGCAACCGAAGAGGCAGGCCGTCCGGGGCTTTCGTCCACGGGGTCGGGTCACCGATCGGCGCCGGCCGGCGGGCCCCTTCGATCGTGACGCGAGCGCCCGCGATGGCTTCCTCGGCGACCGCGCGCTCAAAGCGCGCGAACGTGGCCGCCGCGAGCTCCCCGCGCCACTGCACGTCGATGACCGGGAGGTCGCGAGCTCCTGTCGACAGAAGAACGTCGCCGCGCCCACGGCACCCGCCGAATACGTCGGCGAGCAACCCGCGCGCCCGTTCGAGCGCTGGCTGAAGGACGACGCACGCGTCGACCGCCACCGGCCGGTGGGTCCCTGTTGCGTGCATCCCGACGACGATTCGGCCGCTCCCGTCGGCGCGCACGTGGGCGCGCGCCCGCGTGCGGTAGCCGAGGACGCGCGGGGCCGGGTACGCGGAGATCTCCGCGCCGCGCCAGGCTCGCGGGAGCGCGGCGCGCAGGTGTTCCACGTGCGCTTCGCGCTGGGCCTCTCCCGACAGGTGCATCCAGTCGCAGCCGCCGCACGCCTCGGACCAGCGGCACGCCGGCGCGACGCGGTCCGACCCCGGTGCGAGGAGCGCTAGGACGCGCCCCCGGGCGGGCCTGCAGCTGGGGTCCACCTCGAGCCGCAGCCGGTCTCCGGGCGCCGCGCGGGCGACGAACACCGCGCGCCGTTCGCCCTGCCATAGGACGTGGGCCACCGCGTCGCCGCCCGGCGCGAGAGACGAGATCGTCGCCTCGGCCTCGAAGGGTCGCGCCCGATGGCGAGGGCGGTTCACGGGAACGGCTGCGCGGGGCGTCCGCGCTGGAAGTAGAACTTGAAGTTGCCGGCGATGTGCCCGCGGCACCTCGGCGGCGGGCCCACGCCGCCCGGGCAGATCTCGCGAGGGTCGGCGAGGTAGAAGTCGAAGTGCGCCTGGGTGAGGCGCTGTTTGGCGTTCGACTCGTCCGCGTTGCCGTCGAAGAGATCGTCGAAAACGATGGTGCTCGCCCCGACCTGCACCGCCGTGGGCTCGCAGCTGACCGCGCCGGACGGCTCCGATGTGACCGGGGGGGCGCCTCCCGTCGTCGTGCCGGCGTCGACCGTGGCGCTCGCGTCCGCGCCTCCATCGGAGGCAGGGCACGCGATCGGGGCCTCGGCCCCCCCGTCGGGACGCGAGCACGTCCCGTCCGGATTGAGCGTGACGGCGTTCACGGCGTAGAGCGCGACGTTCTGCGTCCGGCAGGAGCGCTCGAGATAGAGCGTGGCGTGAACGGCGGGCGGGTTGGCGACAGACACGACCGGCACGCCCGACGGCCTGACGGCGGGTGGAATGCCGACCGCGAGGGTCTGGCCGAGGAAGCTCGGGCGCGTCGCGCCGCTGGGCAGAGGATCCCCCCGGATCGCCCCGACGTCGTCCACGAGGATGGCCAAGCCGTCGCTGAAGGTCTCGAAGTCGCCCCCGTTCTGAATGCGGATCTGTATCTGCGGCGAGTCTGGCACGGCCGCGAAAAAGTCGGGCTTGAGGTCGAAGCAGCCGGACCAACAGAGCGGTGCGTCGAGGACGCCGCTCGTGCTGCCCGTTCCCTCGCCGAGCGAGCACGCGACACCCAGGAGCGCCGCCGCCGCCCCGACGCGCGCGACTGCGAGTCTCACGTCGGACAGTCTAGTGGCTCCAGGGCCGGTTGGTCACTCTCGGTGATGGCCGCGGCGATGCGGCCCCCGCCGAGTACGAGGTCGCCATCGTAGAAGACCGCGATCTGCCCCGGCGTGATCGCGCGGACCGGCGACGAGAAGCGCACGCGCACGCGACCGGCCGGCGAGCTCGCCACGCGGGCGTCGTCGCCCTCGTGGCGGTAGCGGACGCGTACACGCGCGCGAAGCGGCAGCGCTACCCCCTCGGCGAGCGACACGTCGACGAGCTCGGCCCCGGCCGACAGCAGCGCCTCCTCTCCGCCGAGCTGTACCGTGGCCGTCGTCGCATCGATCCGGGTGACGAACGCAGATCGCCCCAGCGCCAAGCCCAGTCCTCGACGCTGTCCGACGGTGAAGCGATGCACGCCCTGGTGCCGGCCGAGGACCCGGCCCTTCTCGTCGACAAGGGGTCCCGGCCGCGAGCGCCCTGCCGCCCGATCGGCGACGAAATCCGCGTACGCGTGCGCGCCGGTCCCGACGAAGCAGAGCTCCTGGCTCTCACCCTTGTCGGCCCCTGGAAGACGCCGGGCCCGTGCTTCCGCGCGCACTTCGGCCTTGGTCGATTCGCCGAGCGGGAAAACCAGTCGCTCGAGCCACTCGCGGGGGCTCGCATGGAGAAAATAGCTCTGGTCCTTCGAACGGTCGAAGCCCTCGGCCAGGCGCAGGTGGCCGGCGGCGGATCGCGTCACGCGGGCGTAGTGACCCGTAGCCACCCTGTCCGCACCCAGGCGGCGGGCGAGCGCGAAGAGCTCGACGAGCTTGACGCCGCGGTTGCACGCGGCGCAGGGGCTGGGCGTCTCTCCCGCGAGGTACGCGTCGACGAACGGTTCGACGACGGTGCGCGCGAAGAGGTCGCGGCGGTCGAACGTGAAGTGAGGGAAGCCTACCGCGTCGGCGACGCGCCGCGCGTCGTATTGATCCTCCGGGGCGCAGCACCGCCCGTGGCCCCCCCGGTCGCCTTCCGGATAGTCCCAGAGGTGGAGCGTGACGCCGACGACGTCGTACCCCTGATC
>DATGJA010000738.1:0-2373 GCA_035295445.1 Polyangiaceae bacterium | reverse complement strand
CTCGCCACGGAGCCGCTGGCCGAAAGAGAGAAGATTCCGTACCTTTCGCTCACCCCGGCCCAGGAGCAAGTCGAGCCCATCAAGCCTTACGTCTTCGTCGTCCCCGCCCTCTCGAGCGCCTACGCGGAGAGGTATCTGCAGTACTTGCAGTCGGAGCACGTCACGAAGATCGCGATTGCCCACGACACCAAGGGCGCGTACCCGACCAGCGGCTATCGCGCGATGATATCGATGGCCCCCAAGTACGGCGTGGAGATCGTCAAGGACGAGTCTTTCGAGATGTCGACCGCGGACTTCAGCCCGATGCTGACCCACGTGCGGGAGTCCGCCGCGCAGGGCTTGGTGTTCTGGGGGACCGGACCGACGGGGGTGACCGTGGCCAAGCAATACGCCACCGCCGGGCTGAAGGTGCCGCTCTACTTGACCGGTTCCCAGGCGAGCAAGCTATGGCTCGATCCGGTCGGCGCCGCGGCCGAAGGAGTGACGGTCTCGAGCGCCATCGGCGTCGTCGGCGACTACCTTCCGCCAGGGCCCCAGAAGCAGATCGTCGATCAGATGGCCGTCCCCTATCGCCAGAAGTACGGCTACGCACCGCCCCAGTTCGCGCAGGACGGCTACAGCGCGTGCCTCTTGCTCTTCGACGCCATCAAGAAGGCGGGCAGCACCGACCGCGACAAGATCCGACAGGCCCTCGAGGCGATGACCCTCGTGACGCCCAACGGCAAGTTCCAATTCACGCCGGGGGATCACTCTGGGCTGACCCCCGAGTTTATCTCGATCAACGTCGTCAGGAACGGTCAATTCGTTCCCACCGATTGGGCGAAGCAGCGGCTCCTCTCCGTCGCCGTCGCCAAGTGAGCGAGACGCTCGGCGGGCTGCTGGGCATCGAGGGGCTCAGCCTCCAGTTCGGGGGCGTCTACGCGATTCGCGACGTGAACATGAACGTCGAGCGGGGGGAGCTCCGCGGAATCATCGGTCCGAACGGCGCCGGCAAGTCGACGCTCTTTCATCTCGTCAGCGGGCATCTTCGTCCCGACGCGGGGTCGGTGACGTTCGGCGGGGACCTGATCGATCGGCTCAAGCCTCACGCGCGGGCTCAGCGAGGGATCGCCATCGTGTTCCAAGGCGCGCGCGTCTTCCGTGGGATGACCGTGCGCGAAAACGTCATGGTCGGTGCCCACGCACGGACGCGCCACGGCTTCGTCGAGGCCGCCTTGCGCCTGCCGCGCCACCTCCGGGAAGAGCACGAGATCCGACGGAGCGCGGACGCGGCGCTCGAGCAGGTCGGTTTGTCGAGCTGGGCCGACAGGACGGCGGACGCGCTGCCGCTCGGGCAACAGAGGTGCATGCAAGTGGCGAGAGCCCTCTGCGCCAAGCCGTCCCAGCTACTGCTCGACGAGCCGGCCTCTGGCCTCCGAGCAAACGAGCGCGAACGCCTCGCTGACCTGATCGCCGCGCTGCGCGAGGCTGCCCTGACCATCCTCCTCATCGAGCACGACGTCAGCTTCGTCACCCGGTTGGCGGACCGAATCACGGTCCTCGATCTCGGCCGTGTCATCTCGGAGGGGACGCCGGACGAGGTCCGGCGTGACGACCGCGTGATCGCCGCGTATCTCGGGAGGTCTCCGTCATGACCGAAGCGATCGTAACGGTGGAGGACTTGTCGGTCTGCTACGGATCGGCGACCGCGCTCGACCGCGTGTCGCTCACCGTGAAGCGCGGCGAAATGGTCGCCCTCATCGGACCCAACGGCGCGGGCAAGTCGACGCTGGTAGACGCGATGTCGGGCGTCGTGCGGCCCTCGAGCGGGCGTATCGAGGTTCGGGGGCGTCTCGCGCACGTGCCCGAAGGCAGGCAACTCTTCCCCGACCTCACCGTCGACGACAATTTGAGGCTCGGCGCCTGCCGTGCGCACGATAGAGACGCGTCCTGGGTGTACGACCTCTTGCCCGACCTCGCCGGGGCTCGCCGTCGCCGAGCGGACACCCTCTCCGGCGGTCAGCAGCAAATGGTCGCCTTCGGCAGGGCGCTCATGGCCCAACCCGACGTCCTGGCGATCGACGAACTCTCGCTCGGGCTGTCTCCTCTCGTCGTGCGCACGCTCGTGCGAACGGTCGTCCAGCTACACGACGCGCGCGGCCTGTCCGTCTTGCTCATCGAGCAGAACGCGCGCGTCGCGCTCGATATCTGCAGCCGGGGGTACGTCCTCGAGGCCGGTCGTATCGTCGCGCAGGGGTCGAGCGCCGAGCTCGCCGCGAGCGCGGCCATAGCCACGGCGTACCTCGGTGGTGAGATCGAGGAGCCGACCGGGCGTTGGGCGTGACAAGCTTCTTCTCCTACCTCGTCGGCGGCGTGACGGTCGGCTGCGGGTTC
>DATGJA010000737.1:0-11258 GCA_035295445.1 Polyangiaceae bacterium | reverse complement strand
TCAGAAGAGGTAGCGCTCGCCGGTGTCGCACAGCACGGTGACGACGTCGCCTCGACCAAGCTCCTGCGCGATCTCGCATGCCGCGTGCACGTTGGCGCCGGAGGAAGGGCCCACCAGCAGTCCCTCTTCGCGAGCGAGGCGCTGCGCGGTGCGTTCCGCGGCGACGTCGGTCACAACGACGACGCGATCGATGACTTCTCGCTCGAGGATGACCGGCACGAAGCCGGCGCCGAGCCCCTGAATGCCATGGGTTCCCACGGGGCGGCCGCTAAGCACGGCGCTGGCCGCCGGTTCCACGGCGACCACGAGCACCGACGGCCGCTCGCGCTTGAGGACGCGACCGACACCCGTGATGGTGCCCCCCGTGCCGACGCCCGCCACGAACGCGACCATCGTATCGCCCACGGCGTCGAGGATCTCGCGCGCGGTCGTCTCCTCGTGCGCCGCGGGGTTCGCCTCGTTGTCGAACTGGCGCGGCATGTACGCTCCACGTGTCTCCCGTGCGATCCGCTCCGCGCGGCGGACGGCACCCGCCATGCCGTCTTCCGCCGGGGTGAGCACGATCTCTGCGCCATAAGCGTGCAGCACGTAGCGGCGCTCGAGGCTCATGTCCTCCGGCATGACGAGGACGCATCGGTAGCCCCGGACGGCAGCGATCATGGCCAGCGAGATCCCCGTGTTTCCGCTCGTCGCCTCGACGATGACGGCACCCGGACCGATCCGGCCCCGGCGCTCGGCGTCGAGGATCATCGCGAGCGCTGGGCGATCCTTGACGCTCCCCCCGGGGTTCCTCGCCTCGAACTTGCCCAACACCGACGCCGCGCCCGACGGACCGACGCGACGCAGGCGCACGAGCGCGGTGTCCCCGACGAGCTCGAGCACGCTGTCGGCGACGCTACGGCTCATGATCACGCTCAGAAGACCCGCTGATCGACCTTGATGGTGTCTCCCGCCTGGAGGGGCACGTCGGGCAGCTGTCCGTCCGTGATGTCTTCGACGCTGACAGTCGCCGTGACGGTCTTGTTGCCGGGAACGACCCGGGTGATGCGCACCCGATCGCCGTCGGCCAGCGACGTGAGGCCCCCCGCCAGCGAGATCGCGTCGACGAGCTTCATCCCCTCGGTCCACGGTAGGCTCCCCGGCTTTTGCACGGCGCCCACTACGCTGACTTTCTTCGAGTAGTACCCTTTGACGACGACGGTGACCTGAGGAGTGACGAGAATCTTCTTGTCGACGAGGCTGGTCTTGAGAAGCTCCTCGATCTGCTGCGGCTCAAGGCCCGCAACGACCAGGCGGTCGAGATACGGGAAATCAATCGTGCCGTCAGGTTGCACGCGAAACTCCTTCGGAAGGTCCTTCTCACCCACCACGGAAACTTCGAAGAGGTCACCCGGGCCGAGCGTCGTGCTCAGCGCCGGCGGCGGAAGGTGAGGCGTGCCCTGGTGATGGCGCGCGCAGCCGGCCACGACGAGCAGGGCCAGCCCGACGGACACGACAAACCTCACGAGCCTCCCGTCACCGGCGCGCTGTCGACGAGCATCCCGCCCTGGCCGTGCTTCGTCCGGGGGGCCTTGACCCATGCTACATGAACCAGCGAACGCCCAGGAAGGCCTCGACCCGGTTCCACGACATGTCGATGACGAACGGCGTCGGCCCTTGTCCCTCGGGCACTTGATTGCTGCTGAAGTTCGCGGTGTACCGCACAGTCGCGTTGACCCCTACCGTGCTGCTGAATCGGTACTCGCCGAAGAGCGTCGCGTCCGCGCGCGTGTCCGTGAAGGCGGAGTGCCTCAGCGCCGGTGTGACCCCCGGGCCCCAGAACATGTTCGGATACTCGATCGCGGCGACACCGCCCTCCAGCGTAACGAGCGCACGCCCGGCGAAGAAATAGAAGAACTTCAGGTACCCGCGGTCGAGGCCGTAGAAGTTCCCGATGTAGCTGTTCTGAAAATCACGGGTGTAGCCGATGGAGATCGAGGAGAGCGCGAGCCCGATGTCCGTTGCGCTGGCGATGCCCGGGCTCGCCGACAGGAACCACTTAAGCTCCGCGTTGCCGATCACGCTGTCGTATTGCGGCTGCTGCGGAATCGTCGTGTCGTAGAAGCTTGCCCCCCAGCCGACCAGCGCCATCGCCGCGAAGCGGTCCGTAATGAGGCCGTTCAAACCGATGCGCGCGCGCACGGGCGTCGAGTTCGCCAGACCGACGACCGACGCGGGCTGCGAATTGGCGTACGAGATGGCGCGAATCGATCCGTCATACATGAGCGCGGTGCGGGGCCGGAACTTCCAGCGGCCGCGGATGAAGCCCTCGTGCGTGGTGTTGTCGTAAGGGGTCCCTTCGGACTGCTCGAAGAGCACGTCTGAGAAGTGATAACCCAAGCGGTAGTCGAGCGTTCCGCTCCCGGGCTGGAACGCGAGCTCGGCTCCAGCACCGAGCTCGTCCCGGATGAACGACAAGTTCGGATCTGCCGTCGTGGTGTTTGGCTGGATGATGCGCCCGTAGTTCGCCGACAGCGAGCCGCCCACCGGCCGCTCGGGCAGAATATCGAGTCGCGTGTCGGCCGCGACGCTCACGTTGTTGCTGCGCGAGGGATCATTTTGCGGCGCGGACGCGTCACTGGAAAGACCGATCAAGCCGCGGTACGAGCCGTTGAGACCGAGACGAAAAGCGACTGTCGGAAGCTGAGGCGTCGTGTCGCCTTCGCGACGCTGCGGTCCCAACGTCCCTAGGTAGAGCGAGGGCGTGATTCGGTAGGTGAACGCGGGAACGATCGGCGCTGCCGGGGCGCCGTTCGCGATGAGCGGACCGGTGTTGTTCGTCCGCATAAACCAGTTCGAGTCGTACCCCACCTCGCCCGCAATGCCCGGGTGGAGCTCGAAATCGCCGGCGCGGACGCCAATGCCCTCGTTGTAACGGCGGTCCGCCAACCAGGCAGGCGAGTCCGCTTGAGGGGCATACTGCTGTTGAGCGCTGGCAACCGGCGAGCCAAGCGCGGCGAAAGCAAAGACGAACGATGCAAGGGCTCTCTTGGTCATCGGCACGCGCGAAGGTACACCAACCTACAGCAGAGCTAGCGCAAAAGGTGAGACGGGTCGCCCGGTTGCTGGTTCTTTGTGAAGGCCCGGACGCGAATGCTCAGAACGAGTCGGGGCCGGCCTGACGCGTCAGTTGCCGCCCACGCAGGACACGCAGATCGGCACGCCCCCAACCGCCGGCGGTTCCGGCGGAGGGTATTGCGTCGTTTGGTCAGCGGACGGCAAGTCGGGATTGACCTCCGTCGTCACCTCGGTAGCGCCCACGAAGGCCACCTCTTCGCCGATGCATTGGTTCGCCTCGGCGGTGAGTTGCTCCGCGCGCTGTCGCAAGACGGTGAGGATTGTAAACTCGTGATTCGCCAGCTCGGTGTCGTTGCGCTGAACGGCGGCCTGAAGTGCCGACTGCCTGTCCTTGGCGGTACGCGTCGCCACGTCGATCTGCGACAGTTTGTCGCTCAGACACAAGGACTTGACGACGTCGTGGGCAACGCGCGCGGTATCGAGCTGACGACGAACCGTGGCCGCCGCCTGCTCCATCCGCCCGATGGCGGCATCGGCGTGCCCAAGCTCCTCTTGCGGCGACAGCTGCGCCTTCCGCTCGAACCCGACCTGCGCGTCCGCCTGCCCTCCGCTTCCCGCCGACTGCGCGGTAGCCGATCCAGCGGCGGCGAGCACGAACGCAGCGACGCCGAACCAGCGAAGAGTATGGCCAAGACGCATTTCCAAGGGTCGCCTCCGCAGCGAGCAGGGGGACTTTAGCGGTGCTTGGCCCGGGGTGTCAACGCGACAACCCCCGCCTCACACCCCCCGATAAGGGGCTCATCCTTGCGGGATGAATACGAGTCTCCTGCCACGACCCGTATGGTGCGCCCCGTTCGCGCACCATTCACGCCGGGCAACAAATCGCCGAGCCTACGCCCCGTCGCGTCGTGGCCAGCGAGCAAGCCGGCTCATCCTCCCTGCTTGACGAAATTGAACGGTACGCTGATCTGCGAGCCGGAGGAGCCCGGCGGGTCGAACTTGGCCCGACGCGCCACCGACTGGATGCAGCTCGCCACCTGGGCAGACAGGCCACTATTCGAAGACACCGACACGTTGTCCACCTCACCGCTCGGGGCGACCTTGATGAGGATGACCAGCTTGCCGGCCTGCGTCGGATCCGACTCTAGACCCTTCTGGTAGCAGCGCTTCGCGCCCGGGTGAATTTGGCTCCGGATGACCGCCTCGGCGTTCGACACGGGGACGCTCATCGACGAGCCCCCGTACTCCACGTTCCCGACGGGCACCACCTTGACGGCCTGTCCGGCGCTCGTCGAGGCGCCCCCCGTCTCGCCCGCATGGAGCGACTGCAGTCCGCCGCCCCCCTTGCCCGGTTGAATCGGTCCACCCGCGCCGCCGGGAAGGTTCAACCCGTTGCCGCCGTTGTTGCTGATACCGCCCTGTCGGTTAGCCAGGCTGTTCAGGTCGACGGGGGCGCCATTGTCATCCTTCATCGCCCCGTTGATGTTGGGGCCGCCGTTGAGCGCCGCGAGAATGGCGATTCGCGCCTGGTCGGCCTCGTTGAGCAACCCGGCTACGACCTTGGCGTCGGGTGCCGCGCCGGACTTGCTTTGCGCTTGGGCCTTGGGCGCCTGCGTCGGCGCCGCCGTCTCGGTCGACGTGGCCGTCGAGCTCGTCACTTCGGGCGCCGACTCGACGGGCGGCGGCACGGTCTTTTGCACCATGTCGAGCAGGCCCGCGGTGATGTCGTCGTTCACCACGGGATCCATCCAGTCGCTGTACATCGCACCCACGAGCCCGAAGTGAACGAGGAAGCTGAATGCGGCGATGATCGTCAGGTTCCAGTCGATTTGGCTCGCAACGCCGCCCTTGACCGAGAGCGGCAGCTGCGGCTTCGGCTGGACGGGGGGCGGCGCCACGAACTGGAAGAGGAACGTCGTCTCGCCGATGACGATCTTTCCGCGCGCCTCTTCGGTGAGGCGAACCTGGTACGCGGGACCGACACGCTTTGCCTGGCCCCTAAGGGCGACCAAGTCGGTTATCCCCGTGGCGAGGGCGATGCGGCCCGTCATGCCGTCGAGGAAGTTCAGGTAGTAGTCACCGCCGATTAGTTCGAACAGCTTGAACTGGGGCGGGAGGTTCGCCTGGATGACGAAAGTCGAGCGCTCCCCCGGGCCCACCGTGACGCTGGTCCGCTGCTTGACGATCCGCTCCTCGAGGATGCGGCCGGCGGCGACGAGACCAATGCGAAGAACCTTCGGGCCAGTCGCTTGCTGCATGGCCCGCATGACCGCGGTCATCTGCCCCGGACGGCCCGAGTGCGGCCCCATACCGGGACCCATCCCCTGGTTCATCTGCGACATTCCCTATGCGCCTTTCTCCGGCGAGCCAAGTTCATCGGTGCAAGCGGTCGACGACAGTTAGACGGCGGGGCGCGCGCGAAGTTCCCGTGAGCCGACGCGCGTCCGGGCAAGGCTACCACGTTGGAAGCGCGCGAGAAAACCTATGCGCCTTCGGTCGAGCGGCCACTCCCGAGAGGCCCCGCCGCGAGATGCTCGAGACGCTCGATGAGCCGTTCGACGGAGGCGATCCACCGCCCCACGGCTCGGCTCGACCCGATGTGGACCGCGACGCTGAAGGAAGCCCCTGCGACCCCCACGGCGAGGGCCGCCACGGCGGAGGCGAGGTCGCCCACCGCAAGCCCCGGCGCGGCAGCGTCGCCCGCGGCGTCGGCCCCGAGCGACGCGACGAGCGACAGCGACGCGAGGAGAAACCCGGTGCTCGTGGAGACGCTCGCCGCCACGCGCGGCACACGCGCCCACCGCTGGACCAGCGCGTCCAGGTCGAGGAGCTGCTCGTTCACCAGGGCCCTACGTACTTCGGTGCCCTCAGCGCAAAAGGCCTCGAAGAGGCCGCGCTCCCACGACAGACGGCCGTCGTCCTTGCAGGCGTCCCGCCATCGCCGCGCGGTCGCGGTGCCTCCGTCCTCCGCGACGGCCTCGCAGAGCAGGCCCGGGTCGAGCCCTGTCGGCGCCACGGCCCAGACCAGCCGGCGGGCGCTCGCCGCGATGCACGCCGACGTCGCGATCACCGACGCAAGCGTGAAGACAACGCTCAGAACGGATCCTTGTGCACCGCCTCTTCGATTCGATCGAGGAAGGGCTGGCGCAACTCGGCGAGCGTGAGCTTGGGCTGAATCTTGGCGACGTCGACCGCGGCGATGGGCTTCTGAACGCGTCCGACGATGGTGATCTCGCCCACCTGCAGCACGCCCTGCTGCTGCTTGACCTGACGCTGGGGGGCACCGCCCTGATCTTGGCCCAGCGCGGCCGGCGCCAGAAGAAGCACGAACGCGGAGATCGACAAGGAGATGCGTTTCATGGCGTGTGGGGGTCCTTCGCTAGCGGATGTGCGTAGCGTGCACAGCCTGACTCATTTCGGTAGCTGGCGCACGATGACGCCCTTCGAGGGGGCCGGCGCCGCCGGGACCGCCGACGCCGAAGCGGCAGCGGCTGCTCCTGCGGCCGGCTTGGACGCTGCGCCGGGCGTCGGGGCCGCCACTGCCACACCCGGCTTTGCCACGCCCGTCGCCGGAGCGGCGGTCGCCGGCGCCGCCGCGGCAGGAGGCGCCGCTGCCGCCGCCTGCTTCTTCATCTGCAGCTCGTTTTGCTTTCGCTTGGCCGTGCTGAGGAGCTCGTCGACGTCGTCGCCCTGCCCTTTGACGGTCTTCGCGCCCCGCATCGACTTGTACGTCTCGAGCTCCTTGATGGCCTTCGCGAGTTGATCGTCGGGCCCCGTCACGCCAGGCACCGTCGACGAGAACAGGTAAAGTAGGCCAAGATCGTAGTGGGCGCCGGCGAGGGTCGAGTCCATCCCCAAGGCCGTGTCGAACTCCTTTTTGGCATCGCCCGGTCGCCCGAGCAAGCGGTAGCAGTCACCGAGGTCGAGGTGCGCGACGGCGACATTCGGGGCGTACCGCGTCGCCTTCTCGAGGGGTATCTGCGCTTCCGTGGCGTTCCCCGCCTCGAGCTTCATTTCGCCGAGGTTGATGTACGCCTCGAAGAGGTCCGGCCGCTTCGCGATCGCCTGGGCGAAGTCGAGGAGGGCCTGCTTTCGTTGACCGGAGTCCCGCTCGATGAGCGCGCGAAGCAAGAGCGCCTCGGGATTGCCCTTGTCGCGCGGCGGAATCGACCCGTCGTCGGGCCCGTCGAGGACGGCCTGCAGCGCATAGCGGGCGAGGTCCCATTTGTGGTTTCTGTAGAAGTCGCGCGCGATGACGACCATCGCGTCCTTGAAATCCGGCTGTTTCGCGAGCGCTTTCTGCGCCATGTCCTGGCAGCCGGGGCTATCGCCCTCGATGGACTTGACCTCGGCGAGGTAGGCCATCAGGCGCACCGAGTCGGTGTTCTGGTTCATCTTGCCCGCAAGGAAACTCTCGGCGTCCTGTCCGTGTCCCGACCGCGCGAGGACGAGCGCGTACGCGCCCATCGCCACGTCGTACCTCGGATTCACCGAGTACGCCGCGCGGTACGCGTCCTGGGCGCCCTGGACGTCGCCGAGGCGTTCGAGGACGCAACCGAGCGAGTAGCGCGGGCCCCCCGACGTCGAGGACTTGCTGGCGGCGTCGCTGAAGGCGTCCCGTGCGGTCTTGAGGTCGCCGGCCACCCAAGCCTGAAAGCCACGGTCGTAGGCGCTCTTCGCGGCGCCGGTCAGATCGGCGTCGGCCACGGGCCCGGCCATGACACCCACCTGCTGCCCCTGATCGGTCTCGACCGGCGCGGCGACGCCGCCGTCGACCATCGACGCCGTCGGAGTCTTCAGCGCGGTGTGGCCGCCGCCGCACCCCACGCCAGCCGCCGCCATCGTCAACGCGAACGCCGCGACGGCACCCTCCGCAGCTCGATCGGATCTACGACGCACGACCCACCTCCTTGACCCAGGCGCGCCCATCGACAAGCGCCCTCCTCATGGCGCCGCCGGCAGGGGCGCCGGCTCGCCGTTGGCCGCGGGCGTCGACACGACGCCCGAGCGCCACTGGAGGAACTCGCCGCTCGCGTACACGAGCTTTCCGTTCGGATCGAGCGGGTCGGGCGTCTGCTCGACGTACGCTTTCATCTTGTCGTCCCCGAGGTAGTCCGTGAAGAACGCGAGCCGTCCTACCGCCTTTTGAACCGTCGGATCCTTGACGTTGTACTTGCGGGCGATCATCGCCGAGGTGACGTACTTGCCCACCATCTTCTGGTTGCAGACCTCAAGGTAGCGGTCCTTCTGCTCGCGCCACTTCCCCCGCACCTGGTCCTTGGTGTCGTCGATCTGCTGCTGGACCTGGTCGGCCTTGTCCGATTGACCGGCGGCGTTGAGCTGGTCCGCGATTTTTTGCAGCTTGTCGAGAAGCGCTTGCTGTTGCGGCGTGAAGTACTTGGGCACGACCAGATCGAGACCGGTGCGGATGGAGTCGTAGAGAGAACCTATCCGCGACGTCGCCGCCGCCGCCCACTGGAACGAACCGTACTGCGTCGCGACGTGCTCCAGCGGCGGCCGCCACCTCTTCTCCGCGTCGCCCAAGTCCTTGTCCACCGCCTTCAAGATGTCGCCGACCACCATCGTGTTGGCGTAGTGATGGTGACCGGTGTCGTAGTCGAACGCGCCGCGCACGTCCTCGTCGACCAGCGTGAAGTCTGCCTCGCCGCCGTAATCGGAGTACGGCGCATCGGTCGCTTGGATCTGGGCCGGCTTGCCGCCTGCGCCCGGAACGCTTTGCGGGTGGAGCTTGAAGTACTCCCAGTCGCTGATGACGGTCTTGAACCAGGCGCGGTAGCCGGGGTCGTTGGCCGACTGCATCATCTTGGCAATCCGGTAGGCCGACTCGAGCGCGAAGCGCGCCGACTCGGGGCGCCCCTTGTTGGCCGTGTGAAACTGCGTCAGCGCGCCGATCGCCTGGCTGCGTGCCCCGGCGTTCCCGGCGGACTCGCCCCCTGCAGGGTTCCATTGCCCGTAGTCGAAGCTCGACCTGAGATAGTCCGCGTCCGCGCGCTTGTCGGCGGTGAGATGCATCTTGGGGTCGACGAGCACTCCGTACATCCGGCTCATGTTCGAACGGTCGCCAAGGTTCGAATAGAGGACCATCGCGATCCGCGCCGCGTTCGAGCGTCGATCGTCGTCGAACCGGGGATTGTCCGCGATCTTGGCGAACGACGCCGCCGCCCGCTGGTACGCGAAGAACCCGTAATAGGTCGTCGACAGGGCGTCATAGGCCATCCCGAGGTACTTGATCCGCTCCTTGTACTCGGTCGGGTTGGGCTCGACCTTGCTCTTCGGGTCCTTCGGGTCGACGCCTCCCTTGTCGAGCCGGTCGAGGAGGTCGGCCCGCCCGTAGTTGTCGATGAAGAGCTGGTAGAGGTCGATGGCCTTGGCGAACTCCCCAACCTGCTTGTAGCAATAGGCCGAGTTGATCGCGGCCGCGGGCGCGTCTCGATGGTCCGGCGCGGCGCGCAACGCCTCCTCGTACATCTTGCCGGCTTGACGCCAGAGGGCATCCTGCGCGGGGCCGGGTTTGGCCGCCTTGGCCTGCTCGAATACCTTGTTGGCGTCCTCGAAGGCCGCGTTCTGGAGGACGGTCTCGCCGAACTTCTCCTTCTTCTCCTCGGCGACCTGAAGATCCGTCTTGGCGCACGAGTTCTTCTGCTCGGCCTCTGCGAGTTCCCTCGCGCGCGCGGCGTCGTTCTTCTTGCTCGCCATGAGGATGAGCCGCTTCCACGCCTCGTAGCCGAGAGGGTCCTTGCCGCAGTGTTCCTTGTAGATCGGCTCGAACCGGGCTTCGGCGTCCTTGAAGTGCCCGTAGAGATAGTACTGATCCGCCGAGTAGAACGCGTAGTCGAGCGCGCGATTCTGCTTGTCACGCTCCGGTGGAACACGCTGCACGTACTCGTCGCGGGCGCGCATCGACTTCTGGAGGACGTCGGGGATCTCCTCGACGGCGACGGTCTTGCTGCCGTCAGGTCCCACGAGCTTCGGCTCCTTGCGCGGCTCGATCCCCTGCGCCCCCGCCGAGTCCCGGAACCGTTGGAAGGAGAGGTCCCGGTCGACGTCCGCGAGGTCGACGACGAACAGGCCCGCGTTGTCGATGAACTGATCGTCCTCGTCGGAGTCGCGCACGTCGATCGCCGCCTGCTCCGCGACGGCGATGTCCTGGGACGCGGGCTCCGGGTACTGCTTCGGATCGAAGCCGTGGAGGGCGACCTCGAGGCGCACCTCATTGTGGAGCGCGTCGGCGTAGAAGTAGCGGCTCTTGTAGGCGTCGGCCGCGTTCTCGTCCTGCTTGAGGTAGCCGAGCCAACCGATTGCGGCGAGCTTGTACTCCTGCATCGCGTACGTCGTCAGGCGGAGCTTCTCGCGAGGATCGCTCGCCTGATCCGCCTGCTCAAGCGCGGCCTGCCCGTTTCGCGTATGAGTGATCGCCGCTCCCTTGAGTCCGGTGCGAACGAGCTCCTCGGCCCGCTGCAAGGCCGAGGGGTTGTCTTTGTTCGCGTCCACCCAGGGCGTGTCCCCGATGTACTTCGAGAGCGCCGTCCGGGCCTCGAGCGTCTTCTGCTCGTACCCTCGCCGCTCGTCGCCGACCTTGGTCTGCTTGACCAGCAAATCGTACACCTCGGCGATCGCGTTCTGGGTGTCCGGCGACGACGGATCCATCGGCCAGCGGTCGAGCATCAGCTGATAGACCGCGAGCGCGTTCTTGTACTGATTGATTGTGCGAAACTCGAGCGCCAGCGCCTTGTAGATCTCAATGGTCCACGGCTTGTCTTGGGGGACGAGACGCGCGTCCTGGACGCGGTCGATCGCGATCCGCAGTTTGACCTCGGCCTCCGCTGGGCTGCGCGCCGTGTCGAGCACGTCCGGCCTGGCGATGTACGGCTCCTCCGGACCGGGACCTGTGAAGTCGAAGTTGTCGAGAGATCCCGCGATGTAGGTGTACGCCTCTTGTCGAAAGTCGGCGCCCGGGTCACCCGTCAGCTTTTCTTGCTCGTCCGTGTAGTTGAGCAGATGCACGAACTCGCGGACGGCCGCTTCGTAGCGTTGCTGCTTGAAGAGCGTCCACGCGTACTTGTAGAGAGCCACGCCATAGAGCGGCGGCTTCTTGTACTGCATCGAGTGCGTGTACGCGCTCGCGGCACGGTTGTAGTCCCATACCGCCGAGGGCTCGTAGTCCAGGACGCCCCCGGCCA
>DATGJA010000736.1:0-13454 GCA_035295445.1 Polyangiaceae bacterium | reverse complement strand
AGCGCGACCAATCGCGACCTCGAGCGCGAGGTGAACCGGGGCCGGTTCCGCGAAGACCTCTACTTCCGCCTCGCCGTGATGACGGTCCGCGTCCCGCCCCTGCGCGAGCGCCTCGACGACTTGATGATCCTCATCCGCGTGTTCCTGCAGGCGCTCACGGTCCCCGATCAGGAGCACCTCTTCACGCCGCAGGTCCTCGGCGAGATGGCGCGGCACGACTGGCCAGGGAACGTGCGCGAACTGAGAAACTACGTGGAACGGACGGTCGTGCTGCAGAAGGCCGGGCCCACGCTGCGCAGGCCGTCGTCGCCGGGCGCGACTGCGGCACAGCCCTCGGTCGACATCGGGGCGCCGTTCAAGATCGCGAAGGACGCCGCGATCGACGCGTTCGAGCGAGCGTATCTCACGACGTTGCTCGAGGCGGCGGGCAACAACATGAGCAAGGCGGCGCGGATGGCGGGGATGGACCGGATGTACCTGCACCGCCTGGTGCAGAAGCACGGCCTGCGAAACCCGGCCGGCGGGACGCCCGCGCCGACGTGACGGCCGCGACGACGCTCGGTCGCTTCAGGCCCGCTGCCGCCGCGACACGAGCGCCCGGAGCGCCGCGACGTCGTTCCCCCCGAGCTCCCGCGAGACGACGAGCCAGCCGGCGTAGGCCGCGGCGATCGCGAGCGCGAAGATCGGCGTGAGGAGCCGCCCGACGCGGGGCGCGACGAGACCCAAGGCGAGACAGCCGCCGACCCCGAGAACGACGCGGGCCGCCGTCGCGACGGGCACGAACGCCCCGGTGCGCGCGTACACGAGCCCCGCGCCGATGGCGAGCGTCACGATGAGCGCGAGGCCTGTCGCCTCCGAGGACCGTACGAGCTGCGAACCGCCGAAGGCGGCCCCCGGGACCAGCACGCTGCACGCGATCCCCACCGCGATGACCGCTCCGAGCGTCAGCACGGCCGACGTCCGTTCCTGCCCGACGCTCGTGAGCACCGTCGTCGCGATCCCGAGCATCGTGAAGGCCCCCTGGGCGAGCGCCATCACGCGCAGCACCTCGGCCCCGCGCACGGCGTCCTTGGCGCCGTACGCGAACGAGAGCATCGACTCCGGCATCGCGACCACGACGCCGACGAGCAGGCCGCAGAAGATCGCCGCGAGCCGGGACCCACGCGCCACGTAGGCACGCACGGTGGCCCGATCGCCGTCCGCCTGCGCGCGCGCGAGCATGGGAAAGAGCACGAGCGTGATGCTGAAGAGGAGCTGGTACGGGAGAAACGCGAAGGTCTGACACTCCTTGTAGATGGCGACCCACGACTTGACCGCGTCCCGCTGCGCTTCGCCCGCGAGGCCGGCGCCCGCGGCGCTCTCGCTGAGGAAGCGGCCGAGGAGCGCGATGTCGATCTGCATCAGGAGGTTGGTGCAGAGCTGAGCGCCGGCGATCGGGACGAGGACGGCCACGTACGCCGAGGCGGTCGGCACGCCAGCGGGGCGCGGGCCGGAATGGGTGAGCGCCTTTCCCAGGCCGGTGGACTGTGCGGCGAGGGGGACGATGCACGCGGCCGCGGCGACCCAGCCCACGGTGGTCCCGAGGACGCCGGACAGGCCCTGGCGCACGAACGCATAGCCGACGCCGACGAGGCCGAGGGTCCGCATCGTGGCGAACGCCACGTCGAGCGCGGCCTGGCGCCCGAAGCGGTTGCGTCCGTTGAGGTACCCGATGAGCGGCGCATAGAGACCGTAGAGCAACGCCACCCCGGCCAGGACGAGGAGCGGGACGATGACTTCGTGCGCGCGCTCGAACCCGGCGTACGCGGGCGCGGCGACCGCCATCGCGGCCGCGACGAGGATCGCGAGGGGGACGTGCACGCGGAGGGCGGCGCGAAACGCCTCGTCCTCGTGGCCGGGCGCCCCCGCCACGGCTCGGCTGACCCCCTGGGTTCCGCTCGAGATGACGACGTTGTTGACGACGTTGGCGACGACGAGGGCCTGGGCGAGGCCGCCGAAATCCGCCAGCCCGACCGCGATGCGCAGCAGCGGTTGCTGGACGAAGCCGACGAGGAGGAAGAAGACCTTCGCCCCGAGAACAGCCACGCCGCCGCGACCGGCGGCGCGCGCGGTCGTCGCGTCGGTCAAAGCTGGTAGCCCATGCGCGAGCGGATCGCGTCGTCCCAGGGCGTGAGCACGGCGAGGAGCCACAGGACGACCCCGACGGAGCTGCACACGATCCCCGCGATGGCCAACCCGCCGCCGGACCACGCCTGCGGTGCGGCGCGGATCTTCTGGAGGCCGACGAGGCCGCAGACCAGACCCGCGACGGCGAGCGGTGCCCCCGCGAAGAGACAGCAGCAGCCCGGGATCGAGAGAATGCCGAGAACGAGCGAGATGATCGCGAGCGGGTTGACGCGAGGTCCGCCGCCGCCGAGGGGCGGTCCGTACCCTCCGGGCGGACCGCCGTATCCGGGCGGAGGACCGTAGCCGCCAGGGGGAGGACCGTAGCCCGGGGGTCCCATCGGGGGGCCGCCGCCGGGGGGGCCGTACCCGCCGGGCGGACCGGGCGGGCCGTAGCCTCCGGGAGGGCCGTACCCACCTGGCGGGGGAGCGCCCGGGGGACCGTAGCCCGTGGTCAGCGCGACGTCGTCTTGCATGCTTCCCCTTCTTCCTCGTGGGCGGGCCGGCTCGCGCGCGCCGGGGCCCATGGTCGCATGAGTCGGCGGGTGCGTGATAGATGGTTCACGGCGCAGGCTCCCTTGCCGCCACCGCCTTCACGCGCATGGCCATGCCCCCCTCGCCCGCCGGCTTCTGGGACCTCGATGAGCCGCCGGTGCCGCTCGGTCGCAGGACGGCGCGCGCCGCGGCGGTCGGCGCGGCGTGGGTTGCGGGCGCCATGCCGGCGCTCTTCGGACGCCAGCGGTGCACGGTGGCGGCGCTCCTTCATCGGCCGTGCCCGGGTTGCGGGATGACGCGCGCGATCGAGCTCCTCGCAGCGGGGGAGGCGCGCGCATCGCTTCGACTGCACCCGCTGGCCGTCCCCGCGCTCCTCGTCGCGGTGTCGTTCGCGGCGGCCACCGTGGCCGCCACGCTTCGCGTCGGCTCGCCGCTTCGCACGCGTCGGACGGGGCTCGGACGCATCGCGATCGCCGCCGCGGTCGTCGTCTACGGCGCCGCGGTGGTGCTCTGGGCGGCGAGGTGGTTCGGCTTCTTCGGCGGCCCCGTACCGGTCTAGGCATTCGCGGACTCGCGTTCGACGCCGTCGAACCTCTTGCCGGTCGACGCGGCTGCGCGTCGGAGCGGCATCGTCTACCCTCAGAAGAAGGTCGGGGTATTTCGGTCGCGACGGGGTCGGCCGAACGACGTCGGCCTTCTAGTCGAGGTGAGTCGGGTCGGCGACCTTGCCGTTCGGCGTGAAGCCCGCGCGACGCCACCGCGCGGCGTCGTCGGGGAGCGCCGGCAGCGCCACCGGGGTGATGTCGCGGATCTCGACGCGCGTGCCCTCGGTCAGCGAACCGAGGACCCGAATCGCGAACTCTGCCCCCGGCTTGCCCCGGACCTTGACGTGGTCGAAGGCCGCGGTCGTCTCCTCTTCGCGCAGGGTGCCGTCCTCCACGCGCTGCCGAAAATAGTGGACGACGTGATGAACGGCAGCGCCGCCCCGCGCGTACACGACGTCCGAGAAGGCGGCCTCGATGCGCAGGTCGCGGGGGAGCGGGATCCCGAACGCGTGCTCGGTCCCTTCGAGCAGCTCACCCGGCGCCAGGTGGTCGACGGGCGTGACCTCGGCAGACTCGACGCTCGCGAGCGGGTCCGCCGTCGGCGCCTCGCCAACCGAGTGCGAAGCGCCGCCCTTGCACGCGATGAGCCACGCGACGGCGCATAGACCGACGGCGCGCGGACTCATTCGACGACCGCCGCCCAGGAGTCGATCAGCGTGGGGGCCATCGGAGCCGGCAGCGCAATCGGCGGAAGCTGCTGCGCGCCCCCGCCGGGCTTGGCCGCGCCGACCTGCGCCGTCAGGTAGAAGCTGCCGGCCGTCGTCGTCGCCGACATATGGCTCGCCCCCGCCACGTACTGGTCGCTTGCGGCGGTTCCCAGCGCGGAGCACGCCGTCGTCGCCTGGACAGTGACCCCGGAGATGACCGCGGTCCCCTCCGGAACGTAGGGCGGGGAGGGCTGGGTCGTCGGATTGGGTGCGATCGGCAGCACGAACTGGCCTCCTTGCTTCAGGTCCATCGCCGAGAAGGGCGTGACGAAGTTGCGCCCCCAGAGCCGCGCGCTGCTGCCGGTGCACGTCGGCCCCCCCTGCGGGACGAAGTACGTCGTGAAGTAAAGCGTTCCGTCGAAGACCGACATCGGCCCCGAGACGCGCTCGCCCTGCGCCATGACGCCCGACTGGAGGACGGAGCCGCCCGGACTGACGACCGTCGACCCCATGTACCAGTTGACCTGCGCGCGCAACGCGGCCGGCGTCCCCTGCACCTTCTCGCTCACCGAGTAAACGAAGTTCAGGCCGGTGGAGTCGAACTGCTCGAGCGCGCCGCTCGCCACGTTGAGGACGACCGACCCGGCTGTATCCAGCGAGATGACCGGCGTGACCTCGATGGGCTCCCCGTCGGTCCACGCCGTGCTCAACGTGTCGGTGGTCCCGTTGTAGAGGTCAAAGAAGAGCTTTCCGCTCCACGCCGTCGGGTCCGTGCTCGACACGTCGAACCTCCAGATCGTCCCGTCCTGGTCGCCGATGAAGATCTTGGTCGCGTCCGCGCCCACGTCGCCGGGGTAGACGATCGGGGTCCCGGTCATCGGCGAGTCGAGCGGCGTGTCGGTCACGAGGCGCTTGGGCGTCGCATTCCAGAGCGTGTCGGTCGCCTGGTTGACGTCCTGCTGGCGCATGAAGACGCGCACGATTTCGCCCGTGTCGAGGCGCACGATCGCGAGCGACCGGCCGACGACCGAGTCCCCCTCCGAGCCGGTGCTGCCCCAGCAGCGCACGTACTGCCGCGCCTGGAACGACGTGCCCGGCGGCTGCGCGTCCGTATACGTCAGGCCGTTGAGCGGGTGAGACGTCCAGCGCGCGCAGCCGAGCGGGTTGGACGGCGTCGTCGCCGGCGTGTCCCAGCCGCCCGGCAAGATCGCGACTCCGATTTCGCGCGGGCCGTTGCCGTCAGGGTCGAAGAACAGCGTGGTGATCGCGGGCGTCGCCGAGTGCGCCCCGAAGATCTGGTAGTTGGTCGGCGGCATTCGCGTCAGCTGCCACTGGAAGGTCGGGCCGATCGGCGTCGCCTTGGGAACGTTCGGCCCGGGCGTCTGGCTGGCCAGGGCCGAGACGAAGCTCGCGTTGCTCGCAGCACTGCTGGGGTTCGTGACGTCGACCGCGTAGTACCCGCGCTGCGACGGCCCGAAGCCCGCGACCAGCATCGTGTGCCAGGACGTGGCGGTGCCCACCACCCCGGCTCCGCGCTCCCAGACGACGTCCTTGACGACGGGCGACCCGTCGAGAAGGAAGCTGTCCGTCGCGGGGTACGATCCGCGCAAGCTCGGCATCACCGCGGGGAGCAGCATCGCCCAGCGCTCGTTGTTCTGGTTCTGCGTCGCGTCCGCCCAGAAGGCGTGGAGAAGGCCGTCGTTGGTGGCGACGTAGACCATCTGCTCGCGCTTGGCCCACGTCGTCCGGAAGGCGTCGTACGAGTCGTCGCGCAAGAGCGACCCCGGCGCCGCCACCACCGCCGGGGTCGCGTGGTAGACGTCTCCGAACGCGTTTCCGACGCGCGAGACGAACGTGAAGTCGGAGCGGCCCGAGTACGTGTACGGCTGCGCGAAGGCAAAATCGAGGAGCATCGACCGGCACTCGGCCGCGGGCAGCGTCTGCTGGCCGAAGCCCTGGTTCGACGTGTACGGGCACGTCGCGGGGAGGTTCAGGGCCGACGGGGTGATGTTCGGGACGACGTTGTTGACGGGATCGCCCGCGAACGTCGTCACGGTGTACTGGGCCAGCCCGTCGCCGGCACTCGCGGCCTTCGTGTAGAAGGGGCGGATGGTCTGCGTCGCGTCCGGCGGGTTGGTGCCGCCGCCGAACGGGGCGGGCTGGAAGGCGATGACGCTTCGCGTGGGCGAGTTCGTGTTCAGATTGGACGCGAAGTCGTCCCCGGCCGAGATCGTCGGGAAGCTCGGCTGCGTGGCCGCCCCGCAGATGTAGCGCTGCCGCTGCACGTCCCCGGACCAAGGCTGCCCCGGCGATGGGTTCATCGACGCGTAGAAGCTCTCCTGGCTCGTCGTGCTCGCCGCGTTCGGGTCGTAGACGCCGCCCGTCGAGAGGGGCGCCGACACGGGCGCCGTACGGGTCGTCGATTGCTTCGCGATCGAGCTGAGGATCTGGCCGAGCGCCTTGGTCAGATCGCCGGGCGTGTCGGCGAAGTAAGCGTGCTGCGTCCCACCGGCGACGGCGATCCGCTGGAGCTCGCAGCACGCGGCGAACTTGGGATCCCCGCTGGTGCACTGCGTCGCCGTCTGGGTGTTGAGCTGCGAGCAATTGACGAGGGTGCTCCCGTCCTGCACGGACGACACGGCGAAGCCGATGACGAACGTCGTCACGGGGAATGACGAAGCGCCGCCGGAGAGGAGGCCGGCTGCGATGTACTCCGGGTGCGGGTACGGACACGGCGTCGATGGGTTGTCCTGAGCGCCGCAATCGGGGCGCAGGTCGAGGTTGGGCGCGCCGTCCGTCAAGAGGATGATGTAGTCCTGCCGGCACTGCCCCTGGGACAGCGCGTCGTTCGCCACGCCGCTGGTGCTCCCGTTCGGACCCGTGGGGTCGTTCACGAAATAATACTGCGCGTCGGCCATCATGCCGGCGAGCGGCGTCGCTCCGTAGGGGCGCGTCGCGAGGAGGACGTTCTGGATGGAGGCGTTGGTCTGCTGGCGCGTGCTCGTCTTCTCGTCGGCCGGGAAGGGGATCATCCGCCCCTCCCACGGCGGCGCCGCCGGGTTGCGGGCGCCCACCTCGAACATCTGCGCGGCGGCCAGGCAGCTCGCCGGCTTACCGGTCGCGGCGACGGAAGTGCCGGTCCCGTTCCACCCGGGGAAGTAGCTCCACATGCCGGTGAAGGGCGCCACGGCGACCTGCGGGTTGGGGCCCGTCGAGACGCCGATGCCCGGGTCGGTGTCCTGGTCGAACGTCATCAAACCGAAGCGCATCAGGTCCTGGAAGGAGCCGAGCGCGCCGTCCGCGTTGCGCAGGTACTGGCACCCGCTCGTGTTCGCGTCGAGCAAACCGAACGCGCGGGTGACGAGGGCGTTCGCGGGAAAGTCGGTCGCGTTGCCGCCGGCGCCCCACCCCTTGTGCCCGACGCCGTTCGGCGTGACGGCGCCCGGCAGACTCCCGGGCGCGTAGACGCATGCCGTCGCCGGGTTCGTCGACGTATCCATCGCGACCGGCCGGTGGTACTGCAGGTAGTAGCCGGTGTCGTACGGGGAGACGCCGTTGATCTGGTACTCCGTCGCGAAGGTGCTCCCCGCCGTGCGAGGCATCGCGATGCACCCGTACCCGTTCGTCGGCGTGCCCGTGAGCGACTGAAGAAGCGTGTTCCACCGGTTGGGCGAGGTGGGCGCGGCGCCGAAGGTGCACACCGGCGGGGTCGCCGTGTTGCACGTGACGTTGCACTGGTTGGTGCCGTTGACGTTGTCCTCCGGCAAGTGGCCGTCGATCATCCGCTCCATCGACCCCGAGTTGTCGATGAGGAGCAGGACGTTGGGCAGCGGCGGGTTGACGTCGAGCTGCTGCGCGCGCGCCCCCGCGCCGACGGCGAGGACGAGGGCGCCCGCCGACGACGCGATCAGAGTTCGAGCCACTTGACACTTCATGGACGTACTCTCCTCACCATGGACACTGGGTGGGCCCGGCCACATACCGCGCGCGTTGCATCTCGGTGTCCTCGTGCGAGTAGTTGGTCGTCCCGCCCAGCGTCGGCTTGGTGATCCCGATCGACGACGCGGTCACCTGGATGAAGCACATGTTGAGATTGAGGCCGTATCGCGCGGGGGCCGTCCACTTCTCGGGACTCGTAAGCTCGACGAAGAACGCGGGAACGGTCGTCGTCGTCCCCAGGCTGCCGGGTGCGATGCCGACCTGGTTCGGCGCGGTCGCGCCGCCGGAGCTCGATCCGTAGGCGATCGTGGGCGGGGCGGACCACGCCGCGATGAAATCCTGCATCTCGAGGCGACGGCAGGCCTTGATGAGCGGGTCACTCACGCCGGCGGGCAGCGGCAGCGAGACGCACGTATCCACCGTCTTGGGCGCCAGCATCTGCTGCACGTACGCCCCGATCCGGCCTGTGGAAGTCTCGCGGGCGACCCCAGTCGTCCCGTAGTCGGCCAGGTAATGTGTCTGGGTCGCCTGGCGCTCGGCGCCGCTCGTCTTGACCTCGGTCGACGCGGCGGCGAGGGCGAACAGGCCCACCGAGGCCAGCACGGCGAGCGTCATCGACACGACGAACATCGCCGCCCCCGTCTCGCGTTGCCGGCGCGCCGCGCGCCGCTTGGCCGTGTCCCTACGGGTACGCATCAGTAGAAGTACCTCGCCTGGTTGCGGAGAGCGACCTCGGTCGTCACGGTCCTCGCCCGCGCCCACTGGAGCGCGGTCGTGCTGTTGCAGCCACCCGGCTGGAGGCAGTAGCGGTAGATGTACGGGACGCCGCCGTCCGTCAGCGGGATGTTCACGCTGCGGTCGGCCTGGGCCGCGCGCGTCACGAGGCGCACGCGGATGGAGCGGATGCGCTGCGGCTTCGTCCCGGTCGTCGCGTCGTCGGCGGCGAGCTGATTGTGCGTGTCGCCGTTGCTGTCGAAGTCGTACGTCGTCAGCGTCGGCGTTCCGCCCGTCGTGTCCACCGACGTGTCGACGGTGAACGCGAAGTCGAGGTCGACCGCGTATTCGGCCACGACCTCCTCGGTGTCCGGGACGACGTTTCCGGCCGCGTCGAGGTACATCCGCGTCAGGTCGTACTTGTTCGGGTCGCCGGCGCCCGCCTCCGCCACCCCGGTGAACTGGTTGCCGAGCGCCGTCACGTCCTGCTGCGGCTCCTGGTCCGCCCCGGTCGGCGCCGGTCCCAGGATCTCCCAGCGGACGACTTGGACCGGGTTCACGAACCCCTGTCCCGCCGCGTTGCCCTGCACGCCGCACACCGTCCCGGCGTCCGTCGCCATGATCGGAGCGCCGGTCACGAGGACGTACGGCTGGAACGCGCCGTTGAGAACGAGGCCCGCCGTCTGGACGCCCTTGCATGTGGGGAGATACTGGGTGCACCCGGCGTTGTCGACGATGCGGACGATGAACTGCCTCGCGAGGTCCGACGACGGATGGAACAGGTTCGCCATCTCGGTGTCGGCCGCGGCCGTCGGCGTGTTCACGCCGGCTTCGTTCGTCGCGTTGTTGTTGTTGAGGACGCGATACGCCGCGGGCTGCGTCGAGAGCAGGATGGTCGTGCACGTCCCGCCAGCGGCGAGCGGGGTAATCCCTTGGATCTCGAACTGCTCCGAGCCCGTCATGTTGCCGGCGATCTCGATCTTGTCGGGCGCGATCGCGCCGTTCCAGCTCGACAGGGTGAGGCCGAGGGCCGAGTTCTGAGCCGGGGACCCCTCGTAGAGCCGGACTCCCTGGAGCTTGCCGATGCCCGGATACGTCGCCGCGGTGTTGGCGGCGACGTTCGGACCCCCGAGGACGTGGGCGATCCTCGGGTCGGCGAAGATGTTGGCCGTGCTCATGTAGCTCGCGCGGGCGAGGTCGGCGCGGAGCCGGTCGATCGCCGTCCGCAGCGACGCCTCGGCGGCGGAGGCGCGGACCTCCTCGTGGAAGGACCGCGTTGCCTCCTTCGAGAGGCCGACGATCGCGATGGCGACGAGGAGCCCGGCGAGCAGCGACACCGTGAGCTCGACGAGCGTGAAGCCCGCCCTCCGCCGGCGGCGGCGAGCGATAACCGATCGGGGGAGTCGCGGCGAGGCCTTCATTGGGTAGTGTTCTGGCCAATGGACGTCGTGACGTAAATCGATTGGTAGACCGACGGATCCGGGATGTCGGCCGTTGCGACGGTGCCGCAGACGCCGTCCGACGCGACCGGCGCCGACGGATCGCTCAGGCTGCGGGGCCAGAGGATGCGCAGATCCGCGCGGATCAGGTTGTCCTGCGAGTTGGCGATGCCGCCCTTGCCGATGGTCGTGTTGTTGACGAGGTACGTCAGCCGGATGTGGACGCAGAACTGTGCGTTCGCGAGGCTCGCCTGCGGCAGGTCGCGGCCGAGGATGTCGAAGCCCGGGCTGATCGGCGGGGAGGCCGCCGCGAGCGCGGTCGGAGCGAACCAGCCGCTCGGCACGCTCTTCAGGAACTGAGTGCTCGAGAAGTTGCTCTGCGACGGGTTGGTGGGGCTCGGCAGCGTCCAGGTCATCGCGTCCTTGCGAAGGCGCTCCACCCAGAGCTGGAGCAGCGAGTACGCGACGTCCCCGCGGCGCGCGTCAAGGTTGCTCTGCATGCTCGTCTTTTGCATGCTGATCACGGCGGCAGCGCCGACCGACATCATCGTCAGCGCCATGAGCACCTCGACCATCGTGTACGCGGCCGACGCCGCGCGGCGGCGCGATCGATCGCGGCGGGGGTGGAGGGACGCTTGCGTCGTCATGTCACTGGTGCGAGAAGAGGCGAGCCATCCCGTTGGGGGGGACGAGGACGCTCCGCAGCGTCCCGCCGCCGCTGCGCGCGACGAGCGCTTCGATCGGGTTCACGGTCGGCAGCTGCCCGTCGAAGGTGGGCTTCGCGACCGGGGCGTTGCCCGTGATCACGTAGGAGCGTCCGAGCGGCGTGTAACAGACGTAGCCGTTGGTGAACGCGGTCTTCGTCGCGGTGTTTCCGGTCGCGGCGGCGTAGGCGTAAAGGGTGGTCGTGATGCCCGCGTTCTGCTCGAGCTTCCCGTTCATGTTGAACCAGGCGATCGGCGTGAGGTTCGCGAGGGTCCAGTCGGTCGGCAGCTTGCAGTTGCCGAGGGGCGTCTCGGCGCCTCCGGTGCCCGTCGCGTTGGCGCTGACGGCCTCGTACATGAGGAAGGTGCCCCGACGGGTCGAGTCGGTCGGGTCGGCGTCGAGGCTCACGAGGACGGCGCCCCCCCGCCCGACGGCGCGCGTGCGCGCGTCGCGCAAGAAGCCCATGATCGACCCGGCGTCGTTGTAGGCGTCGCGGTCGTAGAGCATCAGCGACATCGAGGGGATCGCAAGGATGGCCAGGACGCCGATGATGATGACGACGACCATCAGCTCGATGAGCGTGAAGCCACGGCTCGGTGCGCGTCCCTTTGGCGACATGGACCTTCCCGAGGGGTGAGCTTCAGCAAGCCTCGTGCCCCCGGGCTTTTTCCCGCGTTCGTGCCTTGTTCCCGCGCGTGCGGCCGCGCTTGCGACCACCGATGCGTCGACTCGGCGCCCCCGGCGCGCAGCAACGATTTCCACCCCTTGCAAAACGTGCGGACCCGGCGCCGCGTTGTGCTACCAAAGGCCGGGCCCCTGCACCCATGCAACCGGTTCGACTCCCCTGCCAGCGGCTGCTCGCCGCGGCGCTCGTCGCCGCGAGCGCGGGATGCGACAAGCACGAGGAGTCCGCGAGCCCCCCGCCTCCCCCGCCCCCGGCGTCCGCCGCATCCGCTCGGGCGGACGTTTGCGCGGGGGGCGGCGGGCAGGACACCGACGCGGTCAGCGCGCCGATGGTGCCGCGCGCCGCGGGGGGGTTCTGCCTCGATCCGCAGGGCGAGCCGAAGACGTACGGGGACAAGGGGAAGTTCTCGATGGACGAGGTGTGCACGACCGCCTTCGACGGCGAGTGCGACGTGTACAAGCGCTTCGGCCTCGATCGCGTCGTCGTCCTGCGTTACGTGGACGGCTCGGGGGCGCCGAGCAGCGTCGAGGTAAACCTCTCGCGCTTTCGCACGGTCGAAGGCGCGTACGCGATGTTCACGGACCGCGTGGTGGCCGACGGGGATCCGGCGCGCGCGACCGTGAAGACGTTCGCCGCCGGCGCCGCCGGCGCGATGAGCAGCAGCAACGCCTACGTGTGGCGGGGCAGCTACCTGGCGGAGCTGACGTTCGTGACGGAGGACGCGAAGATGACGCCGGAGGCCATGGCCAAGGCCAACGAGCGCTCCACCGGCGCCATCGCCAAGGAGATCGGCGACCGGCTGCCCGGCGGGACCGATCTGCCGGCGTCCGCGACCGCGCTACCGACGACATCCCGCATCGCCCTCGGCATCTCGTTCCACCCCAAGGACCCGCCGGGGCTCGACGGGGCCGGCTCCTCCGCGGTGGGGTACTACAAGGACGGCGAGAAGCGCTGGCGCGACGTGGCGATGGTGCGCGCCGACGCGGCGGGGGCGAAGGACTCCTTCCGCGCGCTTCGCCTCAAGCCCGGGGCGGTGCCGGTGAAGGCGCTGGGGGACGAAGCCGCGCTCTTCGTGGTGCAAGAGGCGCCCGATCGCGCGAAGGCCGAGTACGTGGCGGCCCGAAAGGGCGCGTTCGTCGGCGCCGTCGGGGACGAGGAGCTCGTCCTGGACACGACGACCCCGAGCGACAAGCTCGCGCCGCTCAAGCTGACGAAGGACGAGAAGATCGCGAAGCTCGCGGCGTGGCTCGCGGCGGCGAAGTGACCGGGCCGCACGCTCGCCGCTCGAAGCAGTCGTCCGGCAGGGAGCGCCGTTTGCGGGCGAGGCGCGTCGCCTCGACGAAGCGCGACGTGACCGGATCATGGTACCCGCTGGCGTCGGGGAGGTCCGGATCCGCCTCGCGGTGGTAGCGCACGATGCGCGCCATCAGCAGGTCGCGCACCCACTTGCCGACGAGCGACGCCATGCTGACGAGCAGGTGTCGGTCGTCGGCGTCGCGCACGAAGGCGATCCGCCCGAGGCCCGGGATCGAGTAGTCGCTTCGGGCGCGGCCCTCGACGTCGACCGCGTGGAGCCGTCCGCCCATGGGGCCGAAAGCGGCCGGGTACCGGTCGAACCCGCCCACCTTCCCGCACGTGACGACGACGTCGGCGTCCGACCGGCGGCGCGCCTCGAGCGCGAGGCGTTCCATGGCGTGAAGGTCGAGGTGAAAGCGCGTCAGTCCCTTGGCGACGCCCTCGTTGAGCCGGCGGGTGCAGGTGACGACGCAATCGACCCGCACGACGTCCACGCCCAGTTGTCCAAGCTTGGCGAGGTCCCCCGCGACGGCGGAGACGAGCGACTCGTCCGCGCAGAACCGCTCGCCCCGGGCGTCCCAGCACTGTCCGACGTGCGCTTCGGGGCAAGGCGCGCGCAGCGCGTCGTGGGGGTCGAGCGACAGGAGCTGGACGAGCGCGTCGGGCGAGACGAAGTCGAGGCCCATCCGCAGGGCGATCGCGCGGGCCCAGGCCTCGCCGAGGGACGTATCGCCGTGGACGACGAGCTTCTTCGAGTCGGCGAGCC
>DATGJA010000735.1:0-8125 GCA_035295445.1 Polyangiaceae bacterium | reverse complement strand
ATCAACAGCTCGTTCTGCTGGGTGCTTTTCTGTAACGCCGAACGCATCGACCTTCCCGGTGGGGAGAAATGTGTCGATCTGCGTGAGCGCTCCGGGACGCGACTCGAGCGCGGACCCCTGAGCACGACACGCTACCTTCCTGGCCGCAACCCCATGCGCGTCACGATTGCCGCGGCAGCCATGGCCCCATGGGTGCGGTGCTCAGGCCAAGCGCCTGATCGACCTGCTCCGACACTTGCGAGAGTGCGGCTTGCGCCTTGTCCGTCATGGGCGAGCTAGTCGACGCGATCGACGGCCCGGCACGCCCGTGGCGGTGACGTCCGTGCCCCGCCGCTCTAGCCAAGGCACGATGGACCGGCGCAGGGGAGCCCGTGCTCGCCGCCTGCGCGAAGCCGCTCGCCAGGTCTTTCAGCGATCGCGCCTTGTCGCCGGACTCCGAAGCGGAGGCGGCCTGGAGCGCCTGCGACGCATCCATTGCGACCGAGGTGAACCGGGATGGGTCCTTCTGGGCGAGCTGCTGCATCCGGCTAAGGAGCTCGCCCGCTCGCGAAATGGTGGCGGACACGCCCGCCGCCGCGGGAGGTGGCGCCGCGGGGCGCGTCTGGGGAGAGGCGACGGGAGACACCTCTTGCGTCGGACCCGTCGGCTGTAGGGCAGAGACCTCCATGCTGCTCGCGACCATGCCGTAACCCTTGTTCTTTGCTCTCGAGAGGGGATGGACGGCAGCCGCGAGCGTATCTTGAGAACTTTCCACCCCGGCCGCGCAGATCGCACGTTTCCGTCGGGTTAGACTCGCGATCCTACATGACCGACCTCGTCACCGACAATCCCTACACCGGCGACCCGGCGTGCACCGTGACCCTCGCCGACGGGGCCGCCGTCGGCGCAACCCTGCATCGCGCCCACGCCGCCGCGCGCGCTTGGAGAACGAGCCTCCTGGACGATCGCGTCGCTCTGTGCGACCGCGCTCTCACCGCGCTCGAAGCGCGAAGCGATGAGATCGCCGCTGACATCACGCGCATGATGGGCAAGCCGCTCTCGCAGGCACGCGGCGAGGTCAAGACCATGGCGGCGCGCGGCCGCCACATGATGTCGATCGCGAAGGATGCGCTCGCGCCGACTACACTGCCGCCGGTGCCGGGGTTCGAGCGGCGCATCGTGCACGAGCCGCTGGGGGTCGTGCTGGATTTGCCGGCGTGGAACTACCCGCTCCTCACGGCGGTCAACTGCATCGTCCCGGCCGTGCTCGCCGGCAACGCGGTCATCGTCAAGCACAGTCCGCGCACTCCTCTCTGCGGGGAGCACTTCGCGCGCGCCTTCGCCGAGGGCGGCGCGCCCGCAGCGCTCGTGCAGGCGCTCCACTGCGACCACACCGCGAGCGAGCGCATGGTCGCGGACGAGCGGGTCGACCACGTCGTCTTCACAGGCAGCATCTTCGGCGGGCATCGGATCGTCGAGGCCGGGCGTGCGCGGTTTTTGCACCCCTGCCTTGAGCTCGGAGGCAACGACCCGGCGTACGTCGCGGCCGATTGCGACCTAGCGAAGACCGTCGAAAACGTGGTCGACGGGGCGATGTACAACGCGGGGCAAAGTTGCTGCGCGGTAGAGCGCGTCTACGTGCACCAGGCCGTATACCGCCGCTTCCTCGAGATGGCCGAGCCGCTCGTCCGCGCCTACGCCATGGGCGACCCCACGGACGGAGCGACGACGCTGGGCCCGATCGCACAACCCCACCACGTCGCCGAGCTCGAGGCCTTCGTGCGCGACGCGTCGTCGCGGGGCGCGCGCGTCTTGACCGGAGGCAAGGCCACGACCGCCGGCGGCCGAGGGCGCTTCTTCGAGCCGACGCTCGTTGCGGACGGCTCCCAGGACATGGACCTCTTCCGGCGCGAGTCTTTCGGTCCCATCTTGCCGGTCGCGCCGGTCGCCTCGGACGAAGAGGCGCTCGCGCGGATGAACGACTCCCGCTTGGGGCTGACGGCCAGCGTCTGGACGTCGGACCGCGCGCGAGCGTCGTGGTTCGCGGCGTCCCTCGAGTGCGGTACGGTCTTCATGAACCGGTGCGACTACCTCGATCCCGCCCTGCCCTGGAGCGGCTGGAAGGACTCGGGACGCGGCGTCAGCCTGAGCGCGGTCGGCTTCGAGGGGTTGACCCGGCCGAAGGCGGTGCACTTCCGCCTCGCGCTCTGAAGCCGTCACTCACTGCCCGGTGAACTGGACGTCCGCCACCGCCTGGGCGAGAACGCACCCCGCTGCCGTCGCCGGACAATTGGCCTTCGTATAGGCCACGTTGAGCAAGTAGGCGCCAGGCCCGCCCGATGCAAAGTACATCGCAGGGATGGTCTCGCTGCCGGCCTGGGGCCCGTCCGGCGGGTCGGGTGCGGGGGACTCGTATGTGGATAGATAGGAGCCGCCCTCGGGCTTGAAGAAGAGCGTCAGCTGGTCGAAGTCCGCTTGCGGCTCGACGGCCCAAGTGACGGTCAGCGGCGCAGTCAATGAAAGCGTGGCGCCCATGGCCGGCGAGGTGATCATGCCGTCGAAGTTCGGCACATCCGCCGCGACTTGCCACGACGAAGAAGCCGGGGCTCCACCGTCCGGAGCGGCGACGTGGACCGTGTACGTCGACTGCGCGACCGGCGGCGTGAGAAATGTCGTGTAGTAGGCTCGCATGCCGTTCGGATCCACCGCCGGCGGGATGGGATGCGGTGTCCCCGTGCCCGTGTCGATCGTCACGGTGGCGCCCATCACCGCGGCCCCGGAGCCGGGATCGTGGACTTGGACGCTGGCCCAATTGACGACCATGGCGGTCCCCTTGCCGCGCGACTCAAGCACCTCCACCTGGACGGGCTGGATCTGCAAGGCGACCTTGTCGGACGAGGGCACCGTCAGCGGACCGACGACGACGGGGATCGACGCGCCGTTGGGGCTCACGTTGAAGTGGGCCACGCCCTGCACGTAGTAGTGACCCCCAGCGGTCAGGCAGCCGAACGCCCACTCGTGCGTTTGCGAGTCGAGCGTGACCGTGTATTTGGGGCTCTGCGTTCCCGAGGGGAACACGCTGAACAGGTTGACCTGAGCCGAAGCCCATTGCGTCATGGCATCGACGAAGGGCTGGGCGAGATCCAGCGTCCCCGTCAGGGCCCCGGTGCCCCCGCCGTCGCATCCAGCATCCAGGGCGACCGCCATCGCCACGTCCGGCGTCGCCGTCCCCGCGTCGGTCGGCGCGCCGCGAGTCGACCCCCCGCACGCGGCGCAGAGGCTCGCGAGACTCACGGGGCCGAGGAGGAGGACACAAGAGAAGCGCACGGCAAAGAACCCCTTGTCGACGAAAGCCTAGCTCTCTACTTCGGTCTGTCGACCTGCGTCTGCGTGCAGCGATCGACGCACTCGGGGTCGTCGTTGCACTGGCGGGTGCAATCGACGTATCCCGCGCGGTAGCGTGAACACGAAGGGTCGCGCTCGCAACGCATGGGATCGCGGGCCGGGGCGGCCAACACCGCTGCGCATGCCGACGCTGCCAATGCGAACGCGACCGCGAGGATCCGCACGATGGTCCGGCTCAGGGATGACCCGCGGGCGGCAGCGTCACGGACGGACGGTCCGCCAGACACTTCTCGAAGCGGGCGTTCAGGCCGCGCGCGGTCGGAGGCAACCGGGGCCGGCCCATGACCGGCGCGCCCTCGCGCGACCAATCGAACGAGTCGCTGACGCTCAGCCAGACGAAGAGTGCGCGCCCCCGGATGTTCTCGAACGGCACCCCCCCGCCCTGGCCGTTGAACCACATGCGCGAGTCATGGCTGTTGTTGCGGTTGTCGCCCATGACCCACACCTCGCCCTTCTTCGCGTAGAAAGGCCCCTGCTCGCTGAACCCCATCGAGGCCTTGTCGTAAAACGTCAGGAACGACTCGTCCCCCAGGTACTCGACGTAGAGGTCCCCCTCGTGGCGCTGCGGCGTGTCGAAATCGCTGTACGACCAGGGCCCCACGAAGCAGCTCGGAACGGGCCACCCGTTGACGATGGGGTGGCCGTTGTGCGCCTCGAGCGTGTCGCCCTCGATCGCGATGACCCGCTTGATGAAGTCCTGCTCCGGGTGCTCCGGGAAGGCGAACACGATGACGTCGCCACGCTTGGGCGGCATGCTCGTCCACACGCGGGCGTGGGTGTACGGGATCGCCGGGCCGTAGCTGAACTTGTTGACGAAGATGTGATCCCCCACGATGAGGGTCGGGATCATCGAGCCGCTCGGGATCTTGAACGCCTCGATCACGAAGGCGCGCAGCGCGAAGGCGACGGCCACCGCCATGAGAATCGCCTCGAGGTACTCGCGGACCTCGCTCTTGCGCCAGCGACCCAGGCGCACGTCGACCTCCCCGTCGGCGTGCGCCAGCGCCTCGAGGAAGCCGTCCTCGTCGAGCGGCACCCGGTCCATCGCGTCGCGCAGCGCGTCGAGGCTCGCGCGAAGGCGATCGCGCTCCTTGGCCGTCAGGTCGCGCACGATGGCTCGCTCGTGCTTGGTGAAGATCGCTTCGGACTCGTCGAGAAGCACCCGGGCGCGCTCGAACTGCACCCGCAGGCGGGGCGACAGATCCGATCGAATCGGCGGATGCGCGTGCTTGGCGAAGGGAAGATCGTGGCGGGCCGCCCACAGGGCGATCGCGAACACGGTGAAGAGGACGATGCCGACGGGAACCGGTTGCCCATGCACGAGCGACTGTGCGAACCCGAGCGCGCCGGTGAACTCTGCCCCGCTCGGAGGCGTCAAAGCCCAGACGACGACGCAAGCGAGCGTGATCGGGACGAGGCCGAACCAGAGGAGCCAGTACACGGATCGCAGGACGCGCGACCGCTGCACGGGCGGGAGGTCGGAGGCCGAGCGCGGCGGCTCCGAGGCCTGGGCCGCGTCGGTCGCACGAGCGGTCCCGTTGGTCGCGCCGCGGCTGGGGCCGCCGCTTTCCGTTCCCCCCACCGCCCCGCCGCCCGGAGGCCGATCTCCCTCGTCGTCCTTGTCCCCGGCCTTACCTTCCATGTCGGCCTGCGGGGGCTCTTCGGTCTTCAAGGGGCGTCACCGATCTCGATCGCGTAGTTGATGACTGCCGGGGTGTCGGCCACCATGCCCAGCAGGCTTGGCGCGGGTGGGGCCGCTTGGCCCGCGGTCGGCGTGTTGTCGACGATTACATAGTACATGCCGGGTGGAACGGGCACCGCCCGCTGATAGTCGACACCATACTGGATGACGTCCGCAAAGCGAGGCGGGTACGCGAGCGGGCCCGCAGGACCGTACTGGTAATAGAGCTGGAGGGACGCGTCGCCCTCGTTCTTCGGCACGAGGAAGACGTCGACGGCGGGCATGCCGTCGAGGTGAATTCGCATGAACACGGCCCGCCCGGACCCGTCCACGGTGATGGGCCCGATGAAGTCGCGCTCCCCGGAGTGGACCTCGGTGCGGAGGTTCTCGTAGGTGACGCGGCTCGACCCGTGCTGGTCGTACGGGTGAGCGGGCCGTTGCCCGAGGGGCAGATGGCCGATCGAGAAGTCGGTGTTTCCGCTGGTCTCCTGAATGACGGTGAACCCCTGCGCGAGCTGGCCCGAGACCATCTGCTGGCCGAACGTGTCCGCGAACGGCTTGATCCACCCCTGCACGAGGTTCGCGACCGGCTGCTCGATCAGCGTCAGTCCGAACGCGGGCGGCGACACCGAGCGCGTGTCGAAGTACGCGAAGATGGCGTTGTCGTCGGCGCACTTGAAGTCCTGGTTGTACTGAATCGTCGCGGTCGACGTGAACGTGACCTTCTTCGAGAGGTTCGTCCACGCGTAGCCGAAGCCGCCGAACTGGACCCAGAGGTCACCGTTGTCGAGCACCTGCTGGGTGCACTGCTGCGGGAAGAACCGACCGATCACCGGCGCGTCCGGCGACAGGCGAAGCGGGGCGTTGCGCGTCGTCATCTCGTGGCAAAACTGCCCGAGGCCGAAGCTCATGATGCTTCGGCGAAGCGTCCGGTTGGACGGATCGTTGATGGGACCCCCGATTTTGCAGACGGTGTTCGGGGAGCAAGCGCCCACCGTCACCAGGCCGACCGCGATGCCCGCGGCGACGGCGAGGCACGGCGTCGAGCCAAGGAGGTATCGCCGGAGCATGCGGGCGCCCAGCATAGCGCGGGACCGGGCATGCTAACGTGGCGACATGAACGTCGCCGTGCTGGGCGCCGGCGCGTGGGGAACGGCGCTGGCGAAGCTCCTCGCGGAGAAGGACGGCGAGGTGGCGCTCTGGTCGCGGCGCGCGGACCTATGCGACGCGATCAACGCCACGCGCGAGAACGCGCGATACCTGCCGGGCGTCACGCTCCCGCAGCGGGTGCGCTCTTGCCACGACCTGCCCGAAGCGCTGCACGGCGCCCAGATGGTCGTGTCGGTCGTGCCGAGTCACGCCACGCGGGAGGTCATGCGCGCCGCCGCGCCGCACCTCGGCCCGGGCGTGCCGATCGTCGGGGCGACCAAGGGAATCGAGAACGACTCCCTCATGTTCATGGACGAGGTGATGGAGCAAGAGCTCCCAGCGCACGCGCGAACGCAGCTCGCGTTCCTCTCGGGGCCGAGCTTCGCGAAGGAGCTCGCGTCCCGACTGCCGACCGCGGTGGTCGTCGCGGCGCACGACGGGGGCGTCGGCGAGCGGGTGCAAAAGCGGTTTCATACGCCGTACCTCCGCACCTACGCGAGCAGCGACGTCGTGGGCGTCGAGTGCGGCGGGGCGCTCAAGAACGTGATCGCCATCGCGGCCGGCGCGGTCGACGGCCTCGGCTTCGGCCACAACACGCGCGCCGCCATCATCACGCGCGGGCTCGCGGAGGTGGCGAAGCTCGCCATGGCGCGTGGCGGGTCGGCCCTGACGCTCGCGGGGCTGGCGGGGTTGGGCGACCTCGTCCTCACGTGCACAGGGGACCTCTCGCGCAACCGCACGGTCGGCCACGAGATGGGCCGGGGCCGCAAGCTCCCCGAGGTGCTGGCCACGCTGGGCCACGTGGCCGAAGGGGTGAAGACCGCGCAGAGCGCCTACCAGCTATCGCGAAAGCTCGGCGTCGACATGCCCATCACGTCCGAGGTGTACGCCGTGCTCTACGAAGACAAGCCCGTTCAGCAGGCGGTCAAGGATCTGATGTCTCGCGAGCTCGGCTACGAGTTCGACCCTCGCGCGATCGCGCGGGCGACCTTGCAATGACTTCTCGGGAGGACACATGCGCGTAGGGAGCGTACGTATCGCGTCGATCGCGGCCCTGTCCTGGGTCTCGACCGCGGCGGCCCAAACGCCCGCGCAACCGTATCCGCCCCCCGCGCAGCCCTATCCTCCGCCGGCCGCGCAGCCGTACCCGCAGCCCCCTCCCGCGCAGCCGTATCCGCAGCCGTATCCGCAACCCTACCCGCAACCCTACCCCCAGCCGTATCCGCAGCCGGCGCCCGCGCCGCAGTACCCTCCCTACGGACCGCCGCCGCCTCCAGGGTACGGCCCTGCCCCCGCGCCCTATCCGCAACCTCCCGCGGTCGCGCCCCAGGTGCCCCCACCGACCCCGCCCGCGAGCCGCTACCGCAGCCCCGGCGAGATGGCTTACCTCTATGGCGTCGGCATCGCGTACGGGGTCGGGTCCGGCATCTGGGTCGACGCGCTCGGCAAGGTGGACGATCCCGGGATTGCCTTCATCGCGCCGCTCGCGCTCGGCGCGGCGGTGCCGGTCGGCATCTACTTCTGGGACCAGGCCGCCGAGTTCGATCGCGGCGTGGCGTCGTCGATGGCCACGGGGCTGCTCCTCGGGGGCGTCGAGGGGATCGCCATGGGCGGGCTCCAGTGGCAGATGACCGGCAACGGCAGCTCGAGCACGTGGGACTTCCGGACGCAGACGACGGTCACGTTCCTGACCGCGACGGGCGGCGGCCTAGGAGGGTACGCGTTCGGCGAGTGGCTCCAGCCCGATCCGCGAAGCCTCGGGTTCATCGCCAGCGGCGCGGGCTGGGGGACGGTCACGGGGGTCCTCTTCAGCTCGGGCGTGGTCGGCGGAGACTGGAAGGACGGCGCCGCCGTCTGGGGCTTCATCGGGTATAACGCGGGCATCGTCGCGACGGGCGCCCTCTCGACGTT
>DATGJA010000734.1:0-3732 GCA_035295445.1 Polyangiaceae bacterium | reverse complement strand
CGTCCTCGCACGAGGCTGCGCGAGGAGCGGGCGTGGCTCGAACGTCCCCGCACGCGGCTGCGCGAGGAACGCGCCGCGTCAGCGATGCCCTCCCGCCACGTCGCACTTGCCGTTGGCGGGTCGCGAATCGTCGGGGCATATGGCGGCGCACTGGCCGGTGACCGAGTCGACGAGCTGGCTCTCCGAGCAGTCATCGTCCGTCAGGGCGTTCGGATCGCTCGGCGGCGGCGGCGGCGTGCTCGTGTCGACGACCACGACCTTGTACGCGTGCTTGATGTACTGGCGGATCGCGTTGTCCGAGATCCAGGCGTACCCATGGTCGCCCCAATCGGGGCCCCAGCTGTTGTGCACCAAGAACTGCCGCTGCCCGTTGAGGTGCCGGTAGCCGGAGAAGAGAACCGCGTGGCCGCCCTCGATTTGCGCCGGCGTCCAATCCGCGATCGTGTCCCCTTTGAGCGACATCCAGGGGCTTCCGATGTTCATCGAGAACCAGACGTCCGCTCCGGTCGCCAGGATGGCCGCGATCGAGTCGGGGTTGCCCTCGACCTCGTCGTACTCCGTCACCTTCCAGCGGCCCTTGGAGTCCGAGTCCTTGATCTTCGCCTGGACCTGCGGGTCGGCCGCGCCGCCGCCGGGGACGACGGGCGGGTTGTAGGGGCCGCAGTCGCCCTCGCCGCTCTTGTCGATCTCGCACGCGACGCGCTCGTCGTAGGGCCAGTCTTGCCAGATCGCGAGCTGCTTGTTCAGGTTGTCGTCGCCCGCCGTGCGCATGTCCGGGAAGCCGTAGTGCGACCAGACGTGGAGCGACGAGATGACGTCGGCCTTGTTCTGGCGGCGGATCCCGTTTTCCACCGCGCTCGAGAGCGAAAACGCCGTACAGGATCCCACCTGCCCCTGGTCCTTGATGGGCCCCTCGGTCCCGTCGTTGCGATGGTCGACGGCGTCCGGGAGCGCTCCGACCGGAGCGTCGAGCTTGAGCGCCCCGTGGACCAAGAGACGCAGCTTCACCGCGTTGAACGGCTTCGCCGCGGTGAGCGCGGTGTACTGATTGCAGTCGATGTGGATGAAGTGGCCGGGGGTGATCTCGCGAGGCCCGCAGCGGCGGGTCGGCTTCAACTTGAGGCGAAGCGCGGCCACGTTCAGGCGGGCGGCGCCCTCGTTGACCAACGGCGCCGGGTGCACGATCCGCGCGACGTGCAAGACGGCGGTGTGGGGAGGCGCCGGGGGCGGCGCGGGCATGGCGGGATGCGCGGGGGGGGGTGGCGCCGGCGCCACCGGGTGGGGAGGCGGCGGGGCGGGCGGGGCCCCCACGCGGGGGGGAGGCGGCGGCGGGGGGGGGGCCGGCTGCGACCCCACGTGAACTTCACAAGCGCCCATCACCAAGACGAGCCCCACGGCGGGCCCGAGCTCCTGCCACTTCATGCGGCGAAGAGTACGACACCTTTGTGCTCGCCGTCAGCCGGCGGCTCGTGGCATGTTCCCGCGGGCTTCGTGGCCAGAGCGACGACGAGACGTCATAAGGTGGCCCTCATCGGCCTCGGGGCCATGGGCCGGCGCCACGCGCGCGTCCTCGGCTCCCTGAAGAATCGCTTCGAGGTGGTCGGCGGCTTCGACGTGCGGGGCGACGCGTGTTCGCCGTGCGGCATCCCTGCGCTCCGGTCCGAGGCCGACGCGATCGCCCGCGCGGACGTCGTCCTCGTCGCCACCCCCATCGAGGCCCACGCCGAGACCGTGGGTCGCGCGCTCGACGCCGGGCGTCACGTCTTCGTCGAGAAGCCCCTTTGCGCCTCGTCGGCCGAGGCCCGCACGCTCACCGGCAGCGGTCGAGGGGCTCGTCTCTTCGTCGGACACTCCGAGCGCTTCAACCCCGTCGTGCGCACGCTGGCACGCCTCATTCGCGAGGAGCCCGTGGTCGCGATCGACTTGCGCCGCGTCGGCCCCTGCCGGCCGAGTCGGTGGGGCGTGCTCGTGAACCTGGGCGTCCATGACTTCGACCTCGCGGCCTATCTGGGGCGGGGGGAGCTTCTGCTGCGGGACGCGGTCCTCAGCGGCTCCGGGGTCGAAGGATCGGAGGACCTGGCCCACGTCCTCTTCTCGACCTCGGGCGACGCCGTCGGCCACCTCTACGTGGACCGAACGGCCCCGGCGAAGCAGCGGACGATCGAGCTCGTGACGGCTCGCTGGAGTTACCGCGGCGACCTCCTCTCCCATCGACTCGTGCGGGTGCCGCGGAGCGGGGGCGCCGCGGCGGACGTCCCCCTACCTCTGGACGAGCCGCTCGTGGCGCAGGCGCTGGCTCTGGCCGACGCGGTCGATGGTGGGCCAATCCGCGAGATTGCCACGGGAACCGACGGTGCGCGGGCGGTGGACCTGGCCGAACGAGCAGCGGCGGTGGACCCGCGAAAAGTTGCGCTCGGTCTGCGCCGCTGATACCCGGGTTACCATGTCCTCCAGCGACCCGCCGGAGCGTTTTCGTCCGGTGCTGCGCGCCGGCGGAGCGCGATTCTCCCGCGAAGCGGCGCAGCGGCCGATCCTGGTCTTCGAGAACATCTACAAGTCGTACCGGCGGGGTGCGCCGGTACTAAGGGGGATGAACCTCGTCATCGAGCGCGGCGAGTTCGTCTTCGTGACGGGCCCGAGTGGCTCGGGCAAGTCGACCCTGCTTCGCCTCCTCTATCGGGCGGAGACGGTCGACGACGGGCGCATTCTCTTCCTCGGTCGCGACGTGGCGCGGCTGCGGGACGACGCGGTGCCGTTCTTGCGGCGGAACATCGGCATCGTGTTCCAGGACTTCAAGCTGGTCTCGTCGTGGAGCGCTTACGAGAACGTCGCGGTGGCGCTCGAAGTCCTCGGCCTCCCCCAGCGCCTCATCCGAGCCCGCGTGGGCGAGGCGCTCGAGCGCGTCGGGCTCGGCGGTCGAGGCGAAGATCCGGCGGCCGTCCTCTCGGGAGGCGAGCAGCAGAGGGTCGCCATCGCCCGGGCCATCGTCTCGGAGCCGGCGCTCATCCTGGCCGACGAGCCCACCGGAAACCTCGATCCGCACCTGGCCATCGACATCCTGGGTCTCTTTGGAGAGATCCACGAGACCGGCACGACCGTCCTTTTTGCCACGCACGACCGGACGTTGCTCGAGGTTCGCTCGCGGCGTGTGGTCGTGCTCGACGAAGGCAAAGCGATCGACGTCCCGCACGGGTTCGTCGCCGAGGAGTACGAGAGCCCGCTACCCCACTGAGTCCCGCTCGCGTGGGCGGGGTCCGCACGCTCGAGCGAAGCGAGAGTCCGGACGACACACCCGAAACAGACGGACGGAGGATGAGATGTGGTCGGTGAGCACGACGCGCAGGGCAAAGAGAGGGATGCTCCGCGAGTGGAGGCTCCACGCGTTGAGCGTCTTTTCCCTCGCGGTCGCCTTCGTGTGTCTCGGCGCCTCGCTCCTCGTGGTCACGAACCTTCGCGCGGTCGAGCAGCGATGGGCCCACGCCGGGCGCGCGTCGGTGTACTTGAAGGACGGAGCCAGCCAGGACGAGGTCGACGCCCTGCGTACGGCGCTGGCGCGCGTGCCGGGCGTCACCGCGGTCCGCTACGTGTCGGCCGGCGACGCGCGCGTCGAGTTCGGACGCGAGCTCGAAGGTCGCGGGGAGCTCGCGGCCCTGCCCGCCGAAGCTTTCCCCGCGTCCATCGAGCTCGACGTGGCGCCCGAGATGGCGGACGCGGATCTGGCGGACATCGTCG